>CAIJTF010000080.1 GCA_903823565.1 uncultured Flavobacteriales bacterium
AACAATCCGCAGCGTTTTCCAGCGTCAGGGTATAAATTTGCGACGGAGTCAAGGCTTGAGAAAACTGTAGAATTACCGTGTTGGTGTACGGCCCGTTGGCATAGATCATACCTATACTGAGTCCCGGACTAAATTGATACATGGCATTTACCAAACTGCTTGAATCCATGCCTTCGTCAAACCAGAGTTGTAAATAGTTGGGCGCTGATGCGACCAATAAGCTTAAGTTTGGAGCCTGCGTATCGGGGGTGAGGTCATGCACGGAATTCACCTGTCCAGGAGTTCCCCCACTGGCATCCGTTGAAGCCGTCCAATTATTTTCATCGGAACAGGGATCATTCGGATTAATGAGTTCTAAGCTGTATCCACCGTCTTGTTTTATCGGATCCTTATACCAATCATCGGTGTAAACCACTAAATCTAAGGGGAAATCGCTTGGGTTTTTAAGCATAACAGTATCTCCTGCGTTGTTCAACGAAGGAAAGCTGGTTACGCCTAAGGCCGTAGTCGTAGTAAACAAGGGAATATTCGCTGTGGCCGTTAATACCTTGTATTCTCCGGGTAAAATCCACCCTGAAGTGATTAATCCATTTGCCGGCCCATCGGTGATGTGGTACCCTGTCAAATCAAAGATTTTACCTGCACTGGCATTATATATTTCGATGTACTCAACGGCAGGTAACCCAATCACAGGACTCGGATCCGGAAAAAACTCCGTGATCAGAAGGTCTCCTTTCACGGCACTATCAGAAACTAAATATTGAAAATTCACGGAGGTAGCTCCTGAGGTATTTCCACTTAAATCGGTGATGTTATTCGCTGTTGCGGTATAGGTCATTCCATTGGTTAAAACGGTCGACAAGCTAATGTGAATCAAGGAAGTGTTGATTGCATCTTGAATTAAATTACTAATTTGTAAACTGGGATTGAAGGAATAATTAATGATATTTTGTGCACTTATGGCTGTCACGGGTTCATTGAATAGTGCATCGAGTTGCGTTATTGAAATGGGGCTTATACTCAACAAAGCGGGAGGCGTTGTATCCAATATTTCTGGGCCAACATAAACGTTATCAAAATAAAATTTGGTTGCATTACTGATGGTGTAGGTACACAAAACGCCGAAATGTGTTCCCAATAAGGTTGAGGCATCCGAACCGGATGAAAGCAGGCTGTAATTTGTACCTCCTGTAATATCTGCATACAAAGACCAAAGCCCTGCAGCATCACGTTTTACTTTAATGCTTGCATTACAACTCGAAGCGATTTGTCCGTCCTGACCAGCACAAATTTGCGTAGACACCCCATTGGTCAAATTGAAAAGGCGAATGGCATCGGTTGACCCAGTTTCCCCAAAAAGCAAATAATAACCATTTTGTGCCAAATTCAAGTCGGCGTTGTCTGCCGTTAGAAACACTTTTCCAAAGTTGCTTGAGGAAGGGGAAAAGGATTGACGAACCTTAATTTGCCATTCCTTATTGGTGAGATTTCCTAATAGATGAGGTGTGCTAAGTTGTGAAGTACCTGCAAGTAGGCTATTTAATTGTAATTCACCGGCAGCATTAACGATAAAATCTCCCGTTGAGCCTTGCCAAGTTGGGTTTTGAGAGAAATCACCATCGCTGAAGGTATCCAATAGTTGCCCATTAAAGGGAAGTGAAATGAGAAAGAAAAGCGGTATGAAAATGTTGCGTAAGGTCATCCGAAGGGCTGTATGATGTTTCAAATGTATAACTTTACGGGCAGAAAAACCCACATATTTAATTATAAAAACGTTAATACTATGCGAATTGCTGTAGTTGGTGCCACCGGAATGGTGGGCAATGTAATGTTAAAGGTTTTGGAAGAACAAGCGTTTCCTGTAACGGAGTTTTACCCTGTCGCTTCAGAACAATCCGTTGGCAAGCAGGTGATTTTCAACGGCAAATCGTATCCCGTCATTGGACTGCAAACGGCCGTTGACTTGAAGTTGGATTTAGCCATTTTTTCTGCTGGAGGAGATACCTCGTTGGAATGGGCCCCTAAGTTTGCGGCAATGGGAACGGTCGTTATTGATAATTCATCGGCTTGGCGCATGGACCCTACCAAAAAATTGGTAGTCCCTGAAATCAACGGGAATCAACTGACCTCTGAGGATTTAATTATTGCCAACCCCAATTGCAGTACCATTCAATTGGTGATGGTATTGGCACCTTTACATAAACAATTTGGGGTTAAGCGCGTCATTGTTTCCACCTATCAGAGCATTACGGGTACTGGTGTTAAGGCCGTCCAGCAAATGGAAAATGAGCGTGCAGGAATTTCTGGCGAAATGGCGTATCACTATCCCATCGACAAAAATTGTATCCCCCAGTGCGATAGTTTCTTAGAAAATGGATACACCAAAGAGGAAATGAAACTCACCAATGAGACCAAGAAAATTTTAGATCCTTCCATTGATGTAGTTGCCACTGCCGTGCGGGTTCCGGTGGTTGGGGGGCATTCCGAAGCGGTTAATATTGAATTTAATTCAGAATTTGAGCCGAGTGCCGTGCGTTCGATTCTTGAGAACACGCCGGGAATCCTCGTTCAGGATACTTTAGAGGCTTTCGAATATCCGATGCCAAAATTTGCCGAAGGAAAGGATGCCGTTTTTGTTGGCCGTATTCGAAGGGATTTTACGCGACCAAATGCATTGAATTTGTGGATAGTAGCAGATAACCTTCGCAAAGGTGCAGCTACTAATGCGGTACAGATTGCAAAACTTTTGTTGAAGTAGCTTGTTTTCTTATTAGTTTTGTACCGTTCTCTAAGGGGTGCCGAAAGGCTGAGATTACACCCATTGTACCGGATCAGGGTAATGCCTGCGACGGGAGGAGGTTTTTAATCACGCACAAGTTTTGCCCCTTGACTTGTCATAATAGGTTTTTATTATGAAAGAAAAGGTTTTGATTTTTCTACTGTTCCTAGCCACTGCGGCTCAGTCACAGACCGTATTGGTGGGAAAAGTAACCGATGAAAATTATAGACCCCTGAGTGGGGTTAATATTCTTCGTAGTGATGGAAGAGTTTTAAGCACCAACCCTTTAGGGGTATTCCGTATGGAAGAGGTTAGTTCTTCTGAAACCATTAGCATTAATCACCCTGGATTCGGTTCTATAACCTATCAATTCAAACCGAGCAATGAGCAAAAATCCATGCCTTCACCGGCAAAAGATACCGTACGATTTGTGCTATACTACAATTCG
Organism: uncultured Flavobacteriales bacterium; assembly: GCA_903823565.1. Classification (GTDB taxonomy): domain Bacteria; phylum Bacteroidota; class Bacteroidia; order Flavobacteriales_D; family Crocinitomicaceae; genus UBA952. Next base: position 3,228 of record CAIJTF010000080.1, read on the forward strand.
CGAACCTTGGATGAAATTGTTTGCATGAGCATTCGACCCGCACAAGAGGCCACCAACCACGTTAAAATAAATAAGGAATTTCTTGATAAGGTAAATTATGGACAAGATATTCCTTTTATGTTAGACAAGCTTCCTTCCGTTGTTACCACCTCAGATGCTGGAACAGGGATAGGTTATAGCGGTATTCGCGTGCGTGGAATCGATGCCTCCCGACTAAATGTCACCATCAATGGGATTCCTGTAAACGATCCCGAATCGCACGATGTTTATTGGGTTAACATGCCCGATTTAGTTTCTTCTACCCAAGCAATCGATTTCCAACGAGGGGTAAGTTCCTCAACCCATGGAGCGGCCGCATTTGGCGCATCGCTAAACATAAAAACCAACGACATTCAGGAAAAAGCAGTCAGCAAAATGGACGTAAGTTACGGATCGTTCAATTCGTTTAAAACATCAATACAAGCCCATACTGGTTTGATCAATAAAAAGTTTTTTGTAGAAACTCGCTTATCCCGCATTGGTTCTGATGGGTACATTGATCGGGCCACCTCTAACCTAAGTTCATGGTACTTGAGTGCTGGGTGGATTGGAAAACAAACCCTCTTAAAGGGCGTAGCCTTTAGTGGAAAAGAAATTACGTACCAATCCTGGTATGGTACTCCCGAATGCGTTTTGTTTGGTACCGAGGAGGATCGCAATGCTTACGCAGATCGCAACGGCTTGTCGGATTTAGAACGACTTAACCTTTTGAACTCCGGTAGAACCTATAATTACTATACCTATAAAAACCAAGTAGATCATTACCAACAGGACAATTACCAGCTTCATCTAACCCACCGATTTAAGGATTCCCGATGGGTATTTAATGTTTCTGGGCATTATACCTATGGCCGGGGATTCTATGAAGAGTATCGCGCCTCAGAGGACTTTTCCACCTATCAAATGAGTCCTGTTACCATAGGGGGCGATACCATCACCCAAACTGACTTAATTCGTAGACGGTGGTTGGACAACCATTTTATTGGGTCCGTTTATTCGTTAGCGTACCAGGGAAAATCTTGGCAAATCAATACTGGAGGTGCATTAAATTCCTATCAAGGCGCCCATTTTGGAGAGGTTATTTGGGCAAAGTTTGCGTCGGATGCTGCATTGGGAGATCGGTATTACGACGAGCAGGGAAATAAAAAGGAATGGAGCCATTTTATAAAACTCCAAAAACAATGGAAAAACCTTAAAGCCATTGCAGACCTACAGTACCGCTTTGTCCACTATTCCTTCCTAGGCCTAGATTTTGTTTCAGGTGTTTTAAAGGATGTTACACAAACGGTCGATTTTCATTTTTTAAATCCGAAATTTTCGCTTTACTATTCCTTCCACGACGACCATAAGGGGTATGCATCCATTGCGCGCAGCAACCGTGAGCCTGTACGCCGGGACTTTAGAGAATCTACTCCAAGCAGTCGTCCTAAACATGAAACCCTATTAGATCTTGAACTGGGTTATACTTGGGAAGTAAAAAAAGCCATGTTAAAAGTCAACCTTTACCACATGAATTTTGACAATCAACTTGTTTTAACAGGTCAAATCAATGATGTTGGGGGCTATACGCGCACGAATGTTAAAGAAAGCTATCGGCAGGGGATTGAGGTTGAGGCATTGCTAAAGCCTTGTTCGAATCTGATTTTGCATGGAAATACCACCCTCAGTAGAAATCAGGCATTAAATTACACGGACTACTTAGATGTATACTTAGATTCATTGCCATACTTTGTTCAAGAGCCAACATTCTACAACAATACAACCCTTTCCTTTTCTCCCAACCTGATTGCTGCCTTTGGATTTTCCTATGCAATCCCAACTTGGCATTTAACTTTGGATTGGAATACCAAATGGGTAAGCAAGCAGTACATGGATAACATTGAATTTAGCGAATTACCTTCCTTCCATTATTCTTCCTTGGGGATAAAGTCTGAATTTAAGTCCAAGGACCGCTTCCACGTAGAGGTATCTGCAGTTGTTAATAACCTCTTTAACCAGAGGTATGCAAACAACGGATATGCTTTTGCCTATCAATATGGAGGGAATAAAACCACGGAACGATTCTTCTATCCTCAAGCAGGACGAAATTTTATGCTTCGGTTGTTGCTGTCGGTTTAATTTGTATTTTTACCCAAATCAATAACTATGAAGTACGTATTATCCGCCCTATTAATGTCTTTTCTTTTGACTGGTTTTACCTTTGCACAATCCGTTTCAGTTGTTAGCCTCAACAAGGGCTGTGTTTCGTTTTCCGAAGGGGAATTAGGAATGGATGAGTTCTTAATGAAAAATTTAAAGTATCCAGCCGAATGCATCGACATGGCCGTTGAAGGGTTGGTTATCGTCAAGATGAACGTCGATAAAGAAGGAAATACGAGCAATCATCAGATAGGCTTGGGCCTCCATCCGATGTTGGACCAAGAGGCACTTCGCTTGTCAAAACTAATCGTTTGGTCCTGGGATGGGACTTGTCCATCAGGTACAGAAGAGGTCTTGTTGCCCTTGCAATTTAGTATGATAGAACTATACGACAACGAAGAATGGCCCGTGGAGGCTCCTCCAACGGTGGAGGCAACTGAAGAAGATTCTGAGGGAGAATCCAAATATGATGCGCATTGGGCGGGATTCGATATTGGAATGGGAACCTTACTAAACGATAATCAATCCCTTTATCCATATTGGAATGCCACCCAAATTAATCTGAGTACTTATGCTTTTAACCTGTTTGAGTATAAATTACCCCTTGCAAAACAATTTTTGGGTCTAACCACAGGACTTGGATTTAATGTTAATTCTATTGCCATGAATCAGTACGATCCTGTACATACTACAGGCGTAAATTCCTCAGGTGCGGGTCCTGATACGGTTTTTGCCGTGATTAACAATACCTTCGAGTACCGTCGTAACAATTTGAATTTCGTGACCTTCACCGTTCCACTTTTGATCGAAGTTTGTTCTAAGAAAGAAACCAAAAACAGTTTTTACCTCGATTTGGGTGCTGTGGGATATTTCAATTTTGGTAGATCCTGGGAAACCGCAGGTAAATTATCCAATGGGGATCGTTTTCAACATCAGGTTAATGGTCGGTTTCAAATGGCACGTTTAGGTGCCTACGCTACCGTAAGAACAGGATTCGATCATTATGGATTGTTTGCGAATTACAACCTAACCCCTTTGTTCAAAAAGGAGGCTACGGGATTGGTTTATCCACTGACGTTTGGGGTAACCTTTAATTTTCAATACGATTAACCTTTAGTTTTTACTCAAGAGGAACATTTCGATTGCGTTTTCAATTTGATGTAGTAATGGTCTTTTTTCGTCGTTAATAATAACGTAATCTGCATTTTCTTTTTTCCGATTATCGCTCCACTGGCTTTGCATTCGTGCCAATACCTCGGCCTTGGTGCACCCTTCTCGTGCTATCACCCTATGCACTCTTAAGTCCATTGGAGCTGTAATGAGTAAGGTGTAATCAAGCCTTCGAAAGGCTCCTGTCTCAAAGTGAAGGGCTGATTCATTAAACACCAGCGCCGCGCTTTGTTGCGTACTCCACTCTTGAAAGTCCGCTCTCACTACTGGATGAATAATTTCGTTAACGTACAATCGGCTCTCCTCCGAATGAAAAATTTCTGCAGCCAAAGCTTTTTTATTTAGCCCTTTTTGATCGAAAATAGAAACACCAAAACGGCTTATTAAGCCTTCCCTTATTGCGAGATTTTCAGCGGTTAGTACTTTGGCTCGGTCATCAGAATAATAAACAGGGTAACCCATTTTTGAGAGAACTTCTGCTACAAAGCTTTTCCCTGAACCAATTCCACCCGTAAGGCCTATGCGTTTCATATCCCGAAGGTAAGCAATCTTCGCTTGGCTTTTCCTATCTTTACCCCATGGAAAAAAAAGAATGGTTTGCCTCTTGGTTTGATACCCCCTTTTACCATCTTTTGTACAACCATAGAGATGAGACAGAGGCACAATCCTTTATCCATCAATTGGTTCACACCATGGGCCTTCCTCAAGGGTCAAGCGTTTTGGACTTAGCCTGCGGAAAAGGAAGGCATTCTCGAACACTGCATTCCCTTGGGATGGACGTTTTAGGCACGGATTTATCCCCTCAAAGCATTTCCTTTGCCAATGAATCATCCAAGAAGGGGTTACATTTTGAAGTTCACGATATGCGTGAGCCTTTGACTGGGCATTCCTTTTGTGCCGTTTTTAATCTTTTTACAAGTTTTGGGTATTTTGATTCACCAGATGATAATCTACGTGTGATCAAGGCGGTGAGTGAGATGTTGAAACCGGAAGGGTTGTTTGTCATTGATTTTTTAAATGCTGAAAGGGTTCGAGATACCCTCATCCATTCAGAAGACATTTTAAGAGGAGAAATTACCTTTAAAATTCGCCGCGATATTTCCGAGGGTAAGGTGATAAAAAGCATAGAGTTCACCGATCAAGGCCAACAATATCAATTTCAGGAGCAAGTTCAGTTGTTGTACTTGGATGATTTTAAGCGCTTATTAAAAGCGGATTTCAATATTCTGCATACCTTTGGCGATTATGGGTTGAAAGCTTTTCATAGCAGTCAATCCCCTCGTCTTATCCTAATTGCCCAAAAGAAATGAATCCGCTCACCATGGTTTTAGTGTTATTGCTTGTCGTTGTGGCAGGTGGTGGCTTCGTTCATTTGCTTCAGGCCAACAATAAAGCTCAGTTTATTAAATTATCATTGGCTTTCAGCGGGGGATTTCTCTTGGCCATTGTATTCGAACACCTTCTTCCAGAACTCTATGCTGGTGGAACCTCCAACATTGGCATTTACATTTTAATAGGCTTTTTGATACAGCTGATTATGGAGTATTTTTCCGGGGGTATTGAACATGGACATGTACACGTTCACAAAGGCCAGGCCATGCCTTGGGCTTTATTTATTTCCCTTTCCATTCATTCCATTATTGAAGGAATTCCATTAGGTAACGATGTGGAGCACCTGCACCATCTACACGATCATGATCATAAAATGTCTTTGTTTTGGGGAATCGTTTTTCATCAGATTCCGGTGGCAATTGCTTTAATGACGCTATTATTAAGTACCTCTTTGAGCAAAAGAATGGCTTGGATTGTTTTATTACTCTTTGGAATAATGACGCCAATGGGTCTATTCATCGGTCTCAAGGTTCCTATGGAAAACACGGGTATTAGTGTTCCCGTAATTCTCGGGATCGTTATCGGAATGTTTCTCCATATTTCCACAACGATTATCTTCGAAACGTCAGAAAACCATAAGTTCAATGTGCTAAAGCTTTCCAGTGTTATCGCAGGAATGGTTGGTGCCTTGTGGATGTATTAGCGTAAATCCAATAAATCCTTTACTCCAAGGGTTCGATCCGACGTAAACCCTTCCGCATAAGGCACACCAATAGGTCTGCCAAATTGCAGCATCCTACCCTTAATAAATGCAAAGAAATGTTCGTTTGAAATCGGAGTTTCAGGCTCCTCTGATTCTGGATCATAGAATTGCGATGAAAAGCACTTAATAAGGGCAATCTTTTCCTCGGCAAAAGGTGTTACATCGAATACGACGTCCGGAGTAATATACCTATCTTGTATATAATGTAATAGCTGGGGTGCACGGTACGCCTCTTGCTTCTCTCCATTCCGTTCGGTTTCTATTTTAGGTAAACCCGATAAAAAGGCGGCACGTGCCACCAAGGAAGCAGCACGCCCATGATCGGGGTGGCGATCGCTTACGGAATTAGCCAGAATTAAGCGCGGTTTAAAATGTCTAATTTCTTTAATGATTAGGCCTAAATTATGATCGTTCTCTTCAAAAAAACCATCCGCCATTCCAAGATTGACGCGATCCAATAAGTTTAGTTTAGTAGAGGAAGCCTTGCATTCTTGCATACGTAGGGCGGCATTTCCACGCGTGCCCAATTCCCCTTGCGTTAAATCGACAACAACTATTTTTTTTCCTTCGTTTCGGTAATGTAACAAGGTCCCTCCACAAGAGATTTCAACGTCGTCAGGATGGGCACCAAAAGCAAGGATATCAATGCTCATTATGCCGTTATATACGATTCAATGCTGGGACAAGCACATACTAAATTTCGGTCTCCATATGCGTTGTCAACCCTTCGTACAGGCGCCCAATATTTGTTTTTAATCAAATAGGGAAGGGGGTATGCCGCCTCGGAAGGGGTGTAGGGATATTCCCAAGTTCCTTGAATTAAACACGCAGCAGTATGGGGTGCGTTTTTAAGTAAATTGTTGTCTTTTGGATAGGTTCCTGCTTCTATGGCAGCAATTTCTTGCCGAATCTTAATCATTGCTTCAATAAAACGGTCTAATTCTTCCTTGTCCTCGGATTCCGTTGGTTCAATCATCAAGGTTCCTGCTACTGGGAAAGAAACAGTCGGTGCATGAAACCCAAAATCGATCAATCGTTTAGCTATATCCGCAACTTCAACCTCCGCATTCTTTTTAAATTCTCTACAATCTAAAATCAACTCATGAGCAACTGTTCCGTGAGCTCCTGTATACAATATTGGGTAATGCCCTTTAAGGCAGGAAGCAATGTAGTTTGCATTGACTATGGCGATTTCAGTAGCTTCCCGAAGGCCTTTAAACCCTAACATTTTGATGTATCCGTAAGAAATCAATAAAATTAACGCACTTCCATAGGGGGCGGAGGAAATCGCATTAATGGCTTGGTCTCCTCCAGTGGGATGTAAAGGATTTCCAGGCAAGAATGGAACCAAATGCGCTGCAACACCAATGGGGCCCATTCCTGGACCACCACCTCCGTGAGGGATAGCAAAGGTTTTATGTAAATTTAAATGGCATACATCTGCTCCAATATTCCCAGGATTCGTAAGTCCTACTTGTGCATTCATGTTCGCGCCGTCCATGTATACTTGCCCGCCATGGGCATGAACAATGGACGTAATGTCTCGAATCCCTTCTTCGTAAACCCCGTGGGTAGAAGGATAGGTTACCATAATACCGGCTAATTCATCACCGATGGTCTCCGCCACCTGAGCTAATTCTGTAATGTCAATGTTGCCGTGTTCATCACAACCCGTTACAATTACTTCGAATCCCGCCATCACTGCGGAGGCCGGATTTGTTCCATGGGCACTGGATGGAATAATGATTTTTTTTCGTTGGAAATCACCATTCGCCTCATGATATGCCTTGATTACCATAAGTCCAGCATATTCTCCCTGCGCTCCTGAATTTGGCTGTAAAGATACACCGGCGAAACCTGTACATTCGCAAAGGTCCTTGGCCAACTCCTCCATAAAGGTATGGTAACCCTCCGCCTGGTGCTTCGGAGCAAATGGGTGCATATTGGCAAAGTCTGGATTGGTTATTGGGATGAGTTCACTGGCTGCATTCAATTTCATGGTGCAAGACCCCAAAGGAATCATGCTGTGTACGAGAGAGAGATCCTTATTTTCAAGGGATTTAAGATAACGCATCATCTTTGATTCTGAATGATGTGCCTGAAATATTGGGTGTGTGAGTATGGGCTCTGTACGTCGCAAATGCGTTGGAATACCTACCTCCTTGACCACTCCAGTACCTCTATGTTCGAAGAGTGAAAGGATTAATGCCACATCCTCGTGGCTATGTGGTTCGCCAAAGGTAATTTGAATTGCGTGTTCATTTGGCGCATAAAAATTTAACCCTTTTGCCTCGGCAGTTTTTAAAATTTTCAAACTATCGACATGGGTAATATGAACCGTATCAAAAAGCGCCGTTGTATGTACTTCATATCCTTTTTCGAGTAATCCTTGGGTCGTTGCGCAGGCCAGCTCGTGGACATGAGAAGCAATTCTCCTAATTCCTTCAGGCCCATGGTAAACCGCATACATACCAGCCATGACGGCAAGTAAGGCTTGAGCAGTGCAGATATTGGAGGTTGCTTTGTCTCGTTTGATGTGTTGCTCCCTTGTTTGCAGTGCCATACGAAGCGCGATGTTATCATCTGCATCCTTAGAAACACCAATAATTCTTCCAGGCAGGGTACGTTTGTATTTTTCTTTCGAGGCAAAAAAGGCCGCATGTGGCCCACCATACCCCATCGGCACGCCAAATCGTTGTGAATTTCCAAGCACGACATCTGCACCCATTTCACCCGGAGCTTTTAACAGGGCGAGGGCCATTAAATCGCTACAAACGGCAACCTGAAGCTGAGCTTCCTTCAAGGAATTAAGCATTCCTTCCAGGTTTATAATTTCTCCCTTGGCATCTGGGTATTGCATGAGGGCTCCAAAACACCCATCTACGGTTGAGGCATCAATTTCTTGGAAAGTGCGAAGGTTGATGTTTAAATTTTTTGCGCGGCCTGAAACCACATCTAAGGTCTGAGGATAAATGTTTTCATGCACAAGAAACGTATTCTTCCCCGAGGCTACCTCGTCACGCGATCTCGAATTATAAAACATAATCATCGCCTCTGCGGCGGCCGTACCCTCATCCAACAACGAGGCATTTGCTACCTCCATACCGGTTAGATCTAAAACCATGGTTTGGAAATTCAAGAGGGCCTCTAACCTGCCTTGTGCTATTTCAGCCTGATAGGGGGTGTATGCCGTATACCATCCTGGGTTTTCTAATACATTTCGGAGAATTACAGAAGGAACAAGGGTCTCATGATAACCAAGTCCAATGAAGGATTTAAGCACCTTGTTTTGTTTTCCGATGGCCTGTATATGCTTTAAATACTCCGCCTCGCTAATGCCTGTATTAACGTTTAATTCTCTATTCAGGCGTATAGCAGGAGGAATGGTTTTATCAATGAGTTCGTCAAGGGATGAAACCCCAATTTTATTTAGCATTTCAGACACTTCTGTTCCGTTTGGTCCAAGGTGTCGCGCAATGAAGTCAGACATAGAAGAATTTTATGGTGCAAATATACAACCATTACCAACAAGGAAATTCAAAAAATGTTAGTCGACGTAGCTAAGTTTTAACATATTCGATCCCCCCAAGTCCTCCAAAGGAATAGAGGCAATATTTATTACAAGATCTCCTGCGTTTAAATATCCTTGCGATTTCATAATGTACTTAATATCAGCTATCGTGTGATCGGTACTAATTTGCTTATCATAGTAAAACGCCTTTACGCCCCAAAGAAGATTTAATTGAGACAAAATACTTCGATTGCTTGTAAACACGTAAATAGCAGTATCGGGCCTTTGGGAAGATATTTTGTAAGCGGTGTATCCAGAAAAGGACATCGTAATGATTGCTTTGGCTTCCACGCGTTGGGCAAGCCGGCAGGCATTAAAACAAATAGAATCCGAGATAAACCGTTCATTTTTTACATCGGGAATTTCTTCCTTGTGGTATAGGTCTGGACTTTTTTCTACTTCTTCTATGATGTTCGATATCGTTTGAATTACTTCTACTGGATACTTACCCATGGAAGTTTCTCCCGAAAGCATAACTGCATCGGTTCCATCCAAAACGGCATTAGCTACATCGTTTACCTCAGCCCTTGATGGCGTCATGTTGGTAATCATGGATTCCATCATTTGGGTAGCAACAATAACAGGTTTTGCATGAGAAATGCACTTTTCAATCAACATCTTTTGAATCAGTGGGACCCTTTGATAAGGAACCTCTACCCCCAAATCCCCTCTAGCCACCATGACACCATCGGTTTCCATAATGATATCATCAATACAATCGAGCGCTTCCGGCTTTTCAATTTTTGCGATCACCTTTGCTTTGCCGTTTTGCTCAGTGATATGATGTTTGAGTTCTATAATATCGCGGGCACTTCGTACGAAGGACAAACCAATCCAATCCACCTTGTTTTCCAAAGCAAAATGCAAGTCTAAAATGTCCTTTTCGGTTAAGGATGGCAACGAAATTCTAGTGTTGGGAAAATTCACCCCCTTTTTCGAGGATAACAGGCCGCCTTGAACTACTACGCAGGTAATGATTGATTTTCTATCACTTTCTACAACCTCTAAAACTAATTTCCCGTCGTCCAAAAGTATTTTCTCCCCTCCGTTTACGTCCCGAGGTAGGTTCTTGTAATTTATAGAAAATTTATTCTGGTTGCCTACAATTGGCTCGGTAATGATTTGACACGTTTGCCCAACCTCTAACGGAACCCCGTTATTCTCCATTTCCCCTGTTCGAATCTTTGGACCTTGAAGATCCGCTAAAATCGCTACGTTGGCATTTAATTCTTGATTGAGCGCACGCACGGCATTAATGACCTCGGCATGTTGTTCATAACTCCCGTGAGAAAAGTTAATACGGCAAACATTTAAGCCAGCGATGAACATTTCTTTAAGCACTGAACGACTGGTGGAACTCGGTCCGATTGTGGCAACAATTTTGGTTTTATTCATGGCTTAATTAAATTGTAAATATTCAGAAGCGCTAATGGTTTCACTGGAGTACCGATAAGCGGCAATTATTCCGCTCTGGGCACGTAAATCGTTGATAAGCGAATCCAACTGAATCTCGTGGTTGTTATGAAGGATTAATAGAAAGTCTAATTCTGGAAATTCGCTGGCTACCAAAGCACCGTTTTGTTTGTTTTTTAATAAAAAGACCTGGTAATGGTAGGTTTCATGTTCAAAGGTGTAATAGGAAAAAGGAGTCCATTGTTTCGTTTTTTTTAATGGAATCTCTAGTTCATCTTTTGCTTGTACCAGTTTCCAACCCAATACGTTATTCAAAAACCATCCCATACGATAATCGTTGAAACTTGAACTAATACCAATGATATCAAAAGGGGGGGCTTCCTCTTCGTGGAGTACAAATTTGAAAGGTTTCTTCACGGTACAAAACTATTAAAAATGACTACATTATGGCACATGTCCCGATTAAGGCTTCGTTTAATTTGAGTAAAATCCACGAAATTAAAATGGGTTTTGATTTTTCGAAAGGATATTTATCTAATTTTGGATTGAATTACCAACCTCATATGAAAAAGTTTCTGTTCGTACTACTTGTTTTCCCCCTGACTGTATTAGCTCAACCTCATAAAAAATACGCTAACGCCGATACCTATAAATATATGTTTGGTTTAGGTATGAATTTTATTGATGACGATGGAAATGCGTCGAGCATTGCTGGAAATAAAATTCTTCATTACAACCCATTTCCGTCAAGACTGATGGCGGATTACTATTTGTACAACGGTTGGAGTATTGAAGGCGCTTTTGCTATGGCAAAATATGCATCCGATCGATGGGTTAATGGCCAAATGGGCGTAACGGGCAATATTTTGTCCATTGATGGGAATTTGAAGTATTCTTTTTATAAACTTCTAAATAAAGGGCTAATCGATCCTTATTTAATTGGGGGAGCGGGCCTTACCTTTCGGAATTCGACCGATACCTTGGCCATCGGTTTTGCTCCAACCATCAATGTCGGTGGGGGCGTAAATATTTGGGTAAATAACGCCATTGGTATTCAGCTGCAATCCTGTGGTAAAATTGCCCTAACTTCCGACTTTTTCGGAAAATCTGATTATGTCCAACACACTATTGGCGTTGTAATTAGGCTCGAGACCATTAGTACTTCTAAGGAAGGGGAATTCAAAAAGGAAAACCTGCACTTGGATATGAAAAGAAGAAAAATTAAGCAACCGAAAGACCGCGACAAGGATAAGCAAGGTGACGCTTAATTTTGGATAATCAATCTTTTTCTCACTTCTTGGTTTTCAGTTTTTAAAACGTAAAAATAAGCGCCGTTTTTTAAGTCCTTCGTATTGAATCGAACAATGTGCCCTCCAGGTTCAAAGGTCCTTTCCTGAACGAGGAACTCCTCGTCTCCGCTCCAAAGACTCAATCGAATGTTGCGGAGTTTTTGCGTGCTTAGGTAAAAAGATATTTCCCCCGCATTGACTACCTTTTCCAAGGTATATAATTCACAGAAATCTTCCGTTAAAATAGATTTTCTACTCCAACGCATAAGCACCGTTCTGTAGGCAACGATTAATGCCAAAATCACCAAGCTTACGCTCAAAAGTTTTATAACCAAAGGGTAGTCAATCATATTAATCCATTAAAGTGAAATAATACCTTCTATATTCGCCGCTTTTTGGTATACCGCCAGAACACTTTGAGCGTCTAAAGCCACCACCTTAGCACTGACACTGGTATACTTTCCATTTTTTGAAGAATGAAACGAAATTTGTGCATTTTCATCAAATAAATCAACCAACTGAGCAATTTTATGGGAATCGCTCAGAACGATAAATTTGAAGAGGTAAACACAGGGCCATTCTTCTTGGTCTAATTTGGCTTTTAACCCTTCAAAGGCATTCACGATGCAAAGGTAGGGCTCTTTTCATATAATTGCAGTAAATTGAAAAAATACGCAGTAATTTTGCGGCATGTTGTCTCTCCTTCGTTATGGTCTAATATGGCTTCCTCTGCTCGCACATGCGCAGTCCAGCTTTACGGTCTTGCGTTCTTCAGAAAAAATAGTCGTCGATGGTAGAGACAGCGAGATGGCTTGGAAAGGGGCAGACTCAACGCGTTCGGATTTCATAACGATTCGACCTATTCCGGCTAAAAATAGCCAGAGAAAAACAACGGTAAAATTGCTTTACGATGATTTTGCTTTGTATGTTTTTGCCCGTTGTGAGGACCAGATGGATTCTGTGTCAAAAGTTTTTACCGTGCGCGATGATTACAATCCAAACGCCGATATTTTTTCAATTTTTCTAGATACCTACAACGACAAACAAAATGGGTTTTATTTTGGAATCACGAGTACCGGGGTTCAATTAGACGGTAAAATACTTGCAGGGGATGTAAATGACCAATTGAATTTGGTGTGGGAAAGCCAAGTAAAAATTACCCCAGGTGCATGGAATGTTGAATTGAAAATCCCCTATTCTGCCCTTCGGTTTCCTAAACAGGATCGGCAAACATGGAACATTAACTTCAGCCGTCAAATTGCCCGCTATCGGGAGGAATCATCGTGGGTTCCTGTAAATCCCGATTTTGAGAATTATTTGGTATCCAGTGGTTCTTTAGTAGGCATTACCGCTATAAATCCACCGATTAGACTTAGCTTAATACCCTATGTTTCGTCCTATCTAAATGAAATGAACGATGGTAAATACAGCCGTTCTTTTTTTGGCGGAATGGACGTTAAATTTGGCGTCAACGAGGCCTTTACCTTGGATGTGACCTTGGTGCCTGATTTCGGACAAGTGATATTTGATAACCAAGTCCTAAATACCTCCCCCTTTGAAATTCAGTTCAATGAGAATCGACAGTTTTTTACCGAAGGAATGGAATTGTTCAATAAATCAGGTATCTTTTATTCCCGAAGAATTGGCGTTCAAGCCCCATGGGAGGTATTAAAAACCAACTTATTAAACCATGAGATAATTGCCGGTATACAAGGAAATCCGCAATTGTACAATGCCAGTAAGTTTTCAGGTAGGAACAAAAAAGGCTTAGGAATTGGTGTGTTTAATGCGGTTTCTGCGCCAACCTATGGCACAGCGTTTAATACCGTAAGCAACGCTACGAGAACATTTTTAGCGGCCCCATTAACCAATTATAACACCCTTGTTTTCGACCAAAACTTAAAGCACAACAGTTCAGTAACGTTCACGAATACCAATGTACTTCGCCAAGGCAACTTTTATGACGCTAATGTTTCGGCTCTAAATACGAACATTAACCTAGCTGATAATGCCTTTTTTATTAACGGAAAAACAACACTTTCTCAAAAATTTGATACTCAAAATCCGGAGGTGGGATACAATTTAGGAGTAAGTGCAGGCAAGCAGCGCGGGAATTTAACCTATGCGCTTAATTACTTCGAAGAGGATGATCGTTTCGATCCAAACGACCTAGGATTCAATGCCATGAACAACCGCCGGCTTGCTTCGATAAATTTTGCCCTTCGCCGGTTTAAACCTTGGTGGCGTTTTGTTCGAATGAATACCACGGCAACCATAACCTATAACCGGCTTTATTCTCCCGACGTATATACCGAGTCGAATGCAGAGTGGTCCGCTTTTGCCGTAACAAAACAATTTAATGCCTACGGATTAAGTGCCTATGCAGCGTTTACTGATAAATTTGATTATTTCGAGCCAAGAAGTTGGGGATCCTATTTTCGGGTACCGAGATGGTTTGGAGGGGGTGGTTGGTTGTCTACCAATTATCAAAAGAAATGGGCCATAGATGCGAATTTTTATTACGTCGGCTTTGCTTCGTTCAAAGAATGGAATTATTTGAGTTACATGTTGTCCCCAAGAATCCGCTTGTCCAATAAAATGCTATTGTTAATCAACGCCTCTGTGGAGCATCAATTTCATGATCGGGGCTTCGCCGTTCCGTTTGGATCTCCAGTAGATTCTATAGCGGGGATCCTTTTCGGGGAAAGGAATCGATTAAGCGTTACCCAATTTATCGAGTGGAATTACACGCTTACCAACCGAATGAACGTTTCGTTGCGTGCAAGGCATTATTGGTCAACGCTGTCCTATCACCAATTTTTCACCCTAAATAATGATGGCACACTAACGCCCAATGCTACTTCGGGACTGGACGTTAACGGAGTTTCGGCGTTTAATTTAAATTATAACGCTTTGACCATTGATGGCGCGTTTCGATGGGTTTTCAAGCAAGGAAGCGAAGTGAGTTTTGTTTGGAAAAGTTCAGTCTTTTCCTCTGAAAAAGCAATAGATCCATCTTACTTCCAAAACATGCAAAACCTCTTTGACGTTGGACTATTCAATAGTTTTTCTATCAAATTACTTTACTGGTTAGACGTTGCGGAACTCAGAAAGTACCCAAGGCATCAAAATAAGCCTTGACCCGAAGCTGGCTATTTATTTCAATGTCTTTCCAGAATAAATTGATGTCGCCAAAATGAAGGCTTTCGTATTTTTTTACCGCATATTTAAAGGGTTGGCGGAAATTCTTAACGCAAACGGCACCACTTATTAATTCTGTTTCGAAGACATGGGGATAGATTTTTCCATTCGTGTAATAAAACCCTCGGTGTTCTTTTCTACAAGTATGCTCACGAAGATCCCAAGAAACCGGATTGATACAACGCTTCCCCCGGTACCATAAAGGATAAGAAAGCGTATCCGCCTTTTGATTCATGGTATTCCAAGTGACATAGCCATTGCATTGAGAAGGGGAGCTCATGAAAGGAATGTGTTGAAATTCGAGGCTGTCGATACCAATACCCGGTAAATAAGCGGCTATGAGCCTTTTTTGCAAGGGGGTTCCGTCTAAAAATTCCTTCATCAATAAAACCAATTGGGTAGATCCCTGGCTGTGCCCCGCTAGAATAAAAGGCCCTCCTGGGCTGATGCTCTCCAAAAAATATATAAATGCAGCACGCACATCCTGGTAGGCAAAAAGCAGGGCATCTTTGCCTTTCCCCTTCAATGAATCGTAGGCCCGAAGATGTGCTTGCCGATAATAAGGGGCGTATATTTGACCACAAGATTGCCAAGCACTCGCTTGAAATTGGATCGGAATCTTCATTTCTTCTTTCCAATTTTGATCCGACATTTCAGCATTCCACCGCACATCTCTTGGATCCGTTAAAACCGTTGGAGCGACAAAAAAGATGGATACCTTCTTCGTTTCTTCATTGGGTTCAACTTCCGTAATTACTTGCTCGGATTGTGGAATATTGGCGAATTGAATCCAATGTTCAGGCCTTGCATAATCCATGGCTTGACACTGAGCCATCGCAGGCATGATAAAAGTTATGCTTATTAAAATCCAAAATGCGTATTGTGACCTCCACATAGTTATAAGTCAGGAAAGGTTTTAGAAAATTGAAACAACCAATCATACAATGCATCCGACCGAAAAGCTTTTTCCAAGGCTCCGTGGTTGGCCCCTTGCCAAGGCGTGTACTTTAGCAATTCGCCACCGTTGCATTGCTTGATGGCTTCTACAATTTTTTCAGATTCTGAAATTGGCACCGCTTCGTCCAATGTGCCATGTTGAATCCACAAAGGAAGGGTGGATAGATTACAGGCATCAGCGACATTTCCCCCGCCACAAAGAGCCACCGCCGCAGCGACCTTGTGCGGATAGGCACCCGCGAAATGCAGCGTTCCATAGGCCCCTAGGCTCATGCCTACCACATACACGCGGCTGGAATCAATGGAATAGGTTTTTTGGACGTATGTCAAGACCGACAGCAATTTTGATGGTTCCCATCCTTTTGTAGTCTGAGGAGCTACGACCAACGCGGGTATTTGGCGGCCCTTTAGAATCTCACAAATGACTCCATAGCGTTTAACGAGGTTTAAATCCGTTCCACTGAGACTTTTTCCGTGCAAAAATAGCAATACCGGAGGCCGATGGTTTAATATACTGTCTACCGGTAAATTCAACAAAAAGGGGTATTCGGCTTTATGATAAACTGAAATAAGTTGCGCTTGAACGCCATGGCCAAAAAAGGTTAATATCAACAAATAAATTAGACGTCTCATGGTTACAAAAGTACTTTCTTTCTAGAGCCGATTCGTTTCAAGGGTTTAAAATTCACTTGAACCAAAGGTCATCAATGGCCGGAGTTTCGTACCGTTCGTTGATTCGTTCGATAATAAGGGCCTTACCATGCGCCAATTCTTCGCGCATCACCGAGGAATCAATATGAACAAATAACACCCTGTTTTTAATGTAAATAGATGTGGTTCGTTGCGCCACAGCCCCACCCATCAACTCCTTCCACGAAGCAACAATATCCACCTCCTTTAACTTGCCTTCAATGCGGTAAATTTTTAGAAGTTTATCCAATACCACCCCAATGGGTTCGTTTTCAGAAGTGCGTCGAAAATCGTCTTGGTTAGCCATCGTTATTATGTTAATGGGATGATTTGATAATCTTTTGTTACGTCTTTTAATAAATTTTCTAAGCGCTTGGCGTCCGTATCCGAAATTATCACCTGTCCGAATTGTGAATCACTGACCATGCCCAATAAGCGTTTCACCCGCGAAAAATCCAATCGATCAAAAACATCGTCAAGAAGTAAAACAGGGCTTTTCCCAATTTTTTCCTTTAAGTACCGATACTGCGCAAGCCGCAACGCAATGATGAAAGACTTTTGTTGGCCTTGCGAACCAAATTTCTTAATAGGATAATCATTTAAATGAAACAATATATCATCCTTTTGAATACCCATGCTTGTGTATTGAAGATGAATGTCTTTTTCTAATGCAAATTTCAATTTCTCAGCAAAATCTCCATGAAGGAGATCGCTCTTATATTCCATCCCAACGTGTTCACGGGATTCTCCTAATAAAGTATATTGATCGTTAAACAATGGCAAAAAATCCTCCAAGAAGGAACGTCTTTGTTGCGATAAAAATGCTGAAACAATAACAAGTTGTTCGTCCCAAACCTCTAAACTACTCAAGACATCCTGATTGGAGTGAATTCGTTTTAAAACGGCATTTCGTTGAATTAACAGGCGCTGAAATTGAATTAAATGCGCTAAATAGTCGCGGTCTACTTGGGATAATACACTATCCATCCATCGCCGTCTAATTTCACCACTTTCTGCTATCAAATCGCCGTCGTAAGGGGAAACAAACACGACGGGAAAAACGCCTATATGGTCCGATAACTTGTCGTATTTAACCTGATTTTTTTTAAAGATTTTTTTGTTTCCTTCCTTGAACATACAAAGCAATTCAATGGATTCTTCGGATGCCTTTAGGCTGCCTGATATACTAAAAAAAGACTCGCCGTGAAGGACATTTTGTTTGTCTACAGGATTGATGTAGGACTTGCATACGCTGAGGTAATGAATCGCGTCCAACACATTGGTTTTTCCTTGACCGTTTGATCCACAAAGGGCGATTAATTTGGAATTAAACGACAGCTCCAGTGACCGGTGGTTTTTAAAATGAAGTAATTGAAGTTGAGTTATCTGCATAACCTATCGCATGGCTTTGGCTTATTCAAGGCTAACAAAAGTAAAGGAATTTATTTGCTTGGCTTGAAAAAATTATAATCCCTTTGGTTTCTAATATCGAGGCTAACGAAAACGCACCTTGGTGATATGCATAGCGAAGAATAGGGGACATAGGTTACCCATCGTTCGATACAAAAGCCTTATTTTTACCTAAAAAATTATATGGCAAATGCATTTTTTAAGGTTCCCGAAGCCGTAAACGAACCCGTTAAAGCCTACGGAAAAGGGTCCCAAGAACGAACCGATTTATTGGCGGAGTATCAACGTTTATATAGCCAAAAACCGATCGAAATACCCATGTATATTGGCTCGAATCAAATTCATACAGAAGATAAACGGCCCCTTTCACCACCCCATGATCACAAAAAGTGCATTGGCACTTTTTCGTATGGAAATGCTTCCCACGTTCAACAGGCCATTGATGCGGCATTAAACGCAAAAAATGCATGGGCGGCCTTACCTTGGACGGAACGTGCTGCGATTTTTTTGAAAGCAGCCGACCTATTGGCTGGACCTTATCGGAACCGAATGAACGCAGCTACCATGCTGGGCCAGTCAAAAAACATTTTTCAAGCAGAAATTGATGCGGCCTGCGAAATGATTGATTTTTTCCGATTTAATGTGCAGTACATGACACAAATTTATCAGGAACAACCAATCTCTTCGCCCGGGATTTGGAATCGATTAGAATATCGACCCTTGGAAGGTTTCGTTTTTGCTGTTACTCCTTTCAATTTTACCGCCATTGCCGCTAATTTATGTGCTGCTCCTGCGATGATGGGAAATGTTGTCGTTTGGAAGCCCGCAGATAGTCAAATTTATTCGGCGCATGTTATAATGGAATTATTTAAAGAGGCAGGATTACCCGACGGAGTTATCAATATGGTTACCGTGGAAGGTCCCGTTGCCGGAGAAGTTGTTTTTAACCATCCGTATTTCGCGGGGCTTCATTTTACAGGGTCAACTTCGGTTTTTAAACACCTTTGGAAAACAATCGGGAATAGCATCGAAAAGTACAAAAGTTACCCTCGCATCGTTGGAGAAACGGGGGGCAAAGATTTTGTCTTTGTTCACGAGTCTGCTGATCCAGCGATCGTTGCAACAGCCTTGTCTCGAGGGGCTTTTGAATATCAGGGGCAAAAGTGCTCTGCGGCCTCCCGTGCCTACCTCCCGTCCAATCGATGGGATGAAATCAAGCCCATTTTATTGAAACAGGTTCAATCGTTCAAAATGGGTTCAACGTACGAACCAAGTAATTTTATCAACGCGGTAATCGACGAAAAAGCCTTTGATAAAATATCCGGTTTTATTGACTTCATTAAGGAGCAACCAGACGCTGAAATCATAGCAGGAGGGAAGTACGATAAATCGGTTGGATATTTTATCGAGCCTACCATTGTGCTGACTACTAATCCTTCCTTTAGAACCTTGTGTGAAGAGATTTTTGGTCCCGTATTAACCCTATTTATTTACGACCCCAATCAGGTTGATGAAACCCTTTCCTTAATTGATCAAACGTCTGACTACGCTCTAACAGGAGCCATTCTTGCGAAAGACCGCTATGTCATTCAAAAGGCTATGGCTCGATTGGAGCATTCTGCAGGCAATCTTTACATCAATGATAAACCAACCGGGGCTGTGGTAGGTCAACAACCCTTCGGAGGAGCCCGTGGATCTGGTACGAAC
The DNA here is from genome assembly GCA_903823565.1 of uncultured Flavobacteriales bacterium. Lineage (GTDB taxonomy): Bacteria > Bacteroidota > Bacteroidia > Flavobacteriales_D > Crocinitomicaceae > UBA952. Next base: position 22,909 of record CAIJTF010000080.1, read on the forward strand.
GATAAAGCGGGGGCCGCAATGAATTTATTGCGCTGGGTTTCTGCCAGAACGATAAAAGAAACCTTCGTTTCACCTACCGATTACCGATACCCGTTTATGGAGGAATAACGCTTGGTTAGAGAGGCTATCTATACCAATGAAAAAAGAAATAGAACCTTAATTATACTCTAATGCAAAGCATTGAAATACAAAATTTGTATTTTTATCCAATGCAAGTTAACCTACAAGACGGAACAAGAATTCACTGTGTCCGAAAACCGGAGGCGAAGATGTTAGACCATCATGTCGAAGGGTACCTAAAACATGGTATTTCCATTAAAAATAACGACATAGTATTTGATGTGGGCGCCAATGTTGGGGTTTTCGGTGTTCGTGTCATGCAAAAAGCGGAGAACGTTTCGGTATATGCGTTTGAACCAATTCCTGAAATTGCCGCGGCGCTTTCAAAAAATGCTGCCCTTCATGGTCAAGGTAAAATGGTGGTCATCGAAAAAGGAGTTTCCTCTTCGAATGGCATAGCAACCTTTACCTATTTCCCGAATACACCGGCCCTATCTACCCTACATCCAGAACAGTGGGACGATAATCCAGGTGCGTTCAAAGAAGCCGTAAAAAGCACCATGAAAAACCCACCTCAAAACATGCGGTGGATGCGGTGGATCCCCAGTCCTTTTGCTGGGGTAATTGCTTGGTTTCTAGTAAGAGGAAGAAAACAATTCTCGTGCGAGCTAATTACCATTGACGAGGTAATCAAACAACACAGCATCGAACGGATAGATTTGCTTAAAATTGATTGTGAAGGGTCAGAATGGGATGTGCTCCAAGGCGTTAATACTGAAAATTGGAATAAAGTGAATGCAGTAGTGGCGGAGGTTCATGACTCCAATGGGCGATTGAACAAGACAATTGAACTTTTAAAAAAACATGGATTTACTAGTTTTGAAATAGAACAGGAAGAGGGACTATCCAATTCAAAAATGTTTAACCTTTTTGCTTTAAAAAAATGACGCCCTTATCCTTTTCCATTACCCTAGTACTAATGCTGTTGACCATTAATGCGTTCGGCCTCCTTTACTCACTGATCGTGATATACACTCCTTGGTTTACTAGATATAAAATACAGCCCAAGCCTTATCCAAAGGATATTTTCTTCAAAAGGATGCCGCTTTATGGTTTGAACTTCACCATCCTATTAACCTTTGCAGGTCTTGGAGGGTATGCGATTCACCCCTACATTTCGCACGAAATGCCGCCCGTGGCGCTCCTGGCTATTCAAGTGTTAATCGCCTTCGTTTTCGACGACGTGTTCTTTTATTTTTATCATCGTTGGCTTCACGTGAATAAAACGATGCTTGGAAAAGTACATTTTATTCACCACAGAGCAAACCCTCCTTTTCCACTTGAATACCTATACAACCACCCCTTAGAATGGATGCTTGGTATGATTGGAGCCGTATTTGGTTGCGTTGTTGCAGGTTTAATTTTCCCATTAAGTACCTTCACTATTATTTGTTTTGGCGCCATTCGAAACCTTCATGAAATTCATATCCACTCGGATCTTAACCTCCCATTAATTAGTAAAATTCCGCTCATTTCAAAAACGAAACATCATGATGATCACCATTCAATGCTCGATGGAAATTATGCTTCTACCTTTGTATGGTGGGACAAACTCTTTAAAACAGAATTAAAAAATGATAGCAAAAACTAGCGCCCTTTTTTGTTTAATGATCGTTTTATATGCGTTCAAAAGCCATTCAACAAATGCGGTTAAATCCAATACCAACAGTTATAATTTAACCGTTGAGGCTAAAGGGATACGCGCTCAAAAAGGTTACATAGAATTTGCCTTATACAACGATCCTGAAGTATATGCTGAGGTTGGAAAAACCTACAAACAAATTCGAAAAAAAGTAGCAGGCACCAATGCTTCATGCACTTTTGAAAATGTGCCGGAAGGAACGTATGCACTATGTATTTATCACGATGAAAATAGCAACAACAAATGCGACCAAAACTTTTTGGGCATTCCTACGGAAGGATATGGTTTTTCTAATGACATAAAGCCCGTAATTTCAGTTCCAACGTTTGAAGAATGTTCCGTAATTCTGGATAAACCACTTAGCGTTACCATTGATTTAATCTATTAATTTTTTATAGGATGCGTCTAGTTATATTGTTAGTTTTATTGCCCTTTGCGGCAGTATCTCAAGCTCCCAGTCAAAAGAAAATTATCATCATAACAAACAAGGATACGACCATCCTTGAATCGGATATTGATCAGGTGGATTCGCTCATAGAATGGAATATGAAGTCTATTTATCGAATGGGAAATGCATTGGGTGAGTTCCCCTCTGAGTTTCAGGTAGAAGTGTTCATCGATTCCGTATTCAAGGAAGTAGAAACGGCCAAGGGATTTAAGGAGAAGAATCACGAAGGTAATTCGGTACGAAACGGTGAAAACCGTACGATTAGAATTGAAAAGCATTTTGATCAAAAGCAAAACAATCCGAACCCAACAATTGAGGAGGAGGTCATCATTGAAAGAAGTCCAAAAATTATGTTGAACCCACTTAATAAAGAAATTGATTTTTTGGATCGAAGTGACCTTTTCAAGGAAAAGAAAGCGCATTGGGCTGGGTTTACCGTCGGGCTAAATGGCTTACTCAACGCCGATGGTCGATTGGCAAAGGAAGCCGATGCCCCCTTTTTAGTTTTGGACTACGCCAAATGCTTTTCGTTTCAACTCAATTTCTGGGAAAAACGAGTTCCAATTTTTAAGGATTTTATTGGGGTGACCTCTGGAATAGGAGTGCTTTGGAATCGCTTCGAAATGCAGAAGAATATTGACCTTTTTTCAAATATGGATTCGATTTATGCAACCGTTAATACGCTTAATAATTATCGTACCAACGCTTTGAATATCACATTTTTACAAATTCCTTTACTGCTTGAAGTGAATACCCATACCAACCCTGATAAAAATTGGAACCTCGCCTTGGGCGTTGTGGGTGGAATGAGAATTGGAGCCAATTGGAAAACGAAATGGGAGGTAGATGCTAGCCTGCAAAAAGCAAAGTCTAAAGACGATTTTAACCTTAATGCATTATTAGCCAATGCTTATGCCCAAGTGGGTTATGGGAATGTGGGGCTCTTTTTTCAATATGGATTAACCGATGTCTTTCAAAAAAACAAAGGTCCTGAACTACGTTCCTTTACTGCCGGATTGAAGCTACATTTCTAACCGTGAATCGTTTCACGTTTTCCATACTTTTTAATTAGTTCTCCTTCAAAAGCTAAAAATTCTTTCCAACATGCTTCGACATCAACGGTTTTTGCATATTTCCTTGCAAAACCCAAGAACGTCATGTAATGTCTTGCTTCGCTTTCCATCAAATTGCGATAAAAGGTTCGCAAGTCTTCCCCTTCCAATTGTTCGGAAAGCCTTTTAAAGCGTTCGCAACTTCGAGCCTCGATCATTGCGGAAAACATCATTTTGTTAACGAATTGACCTTCGGAAGAACTATTCGTTTTGTTTCGTCTTAAATATTCTGACAAATCATTTACATAAGGGTCCTTACGTTCAAATCCCAAGGTCAACCCCAAGGCTTGAATTTTTTCGTGAACCATTTCAAAATGGGAGAGCTCTTCCTGACAAATGGAAATCATAGCCTTGACTAGGTCAGGGTATTGAGGATATTGTACGATTATAGAAATCGCATTACTTGCCGCTTTTTGCTCACAAAAAGCATGGTCCGTTAGAATTTCTGCGATGTTTTTTTGTGCTAAATCCACCCATCGCGGATCCGTTTCCATTTTTAATCCTAGCATCTCAATTTTTTTTACAAAGATAGGCACTGTTTAGGAAGTTTTGTTGTTGAATTATCACCTTCCTCATTGCGAATTTGATCCCTATTGTGAAAGCTTTAATTTCAATCCTTGTATATTTGTGAACGGCTATGGCAACGACAAAAACCTCCTTTCCTTCAGATTTGGCGATTAGCGCATTTAAATTCATGTGCAATGCCAAACATATGGCGGAAATATTGGAGGAAAATAAAGAAGTCACTTCTAAGTACGTTCATGCTACCTCACGCGGTCATGAAGCCATTCAAATTGCCTTGGGAATGCAACTTAAACCAATAGATTGGGTTTCCCCATACTATCGGGACGATAGCATATTGTTGAGCATCGGCATGACGCCATACGAACTGTTTTTGCAGGTTTTTGCAAAACAAGACGACCCCTTTTCCGGTGGGAGAACCTACTATTCTCACCCTTCTCTCAAGGAGGAGGACAAACCCAAGATAATTCACCAATCCTCCGCCACTGGAATGCAAGCAATTCCAACAACGGGCATTGCTCTTGGTCTACGATACAAAGAGAAAATGGGTATGGTAGGATTAGAGGAACAAGGGGCTGTGGTGGTATGCTCCTTGGGCGATGCCTCATGCACAGAAGGGGAGGTCTCCGAAGCGCTGCAAATCGCAGCCTTAAAGCAATTACCGATAATTTATTTGGTGCAAGACAATGGTTGGGATATTTCCGCCCGAGCAAGTGAGGTTAGAGCCCAAAACATGGCAGAGTTTACCAAAGGATTTCATGGGATTGAGGTCATTTCAATAGACGGCACCGATTTTATTTCGTGTTATCAAACCTTGGAACAGGTCATTTCAACGGTACGACATGAAAGAAGACCATTTGTGGTCCATGCCGAAGTCCCACTCTTGGGCCATCATACCTCCGGTGTGCGGAGAGAGTGGTACCGCGATGATTTATTGGAAGAATCAAAAAAAGATCCATTTCCCAAATTAAAAAAAGCTTGTGAAGGATTAGGTATAAAACTCGCAGAACTCATATTGGCTGAACGCGATTCAAACAAATCGATTGCTGAGGCCTATCAAAATGCACTTAACGCGCCTGATCCCAATCCAGAAACCGTTAGGGATTTCTTTTTTGCCCCAACCCCAATCATGGAGGAGCAAGGGTTGCGCGAGCCAAAAGGCAAGAAAAAAACGGTAATGGTAGATGCCGCCTTATTCGCCGTTCGGGAACTCTTACAAAAGCATCCTGAGGCTTTGCTTTATGGCCAAGATGTGGGAAAACGGCTGGGGGGAGTGTTTCGGGAAGCTGCCACATTGGGAGATACATTTGGCGACGAACGGGTGTTTAATACACCCATTCAAGAAGCATTCATCATTGGTTCGACCGTTGGGATGTCTGCTGTTGGCCTAAAACCAATAGTTGAAGTACAATTTGCGGACTACATATGGCCAGGGCTAAACCAACTATTTACTGAGGTTTCCCGAAGCTACTACTTATCCAACGGTAAATGGCCAGTGAGTTGTGTTATACGGGTCCCCATTGGCGCATACGGTTCAGGGGGGCCTTATCACTCCTCGAGTGTCGAGTCTGTTTTAGTAAATATTCGCGGCATTAAAGTAGTCTACCCATCGAATGGTGCTGACTTGAAAGGATTGCTGAAGTCGGCGTATTATGACCCCAATCCAGTAGTTATTTTAGAACACAAAGGCTTGTATTGGTCTAAAATTCCTGGAACAGAAGGTGCTATGTCTATTGAGCCTGACGAAGATTATCGTGTGCCAATAGGATTGGCTAGAACCGTTCAGTTTGCCTCCGATGCAAGTGTTCAAGAAGGAACTTCCATTGGTGTCATTTCATACGGTCGCGGAGTATATTGGTCCTTAGAGGCTTGTAAAGGGTTTTGTGAAAACGTTGAAATATTAGATTTGCGGTCGCTTAGCCCGCTCGATGAACAGAGCATCAAGGAACTAGCTAAAAAACATGGAAAGATCGTCGTGGTTTCCGAGGAGTCTAGCGAAAGTTCATTTGCCCTAAGCCTTATGGGGAAAATTCAGCGAGATTGTTTCGAATTTTTAGACGCCCCTATCGAACAAGTTGCCTCCCTGGATACACCCGCCATTCCCTTGAACACAATATTGGAAGCAGCCATTTTACCCAATGCGGATAAAGTAAGAATAGCCATGGAAAAATTAATGAACTATTGATTATGGAATTTAAAGAAATAATTGGTCATGTCGAAGGGTTTCATATCGCTTTTGGTATTCAAAATAACGACACGCCAACCCTTTTGGATGAGGACGGAGCTACCCTTCGTTTTAGCCTCATGAAAGAGGAAAATGAAGAATACTTGGAGGCCGCTAAAAATGGTGATATAGTGGAGATTGCCGACGCCTTAGGTGACCAACTTTACATTCTTTGTGGTACCCTTTTGCGTCACGGACTACAGCATAAAATTGAAGAGGTTTTCATGGAAATACAACGGTCCAACATGAGCAAATTGGATCGCAATGGAAAACCGATTTATCGGGAAGATGGCAAAGTGTTAAAGTCTGAACTTTATTTCAAACCGGATATTGAAAAAGTGTTAAAATCATAAGTTATCCACGTTTAGGTATGGAATAAAAATAACAGGGTATTTCCCTGCCATAGGCATCCAACATACCTTTAGAGCATTATTTAAATATGCTTGACTTAACTCTTTTCTTTCACCCCACAGATCGGCATGAATACGAAGATTACATGCTGGGGTCCAAAATCACCTTTTTTCCTCAAAATACTAGCGCGTTTGAACCAGGATCCCTTTGTATATTTTCAACAGGGGATGAAATTAATGGATCTTTTAGAGACTCCTTTTACACCTTATCTACCCCGGATAACCTAAATGTGCACATCTATGATTTAGGACATTTGCCCTTTGGTGCGACCGAAAAGGATACCGAATTCGCGCTACAAACGGTGGTAGCGGAACTTATAAAAAAGTCCTGCATTCCTGTATTAACCGGTGCAGAAATGAAGGCATTATTGTCCGTTGCAATGGGATTTGAAATCACAGAACAATTAATTAATATCTGTGCGGTTGATGAACATATTAATTTGGTGAATCCTTTAGAGGATATGGAGCATTTGGACTATCTTTCTTCCTTACTGCTTCGTCGTCCATGCTTCTTGTTTAACCATTCTACTTTAGGAGTGCAACCCAACCGAAACGATCCTGCAGTAATTGGTTTGTATGAGAAATTGTTTTTCGATGTTTGTCGCTTAGGGAGCATTAATGCGGACTATAAAATCACAGAACCAATCGTTCGTAATGCAGACATTATGGCCATCAATTTAAGTTCACTCAAGGCCTCAGAACGACAACTTTGTGGCGAAAATCCAAATGGATTGACAACAGAACAACTTTGTCAAATAGCAAAATACAGTGGGCTTTCAGATAAATTGGGTTTTTTAGGAATTTTCAAAGGCCAAAACGCGCCAGGAAACGACCCTCAAATTATTGCTCATGTCTTGTGGTATTTTTTAGAAGGAGTCATCAACCGAATGGGAGACTTTCCCGTAGGAAGTAAAAAAGATTATTTACGCTTCAATGTGGTTTTGGAAAACGACCAACAATCTTTAGTGTTCTACAAAAGCAATAAATCAGATCGTTGGTGGATGGAGGTCCCATACCCCCCTTCGGAAAATTCAAAATTTGAACGGCATCACCTCGTGCCATGTGATCAGCATGATTACCAAAATGCTATGAATAACGAATTACCTGATTTATGGTGGAGAACCTATCAAAAGCTAGGCTAAGGCATATAAGCGCATACTTTTTTTTTAATTTCAATTTTTTAATTATCTTAGCCAACGTTTTAAATGGGGCTTTTTGTGTCCAAATGTTTGAAATAGCAAGTTAAAATTAATCTATGAAGCTGATATTCAATTTGTTGGCGCTTTTGTTTGTTTGTGTAAATTCTCTGTCGTTTGCGCAACAAGATAAGTTGTTGACCCATTTCATGTACGATCGTATGAGCATAAATCCAGGTGAAACCGGATTAGATGAGGGTATTTGTGCCACAACCATTTATCGAAACCAATGGGACAAGGTAAATGGTGCTCCTAATTCCGCTGTTTTAAATGTGGCAGGAAACATGAACCGATTTTTTCCGGGGGGTGTTGGTATATCCTTTTATCACGATGCGATAGGTTTTTCTCGTCAAAATAACTTGCTGTTAAATTATTCTTACCCCATTTCGCTTGGAAATGTAGGTACCCTTGGTGCGGGTATTGGGGTAGGAATGATGTCCTATGCCATGAATCCTAATTGGATTCCCCCTCAAACGCAAAACGACCCCTCACTTCCTGGAGCAAATTTCAGTGCTATAAGTTTGGATCTTAATTTTGGTCTTTTCTTGAAAGGTTCGAATTATTATGCTGGTTTGTCCTCAACCCACCTTAGTGAGTCTGAAATTTTAAGTACTTCTACGTTTGGATTAAATCCAGCAGGATATTCCACAGCGCGTCACTACTACATCATGGGAGGTTATAAAATGCCTAACGTGGGCAACGGAGCATTAGATTTTAATGTGATGATGAGAACCGAGTTTGTGAAGTATTCTGTAGATATAAATTCAAGGTATTTCTTGAAAAAAGATGGTAAGGAATTAGGGTATGCTGGATTAACCTACCGAACATCAGACGCTTTAGGTATAATGGTGGGCTACAACGCCTTCAAAAATTTTACTGCAGGGTATTCCTATGACCTAACTATTAATAAACTGTCAAGCATCTCCAGAGGTTCTCATGAAATGTTTGTGAAATATTGTTATTATTTACCGATTCCTCCAAAAACCAAGGCGGCTCACCCAAGATGGCTAGGAGAATAAGTAGTTTTTAAGTATGTAACCATTTTTAATGTTCTCTCGTTATAAGCCAATTTTGAAAACCTGTAGCAAGTGTTTGTATAACGTATGAACCAAAAAAGGAAAGAATGAAAAGAGTTTTTGTTTTAGGTTTTATTGTTTCGGTTTTAATGTCCTGTGATCCAGTGGACGGAAATCTTACTGGCGTGAAAGGACGGGATACTTTCTACCCAGATATTTTGGGTCCAGGTAAAGTGCCTTACGGCATGGTGTATGTGCCAGGAGGCAGCTTCAAGGCTGGTCAAGACGAGGAGGAAGTATTCAACCTTCAGACTGCTCGTAAGCGGGACGTTTCAGTTCAGGCTTTCTACATGGATGCCTCTGAAATTTCTAACAACGAATACCGTCAGTTTGTAAATTGGGTTAGAGACTCCATTGCCCGTGAAAAATTGTACCGTCGTCAATCAGGTGAAGATGCTGAACAATGGGTTAATGTTCCCGATGCATTTTTTAAAGAGCCTTACCGAACGGTAATGGCCATGGGATCCGATTTGCAAGGAGGTAATACACCGTTCGAATCGTTTATCGATACCACAGGTCAAAAAGAACTGGATTTATTGTTTTTGAACACAACGGGTTATCAAGGGCAGAAAAATAAAAAATTCAACAAAGTTCCTTTGAAAAATAGCCAAAAGCAGGCATTTGACCGAAAAAATGTCGAGTTGGTGATGAATTCGGAAGAAATCGAAGATATTTTTGACGCTTATGATAAAAAGAATGGAAGTAAAATTGACGACCAAACGCCTGATGCGAAAGCAAATGCAAATTTTAAAGATAACCTCAAAACAAACGGCGGTCGAATAGAAAACAGAAAGTATTTTACCCTGAACTGGGAGGTTCCTATAGATTACACGGACGACGAGGTGGTCTACCTTTTATCCGACATGTATTTACCGAAATCGGAGGAGTATTATAATGGTAAACAAATAGATACAAGGTTGTTGTTTTTCGATTACTATTGGATTGATTACAAGGAAGCTGCGAAGCGCGGAAATGTTCAAACCATAGAGAATGCTTACACGGAAACAATCAATAGTTTATCAGACGGTACACGAAGAAACCCAATGGGTAAGGACCAGAAGAATCCTCTACACCGCTCAACGCTTACCCCAGATGGAAACAGTGTCCTTTATGATGGTACGAATATCGATTTAGAAGCTAAGCCAAATAACGTAAATGTGGTAGACACTTTCTTGATGAATCCAGGGCAAGATATGGATCTTGGATTTTCAAACAGCAAAGGTCAGCACAACGCGATTCGAGGGCATTCAGATCGTAGTCGTTTTATTATTAAAGAAAAAATAAACGTCTATCCGGATACACTGTGCTGGGTTCGAGACTGGACCTATTCCTTCCATGATGCGATGACCAAGAATTATTTTTGGCATACGGCATACGACAATTATCCTGTAGTTGGAGTGACTTGGAGCCAAGCGAAGGCATTTTCGGTGTGGCGAACACAATTATTCCACAGCTGGTTGCAAGCCAACGGAGACCTTTATGTAAACGACTTTAGATTGCCTACTGAGATGGAATGGGAAAAAGCAGCTCGTGGTGATTTAAATTCATCTCCATACCCATGGGGTGGTTATTACATACGAAATACAGCCGGATGTTTCCTAGCGAACTTTAAGCCAATGAGAGGTCGTTACATGGAAGATGGAGGATTTCATACAGTGAAAGTTTATTCGTATAACCCCAATGGTTACGGTTTATATTGCATGTCTGGAAACGTTGCTGAATGGTGTAATACAGCTTATCATGAATCAATGATGGAGGTTGCTCACGATCTAAACATGGATTATACCTACGATGCCAAAGACGAAGAGCCAGCGGTTCGTAAAAGAAAGGTTATTCGTGGAGGTTCCTTCAAGGATATCGGATGGTATTTGACCACAGCAGCAAGATCATACGAGTATCAAGATACTGCAAAATGTTACATTGGATTCCGAAATGTTATGACTCATTTAGGACGTGGTGGTCGCGACCTAGATGCTGAAAATGGAGAGGAAATACAAAATGATATTCAATTAAAATAAAAAAAGCGTTAAATAAATCTTAAGTCTAACAATTTAAATTAGTTTATTATGAGTGGTAAAAAAGGAGGATTTTTTGCATCCAAAGGATACAAAAATTTAATGAAGTATGTATATGGTTGGGGAGCTTCGGTTGTAATTGCAGGAGCCTTGTTTAAAATTATGCACTGGCCGGGTTGTGATATTATGCTTATTGTAGGTCTATCTACAGAAGCTGTTATCTTCGCCCTTTCCGCTATGGAACCTCTGCATGCAGAACCCAATTGGGCTGTTTATTACCCTTATTTATTACCGGAGGATGAGCGTCCACAATCCAGTGCTGAGGAATTGGCTGCTTTTCCAAAGCCGCATGAAATTGGTGGAGGAAAAAGTTCTGGTGGTGGCGCCGGTGCTACTGAAATGATGGCTGAAATGATGGAGAAAGCAAAAATTGATCAGTCGCTATTGGATCGTTTGGGCAATGCTATGCGGGATTTAAGCCACAACGCAGAACAATTGAAAAGTGTTTCTTCAGCAGCCACTGCAACCGATTCTTATGTGGCTTCGTTAGAGGCGGCAGCAAACAAGGTAGCATCGCTTTCTGATGCTTACGAGCGAGCATCTGTTTCTATTTCTGGCCTCACGTCCACAACAGCAGAAGGTGAATCGTTTGGTGAACAAATGCAGAAGGTTTCTCAGAATTTGGCGGCGCTAAACAATGTTTACGAGTTGCAACTTCAAGGATCTTCCGCTCACTTAGAGGCAACACAAGGGTTCCAAAAACAAGTGGTTGATATGATGCAGAATCTTTCAGCATCCGTTGAAGATACGCGATTGTACCGTGAGAACATGGCAGTGCTTGCTCAAAATCTTACTGATTTGAATAATGTTTATGGTAACATGCTTAAGGCTATGCGTTCTTAATCATCTTACAAAATTCAACAGAAATTAATTACAATTTAAATCAATAAGAAATGGCAGGTGGTAAAGAAACCCCAAGGCAGAAGATGATTGGTATGATGTACCTTGTACTTACCGCTCTTCTGGCCTTAAACGTATCTAAACAAATTTTAGATGCCTTTGTAGCAATTGAGGCTAACATTTATAAAGGTGCTATAGTTCAATTAGGAAGAGGTGATGGTTTTATTGATGGTCTTGAGTTAGCTATGCTAGACAGCACGGATAAATCAATGACTCCAGAGGCCAAAGCCCAGAAAAAGGAGAAAATAAGCGCAATTTTAAAATCAATTAAAGAAATTGATATAGAAACTGCAAAAGTTATCAAGGAAATAGATGAAATTAAAATTCATTTATTGGATAAGGTTGGTGAAGATGTTAAAACAGTTAAGCCGGACGATGATAACGTAATAGTATGGACGCCATATGACGCAAAGTATCCTTTACGTCCTGCAAAGTTGAATTTGGCGGCCATTAATTCAAAAGATAATTTTGATGTGCCTACCCATGAGTTAATACACGACTTGAAGCCTGTGCCAGAAAGTTCAAAGGCAATAAAACTATGGAATGTTTACAACAACTTTAGAAAAATCCTTGTCGAGAAAACGGGCACCTATAAAGACAACGGAAAGCAATACACTGTTTCCATTCCTGGAAAGGGCATCAATGATTTTAACAATTATCCAGACTTGGAAAAAAAGGTAAAGGATTTGCTAAAGAAAAATGGAAATAACGTTAATCCTGTTGATTTAGGTGATCTTGCAACCATTTATGCGGAACTTACCAAGAAAGAATTTGATGTCTATAAAAATGGAGATTCAAAAACTGAGGCTGTGCATTGGATGGGGCGAACCTTTTATCATGCACCGGTGGTTGGTGCTCTTGCCTCTCTAACGTCTTTACAGTTTGATGTTTTAAGTGCACGTGCAAAAGCACTAGGAATGATGGCTTCAAGGGAGGCTCCTGTGGCACAATATTCTTTCAACCAAATTCAAGGGATAGCTTACGCAAAAAATGTGGTTGTAAATCCTGGTGATCCGGTTGAAGTTGAGGTGTTTATGGCCGCTTTCGATTCGGATAAACAACCAAAGGTAAACTTAAGTGGTGCTTCAGTTACAAAAATCGAAAATGGAAAAGCGACCGCTAGAGGAACAGCACCTTCAGCGGGAGAAATGACCATTACAGGTAACGTTGCTATTCAAAATAAAAATGGAGATTGGGTACAACGAGACTTTGAACCAATTAAGATTGCGGTTGCCGCAAAAGGTGGATCCATAGAGCTTCCAGAAATGAAAGTTCTGTATAGAGATTATAACAATATCCTTGTTCCAACTGCAACAGGTGCCGTTTCTACAAGTATTACTGGAGCATCCCGCTCCGGAAATTACGAAGGGAAACCCGCCTTTACATTAAGACCTAGTTCATTGGGTACTGTCTCTGTTAGTCTCACCGGTAAAGACGCAAGTGGAAATACACTTTCGTTTGGTTCTTACACCTACAAAGTGAAAGATATGCCTAACGCAGATGTCGTGGTAACAGCTGTATCCAAATCAATGGGAGGTGCGGTAATGGTCGGTACTCCAAACGGGGTGATTTTAGATAAACTAAGCTTTACACTTGTAGATTGGTCAATTTCAGGCGGAGGCTCAGGTACTGGGAATAGGATTCCTGCTTCAGCAGTGGCTAATTTTAAATTAGGTCAACAGATTACGGTTTTTGTAAATTCTAGGAATAGCCTCACTGGTAAAGTATCAAAAGCAACAAGAGTAGTTGCCGTTTCAAATTAAAATAATGAATAATGAATAGGTTTTTAATTCAATTCGTCTTTTTACTGCTGCTAACAACTAGTTTTTCACAGATAAAACCAGGTGACGACGTCCTGCGTGGACCTCAGAACATGTTGCCAGGAGGTGTGATTGATGGAGTGGTCTATAAGGACGACCATCTACCCTTACGCAAGGCGGTCGAATATGAACCTATTCGTTTAGCAGACTTGGCTTGGTCTAAAAGAGTATGGTCTCGTATTGATGCGAGAGAAAAAATGAACCATTCTCTGTTTTATCCCTTTGACGAGATTAATCAAACGGAATTTAAATTTCCAAAAAACCGAAGAGAGGTTGATACCAATAGGAGTTGGTTGAGGCATCAGGAACGGCTATCCTTGTGGACAATTATTGAAAGGCACATATTACTCGGTGATTTGACGGTGTATCGCGTTTATGCTCCCGAAAACCCTTCAATTGAGGATGGCGATCAGTTAAAATATCCGATTGAGAAAAAGGGTAGAGATGATTTTTTCAATAATCAGAAGTATCGTCAATCTATTATAGAGTGTTTGGCAGTTGGATCTCGTGGTGCTGATTGGCTTGTAGATAACCCTGTCGATATAGCCCAAGGTATTCTCAATTCCCCAGTTCCTGTTATGAAAAGCGGTACGGTTATATCTGCTACTGTCCCAGAATTTAAAACGTTTACACAATGGTTCGAATACATCATGAATTCTAAGAAATTTTCTGATCGAAATATTGACCCACAGTTTTCTATATTTTTCGGTCAAATAGATTCTACTGATGACTTGAAAAATGCATGGAAAGAAGCAGAATACGGGGGAATTCTTAGAAAACCGCCAGTAGTCACTTACATTACGTCCCGGGTTATAACCGCATACAATATCAAAGAAGATTGGTTTTTTGATAAGGAACGTTCTATATTGGATAAACGCATTATTGCTATAGCCCCCGTTGCTCGTATGAAATACGATCGAGATGGAGCCCAAAAAGCGGAAGAGTCTTCTCAGCCCTTTGAATTAGAGCGATATTCTTCAGTATTAAACGTAAATCCAAAAGGGGTAATTGGTGATTATGAAAAAGATAAAAATGGTGTAATCACATTTAAGCCATTCCAACCATCCGAGTCAAAGTACATTGTAGAACGCGAGTTATTTTGGTTGTATTTCCCGCATTTGCGTAATGTTATTATCAATTATTATGTTTACAACGACAAGAATGACGCGCAATGGATGTCTTTCGATGATTTCTTCATGAAACGTCTTTATTCAGCCCAAATTTACAAGGCCTCCGAGAAGTTTGATCAGGACATCAATGATGTTCGTACTGGAGTAGATGCCTTGTTAAAGGCTCAAGAAATTAGAGAGACCATTCGCAATTGGGAAAGCGATATTTGGAATTATTAATTTTCTTTAACCTCATTAGTAAACCCCGTTTTTGAACGGGGTTTTTTTATGGTAAATAATTCCTTTTTTAGTATTTTCGTAGAAACCTTTAATCATGCGAATTCCTACCCTTATTGTCCTAGTATCATCCTTTTATATATTTAATTCAATTTCAGCCCAGCAAGCCTTTCATCCCGGCGTGCTTATGTTTGAAATTAAAGGGACAATTCAACCAAATTTTTTGAATCAAAGTCAACGAAATCAAAACGATTTCGCTTTACAAGACAACATCAATAATTATCCATTTCTAAAAACTATTTTCGCCGAAGCTCATGTTACGAAACTTGAGCGCCCTTCTTATTTTACCTTCAAACCTAGCCTTCAGAACATCTATCGCATTTATTTTGAAGACGATGCGAATATCAACCTTTACCTTAATCAACTAGAAAAAGTAGCGCAAATAAAGTATGTTGAGAAAGAACCGATTTATTCTACTGGATTTGTACCTAATGACCCTAACCACACAGGCACTAATAAATGGTACCACACCTTAGTGGGATCAGAAAGCGCTTGGGATATAACCAAAGGACGTAATGAAGTAAAAATTGCCATCGTCGATAACGCGGTGTATTCAACCCATAGCGATTTAACGGCTTTTAAACAATACGATGTCGCGGATAACGATAACAATGCGGCTCCTCCGCAAACCTATACCCAAGACCAAGGATGGTCTCATGGAACCCATTGTGCAGGGTTGGCAACAGCTGATATCAACAATGCTATCGGTATAGCCGGACTTGGCGCGAATGTAGAGTTGATCGGTGTTAAATGTACTCCGAATAATGCTAGCTCATCGGGTTCTGTATGGTATGGTTATGCTGGGGTGCAATGGGCTTGTGAAAACGGAGCACACGTCGTTAGTATGTCTTTTGGAGGAACAAGCCCTTCTCAAGCATTTCAGACCCTCATTGATGCCTATCCAAATGTAGTTTTTCTAGCCGCTGCCGGCAATAGTAATGTTACTACACTGCATTATCCTGGAGCCTATAATAATGTTATATGCGTGGGTTCTGTGGATGCAAACGACCAACGGTCTAGTTTTTCGAATTTCAACGGAGCCACCCCTTATGTGGACATTGCGGCCCCTGGAGGGCATTCCAATGGTGGGTTGTTAAGTACGGTCTATACCAGTAATGCGAATGGTTATGCCAAAATGGGGGGCACCTCCATGGCAACCCCGTTTGCCGCAGGATTGGTAGGATTAATGTTAAGTGCGAATCCTTCTTTGACACCCACTCAAGTGCTAAATTGTCTCATTTCTACGGGCGTAAATATTAATCAAAACATAGGACCGCGGATTAATGCACTGGCAGCTGTACAATGTGCCACCCAAGGACTTGCCGCTGGAGCTCCAGTTGCTAACTTTTTTGCTATTCCAACAACACTTTTTGAAGGAGATTCAGTTCAATTTTATCCCAATTGTGCCGACGGTGGAAACGCAATTACCTCTTATCAATGGACCTTTACCGGAGGTGCGCCCTCGTCGTTTTCAGGACAAAATCCACCTTTTATTACCTATCCTACCGCTGGAGTGTATCCCGTTAGTTTAACCGTTACCAATTCGCTTACCAACGATTCGGAAACGAAGGCCAGTTATATTACGGTAAATGTTCCTCCTTATGGGAACTGGATAATACAAAATTCTGGTTTTTCTGCAGCAAACCGCGGAATTAATTGGATTTCAATCGTGGATCAAAATACGGTTTGGGCTACTGCTTATGACGGAAGCGGATCGAATGCAAACGTTCAGCAATTCACTAAAACTACCGATGGTGGGAATACATGGACGCCAGGAAATATCAATGTGGGAAATGCTGGCTTAGGGATTTCCATGGTACAGGGCGTATCGTCCTCAACGGCGTGGTTGGCAGCTTATCCCAACGCTGCAGGACAATTAGGAGGCATTTGGAAAACAACGAATGGGGGAGCGACATGGACCAAACAAACCACAGCCTCCTTCAGTAATGCGGCTTCCTTTACCAATGTAGTTCATTTTTGGGATGCCAACGAGGGGTTCTGTATGGGTGATCCAATTAATGGGGAATTTGAAATTTATAGAACCGTAAATGGTGGAACAAATTGGACCTTAGTAGGTGGAGCAAATATTCCCAATCCATTGTCTGGAGAATATGGGTACACGCGTCAACTAGATGTTTTCGGAAACAACGTCTGGTTCTCAACCAACAAAGGAAGGATTTTCCATTCAACGGACAAGGGTGCAACTTGGGCGGTATACACTTCACCAATTCAAGATTTTGGCGGAGCAAATATCAGTGGAAACTTTTCTTTTTCCTCTTCGACCGTCGGGTATATCGTCACCAATGGAGGAGCGGTTTATAAGTCAACCAACTCGGGTTCAAGTTGGGTTCAATTGGTTACTACAGGCCCTGTGTTTTCAAATGGACTGTGTGCAATTCCGAATACTAATGTTGTTTTCACAACGGGTGCTGCTAACGGAGGATCCGGTTCTTCGTACTCGCTTGATGCAGGTTTGACATGGGTTCAAATTGATAACCAGCAACATTTAAATTGTGAATTTTTAAATCCATCCATTGGTTGGTCAGGATGGTTCAACACCAATTCCACGCAGAATGGTATGTGGAAATGGAATAATTTATCGAGTCCCTTGGTGGTTCAGTTTAATGGTACACCTTCTACGGTATGCGTGAATACCCCTGTTCAATTTACGGATCAGACGACTGGAGGAACAATTACCTCATGGAATTGGAGTTTCCCTGGCGGCTCTCCAGCAAGTTCAACGGCGGCTAGCCCTTCGGTAACCTATTTTCAACCAGGCACCTATGCCGTTTCGCTAACGGTAAGCGATGGAAATTATCTTAGTTCATTTCAAGACACAGCTTATGTTACGGTGGAAGTACTGCCTGCGGTTCCAAGCATCATAACGGGAAATGCGAATCCATGCCCGAACACGCTGGACAACTATTCAGTGGTTAATAATCCTTCTGCTTATTATAACTGGACTTTTCCAGCTACTTGGCTTGGTATGAGTACAACGAATTCCATTGCGATTACCTTCGACAATACCCCTGGGGTGCTTTCGGTAACAGCGGATAATTCGTGCGGGTCAAGTGCCCCCTCAACGCTATCGATTAATGTGGGCGCAATGCCGTCGGCTAATTTTACCTTTACCTTAAATGGAGGTAATCTGAGTTTATCCAACGCCTCCCAAAATGCATCCAATTATTCCTGGGATTTTGGAGATGGTAATACCTCGACCCAAATCCAGCCAACGCATACCTACCTAATTCCTGGTTCCTACACAATCACCTTAATTGCAACGAACGCATGTGGAGATGCAGACACCACAACGCAGCAGATCCAAGTTTTAGGGTTAACAACCTTATCTGAAGTTGGCGTTACGCTTTTCCCCAATCCAAATCAAGGTACTTTTCATCTTGACGGGTTAGAAGCGTTTATAGGAGAACCTTTATTGATTCTTGATATTACTGGCCGAACGATTGCTCAAACTACCATAGATCAAGAAACCATGATTTTATCGGTTCAGAATGCAGTTGACGGCCTCTATTTAGTACGCATTCAAAATGGAGTACTACCTTTGCGCATCCAACATTAATGAATGCAAAAAATAGGGGAGAGAATTAGTTTTGTTGATCATCCAACAAAAAGTACTATAATTATTTTACCCAAAACTTCTCCTTGGGCTCTTTTGCTCATGGGCGCTTGGTTAGGAATGTGGTTATGTATAGGCTTTGTTTCCTTTTGGGCCTTGGGTACCTTGTCCTTATCTCCTAAGGAAAGAGTTATTCTTTGGGTGTTCATGAGTTTTTGGTGCTATTACGCCCTGCGGGTTGGAAGGTCTTTTCTTTGGATGCGCTGGGGAGAAGAACGAATTTTAATTGATGAAATAGGGTTACATTTAAAACGCTCCGTTAGGCGATATGGAAAGCGTAAGGTATATTATTTTGAGAACATTAAGAATTTGTCGTTTTTTATACCAGAGGAAGGATCCATTCAATCGGTTTGGGAATCTTCCCCATGGATCAATGGAGCAGAGCGATTTAGTTTCGAATACTTTGGCAAAATGATTAAATTCGGAAACAAATTAACCCAAAAGGAAGCCCAATTGCTTTCACAAGTTATAGAAAAAAGGATGCGAAAATTGGCAAAGAAATAATATGTACGGAGATATACAAGCTTATTTAAAGGAAGAATTAGAGACGATTGCCTCCAATGGATTGTTAAAAAAAGAAAGGATAATCGTTTCGCCTCAAGGTCCACAGGTCAATGTTTCCTCTGGGGATGATGTTGTGGTGATGTGCGCGAACAATTACTTGGGACTTTCTTCCCATCCTTCAGTGGTTGCGGCTGCAAAACAAACCCTGGATACGCACGGGTTCGGGATGTCCTCTGTTCGGTTCATTTGTGGTACCCAAGACATACACAAAGAGTTAGAGCGTAAAATAGCCGCCTTTTATGGAACGGAAGATACAATCTTGTATGCTGCGGCATTTGATGCCAATGGAGGGGTGTTCGAACCTTTATTTTCTGAAGAGGACGCGATCATTAGTGATGAATTGAATCATGCCTCTATTATAGATGGAATTAGACTTTGTAAAGCACAACGTTACCGATATAAGCATTCCGACATGGAAGATTTGGAGGAGCAATTAAAAAAAGCCTCTTCACAGCGGTTTAGAATTATAGTTACTGATGGGGTGTTTTCCATGGACGGCGATTTAGCAAAAATGGATGAAATTTGTGCTTTAGCCCAGAAATACGATGCGCTAGTTATGACAGATGAATGCCATTCTGCTGGCTTTATTGGTAAAACGGGGCGAGGGGTTCCGGAACATTTCAATGTTCAGGATAAAGTAGATATAATTACTGGAACCCTAGGAAAGGCCTTAGGAGGCGCAATGGGTGGCTATACCACAGGCAAAAAGGAAATAATTGAAATGCTACGCCAACGCTCTAGGCCTTATTTGTTTTCAAATTCATTGGCCCCCGCTATCGTGGGCGCAAGCATTGAAGTATTCAACTTGCTAAGCAGCACAACGGAATTAAGGGATCGTTTAGAGGAAAATACCCTTTATTTTAAAAAGCATATTAAAGCGGCAGGGTTTGATATAAAGCCAGGCGATTCTCCCATTGTTCCGATTATGTTGTACGATGCATCGCTCTCTCAACAATTTGCCGATGAGCTTCTAAAAGAAGGCGTTTATGCCATTGGGTTCTTTTATCCTGTAGTAGCAAAAGGTCAGGCGCGAATCCGAACTCAAATTTCGGCCGCCCATACACGGGCTGATTTAGATAAGGCCATTGCGGCGTTCGTTAAAATTGGCAAAAAACTTAATGTAATTAAATGAGGCTTAATCGTATTGCGTTTATTGGCTGGTTTTTCTTATTCATATTCCTTGGGCATTATTGGTCCTCGACGCGATTTACGCGTTTAGAAATAGCTGTTTGTTACGATATCGATGATGATAACCCTACAGACTTGGGTGAAGAAAACGATTGCATAGAATATTCGCAGATGGTATCAACCTCATCTCCCTTTCTATCTTATTTTTATGAGGACGAAAATTCTCAAGCCATGGGAAGATTATTAACTACGGTTCAAGAGGTATGTTTTTCGATAGATTATCCCCCGGATATCGATGCTTGATTAATCAATCATTGTCTCATCGAAAAATTAAATTATAGTGAAAAATATTTTTAACTCTTGGCGGAGAGACCTTCCTGCCAGTATCGTCGTTTTTTTTGTTGCCCTCCCGCTTTGTTTAGGCATTGGTCTTGCTTCCACTTCGGTAAATGGGATTCCACCCATGCCATTAAGTGGGCTTATTTCAGGCATTATTGGTGGCGTAATTGTTGGATTAATCAGTAATTCAAGGCTTGGTGTATCGGGACCAGCAGCGGGGTTAATTACGGTTGTTTTATCGTCCATTACCTTATTGGGATCCTTCGAGTTTTTTTTAAGTGCGGTTATGCTTGCCGGCGTTTTTCAATTACTATTTGCTTTGTTAAGGGCTGGAATAATCGCCAATTATCTCCCTTCTGGAGTAATTAAAGGAATGTTAGCCGCTATAGGCATAACATTGATATTAAAAGAGATTCCTCATTTAATTGGTTACGATAAGGATTATATTGGGGATGAATCATTTTTACAGAACGATGGCCATAATACCCTATCCGAGTTACTATACGCAGTAAAAGCTTTGGATCCCGGAATTGCCATTATAGGATTGTTTTCCTTGGGTTTGATTTTTCTTTTTGATTTACCCGTATTCAAAAAAGCTCGGATATTTAAGTTCATTCCCGCTATTTTATGGGTAATAATCTTAGGCACTTTGATGAATATCCTCTTTGCTTCCTCTGGTGTTTCTTTGGAAATTGCAAAGGAGCATATGGTTCAAATCCCAGAAATTTCGAGTATCCAACAATTACTCGCTCAATTACACTTTCCTGCTTTAGAGGCTTTCACAAGAACAGAGGTCTATTGGGTAGCCTTAACCATTGCTGCTATAGCTAGCTTAGAAACCTTACTTAGTGTAGAAGCCATTGACCGTTTGGATCCTAAAAAATCGATAACGAATCCTAACCGAGAGCTGTTAGCACAAGGCGTTGGTAATTTTTTTACGGGACTGATCGGGGGTATTCCCGTAACCCAAGTCATTGTGCGCTCTACTGCAAATTTAAACAGCGGTGGAGAAAGTAAAAGCTCCGCGATTTTACATGGGTTTTGGTTGTTACTTGCAATTCTACTTTTTGCACCCTTTTTGAATAAGATTCCTTTAGCGACTTTGGCCGCAATACTCATTTCGGTAGGTTATAAGTTGACCAATTTCAATTTAATAAAAAATCAATTCTCAAAAGGTTGGGATCAGTTTATTCCTTTCTTTGTTACAATTATCGCCATTCTTTTCACGGATTTATTAAAAGGAATAGGCATCGGGTTAGTGGTAGCGATTTTTTATATAATAAAGAAAAATTTCAGTGGCAACCATGAGGTAATTAAAGGGGAAAAGGAGGTGGAAATAAGCTTCGGAGAACACGTTAATTTCTTGAATATTGCGAGCATTAAAAACACCTTAAGGAACCTTCCGGATGGAAGCGCGGTCTGTATAAATACCGAACGGAGTAAATCCTTGGACTTCGATATACGAGAATTATTATTAGATTTCACGGAGGTAACTTCTAAATCAAGGAATATACAAGTGCGTTGGGTTGGAGATCAATTTAAAAAACAATAAAATGGAAACATATTATAAGAACTTACTAGAAAACAATAAGAAATGGGTAGCTGAAAAACTAGCACTTGACCCAGATTTTTTTAATAAATTAGCTCAAGGACAGAAGCCTCCTGTGCTTTGGATAGGATGCTCAGATTCTCGAGTACCTGCCAATGAAATTATTGGAGCCCCTCCGGGAGAGGTTTTTGTTCATCGTAACATAGCAAATATGGTGGTTCATTCCGATATGAATCTACTTTCAGTGCTTGACTATGCCGTAAATGTCTTAGAGGTAAAACACATTATTGTATGCGGTCATTACGGTTGTGGTGGGGTACAAACTGCCATGTCGAATTCTCACGTTGGTCTTATCGACAATTGGATTAGACACATTAAGGATGTTTATCGTATGAATTATAATGAATTACAAGTAATTGAGGACTCAAAGGATCGCGTTAATCGATTCATCGAATTAAATGTCTTTGAACAGGTTTGTAATCTTGCTAAAACATCGATCGTTCAAGCAGCATGGGAAAGAAAGGCTGATTTACATTTGCATGGTTGGGTTTATGACGTTGCCGATGGTTTAATTAAAGATTTGAATGTGAATTTAGCGGATAATTCGAGCCTTCAAGAAGTGTATAAATTAGACCTATAGTCCCCGGGGCTTTTTGATAAAAGTACCGTTTAAATAGGATGCTAGGAATGAAACACCTGGAAGGGTATTCCTACTTACTCCTCGATTTTTTGAACCTTAGTGTTTGATTTCACCAATTTCTTCCGGATTATGTTGGTGTCTGAAAAGCAGTGCAAAAAGAATGGATACTACTAATGCATAGGCCGAAAAGGTTAACCATATGGGTTTCCAATGCTGAACGGTTATAGGAGCACTGAGTACATCATGGGTGATTTTATTGCCGATTAGTAGTTTTTTCATAAGTGGATGACCTGCTTTGGCACCATAGTATTGGTATACTTCAGAGGCTTTTGTAAAGGTTGTGGTAAAAAAACGATCAATTAATCTTCCGCTTATAGCACTTCCTAAAATGGCGCCAAATCCATTGGTCATCATCATAAATAATCCTTGTGCTGAGGACCGTCTATCTTCGTTAACCGATGAGTTTACGAATAAAGACCCCGAGATATTGAAGAAGTCAAAGGCCATTCCGTAGACGATACAGGATAATAGAATCATCCACAATAAATCACCAGGGTTGCCATAAGCAAAAAGGCCAAATCGAAGCACCCATGCCAGCATACTCATGAGCATCACCTGTTTTATACCAAATCGGCGTAAGAAAAAGGGAATAGCTAGAATAAATAAGGTTTCCGAGATTTGCGAAATGGACATAATCACAGTAGAGTGTTTTACCGCAAAGGACTCGGCATATTGTGGAAAAAATTCGAAGGTGCTCAGGTACGTATCTCCGTACATATTGGTGAGTTGAAGGGCTCCTCCAAGCATTAAGGAAAACAAGAAAAATATGAACATCTTATAATTTAGCATCAGCTTAAAGGCATCCAGTCCAAAGACTTCAATCCATTTCTTCCCATTGTTATCTGGTTTTTTGGGTGGACATTTAGGCAGAAAGAAAGTAAAAGCTGCCAATCCTGCTGATGCAAATGCACTAATGTAAAATTGGTTGGCGGAAGAACTATTTCCTGTTAAATCGGTGACCCACATGGCAACAATGAAACCAACGGTACCAAACACGCGAATTGGAGGGAATTCCTTCATTGGATTCATGTTGAATTTACCCAGCACGCTATACGATACAGAGTTGGAAAGCGCTATGGTTGGCATATAAAAAATCATTGCCGCTAGGGTAACCCAAAAGAACGTATCTGCATTTTTTAGTAAGGGTAAGCTTGCTATACAGGCCCCACTTAATGCGTGTAAAATGCCCAACAATTTTTCTGCATTAATCCATTTGTCTGCGACAATTCCCATTAGGCTGGGCATGAATACGGAGGATATACCCATGGTCGTAAATACGGCCCCGAATTCGGTGAAGCTCCACTTCATAGTATTCGTACAATATTTACCTACGGTTATAAGCCACGCCCCCCAAACAAAGTATTGGAGAAAACTAAGCAGCGTTAATTGAAGCTTTATTTGTTGATTTTCTTTGGTAAGGCCATGTTGTTCCATGGCTTGAAGATACTATTTTTTTCGCTTATTTATTTCATCCCGAATTTTCGATGCCAATTCGTAGTCCTCATTTTCTAGGGCTTGTTGAAGTTGAACTTCCAACGCATCCAAGGCCTCAGAATCCAACCCTTCGCCATCCAGGAATTCATCCTCTTCCTCGCTTTGAAAATCCTCATCCATATCAAGGCGTTCCGAACGTTCATGGCTGTTGCTGACCTCGTCCATTACTTGATCATTGGTATAAATAGGGGCCTTGAATCGAAGGGCAATGGCTACGGCATCTGAAGATCGAGCGTCGATTTCAACCCTTTGATTGTTTTGTTCACATACTATATTGGCATAAAATATACCCTCTTTGAATTGGTGAATCATTACTTCTATGACGCTTATTTTGAAAGCATTTAAACTTGATTTAAAAAGGTCATGGGTCAATGGTCTATTGGGGGTCATTTTTTCCAATTCGACGGCTATGGCTTGCGCCTCAAAGCTTCCTATAACTATAGGGAGATTTCTTATGCCATTTGATTCGGCTAGGGTTAGAACATAGGATCCCGAGTGGGTTTGGCTATATTCTATATTATTGACTTCAAGTTTTATTTTATGCATGAAATTCTAGGCTTGTGCTTTGAATTTTTTTACGGCTTCAGTTAGCTTAGGAACCACCTCAAAGGCGTCTCCGATAACCCCGTAATCTGCAGCTTTGAAAAAAGGAGCTTCGGCGTCCGTATTAACAACTACAATCACTTTTGATCCATTAACACCTGCCAGGTGTTGAATGGCTCCTGAAATTCCAATAGCAATATACAAATTGGGGCGAATCGCCACTCCGGTCTGTCCAACATGTTCATGATGCGGTCTCCATCCAATATCTGCAACGGGTCTTGAGCATGCGGTGGCGGCACCTAAAGCCTCTGCTAAATCTTCAACCATTCCCCAGTTTTCAGGCCCTTTTAATCCTCGTCCAGCTGAAACAACTAATTCTGCTTCAGGAAGAGGAATGGCACCTTCAGGTTTTTTTACTTCTAAGACGGCAATGGTTCCCTGAGTGGAAGGTTGTTCGTTTACTTCTCTAACCGTACAGGTTCCACCGATTAATTCCGGCGCAATGCTATTCGGCAAGAGCGAAATAATTCTTGTTTCAGTAAGGCATTTTACGAAACCGAAGGCCTTGCCCGAGAAAACATTTACTTTAATCGCCCCGTTAGTTTCAGGAAGACTAACGGCTCCAGAGATTAACCCGGCTTTAATTCGAACCGACAACCTAGGGGCAATGGACCTCCCGTTGAAGTCATGGGAGAAAAGTATGGTACTGTAATTCGCAGCGTGCTGTGCAAGCCAAGCGCAAACCTGTTGGTTATTACTTACCGATAGCACTCGGTTCACTATAATTTCTTTTGCTCCATATGCTCCAAGTGTTTCTAAGGACGCATTCGGTGCTTCTCCTGTCACAAAAACGGTAACATCGCTATCAATTTTGCGGGCATAGGTAACGAGTTCGAGAGAACCCTTTCCAATGTTTTCTGTTGCATGAAGGTAGACTAAGGTTGCCATATTAAATTACTTTTGCTTCGTTGTGTAATAATGCTACGAGTGTATCTAACGCGTTGGCGTCAATTATTTTTACCGCTGATTTTGTTGCGGGGCTGGCATAAGAACTAAAGGAAGTAAGAGCATCTACCGGAAGAGCAGGCCTAACTTCAAGGGGCTTCGTTCGCGCTGCCATAATTCCTCGCATGTTGGGAATGCGTTGTTCAGCCATACCTTTGGCACAAGACACTACAGCGGGCAAACTTACCTGAAGAACTTCTATTCCTCCCGTTATTTCTCGCTCAACACGAATGTTTTTTCCTTCAACCTCCAGCTTCGAGGCTACCGAAACGTAAGGAGAATCTAAGCACTCTGCGAGCATTCCTCCAATTTGCGATCCGTTAAAGTTTATGGTTTCTTTTCCAGTTAGGATTAAATCATAAGCGTTTAACTTGGCAAATTCTGCTAATTGTAAGGCCACGAAATAGGCATCGGTCGGTTCTGCATCAATTCGTATGGCGTTATCTGCCCCAATGGCCAAGGCTTTTCTCATAATAGCCTCGTCGTTGGAAGTCCCAACGGTAATGATGGTGACTTCAGCACCGATTGATTCCTTAATTTCAAGCGCACGAACTAAAGCGTACCATTCGTCGTAAGGATTCACGATATATTGAACACCGTTTTCATCAAATGAGGTATTGTTGTTTGTAAAGGCAATTTTAGAGGTGGTATCAGGCGCTTTACTGATGCATACAAGAATTTTCATTTCTTCAAATTTGTGAAACAAAAGTACGTAAATATTGGCGATTTAAATCCTGAAATAGTGCGTTAAAAAGGCAAAAAAGATGCTATAAGAAGGGAAAGGGCATGTAAAAATGTAGCCATCGCTACTTTTTTAAGCTCGGGGTCGTAATCCAATTCTTTTTCAATTTTACCAAATCGCACGTGATGTTTTATAAACAATATTGTGGGAATCATGGCGATTCCATAGGAAAAATGACCTTTTTTAAAGATCAAAATGCCGAGAAGAAAAAGCCAACTCAAGACCCCTAAATAAAGGATTATTAGGTGATAAATCCGTCCAGCATTAAGGCCTAATTTTACGACAAGGGTGTTCTTGTTGACGCTACGATCGTTGGTAACGTCTCTTAAATTATTTAAATTTAATACCATAGTACTCCAACTACCAATAGCTAAGGCTCCAAGAATACCCGTAAGCCAAGAGCCATTAGGAAGAAGGTTCATGGTACCCAGAACGGCCACCACTCCGAAGAAAAGAAAAACCATAATATCTCCAAAACCATGGTAACCATAGGCATATTTTCCAACCGTGTAAAGTATAGCTGCAGTAATGCATAAAACTGCAAGTAGGCCATAAAATATGACCTGATGGTACTGTAATATTGGCCAAGCTAACCTAATGGTAAAGGCTGCACTGAGGGCTGACATAATACTGATGAGCACTAGCACTCTTTTCATGGTTCGAGGAGAGATTATACCCGCTTGAATAGCTCGTATTGGCCCAATTCTATTCGCGTTGTCAGTTCCTTTGATTCCATCCCCATAATCGTTAGCGAAATTCGATAATACCTGAAAAAGTACCGTTGTAATAAGACAACCAACTGCGATCATTGGGTATGATTTGACCTCGTTTATTTGGAGGGAAATCCCCACGATAATTCCAGATAGGGAGAGGGGTAAGGTTCGGGGCCGGCTTGCTGCTATCCAGGAGGTTACGCTACTCATGATTCAAAGATAAACCCAAAAGGATTCATTCTGTTCATTGAAAGGGTATTTATAGGGTTCTTTTCGATTATGAGGATGTTTCTTTTTAATAGACATTCATAAATTCCCTTCCTCATTAAACAATCTCTATCTTTGTTTCCTAAAACGTTGGACGATGAAAAGAACCTTTTTACTAAGTTCCCTGCTGTTAGGTTTGGCTTTTGGCACAATGGCTCAATCACCATCTTATTTTAAAAATTTTAAACCTTTAGCAGATAGCCTATCGGGCATTTACCATATACCCAGTTCCGTAATTCTAGCCGTAGCCTTTATCGAATCTGGAGGAGGAACAAGTGGAGTAGCCAAGAACTTACACAATCATTTTGGCATCGTTGGTGACTGCCAGTATACCTTAACGCATTATAAAAGCCGATATCGGTATTTTCCTACCATCCGCGATTCCTATCTTGGGTTTTGTAATTTAATTGCTTCCAAAAAGTTTTATCCCACCATGCTTTCATCCAATGATCCAAAGCTTTGGTTGCGAAAAATTGCCGCTACCGGTTATGCCGCAGATGCTAATCAGTGGATAGAAACAGTATATGGAGTTATTTTAAAAAACAGACTTTAGTATTTTAATTTTTGTCCAATTCGGATAATGTTATCGGATTTTATGCCGTTTAGTTTGCGCAGGTCCGACACCGAAGTTCCTGTTTTTTGAGCCACCTCCGATAAGGTGTCCCCCTTTTTTACGACATATAAGCGGCTCCCAGGCTTGGGTTTATTATTCTTTGGTTTGGTAGTTTCCGTTGTCGCAGAATTTTTTGGTTTTGGAATTGGTTTTAAGGCAACAGGGTTTTTAGGAATCGGAACAGGGATAGCTTTTGGTTGTGGTTTGGCGGGAGTCACTTTAGGAGCATTCGTAGAAACCGTACCCGAAGAGGCGTGGGTTGTTTCGGAGATTACACGAAGGGTATCAACGGTTTTTGGCGGTTTTACAGGTTCAGGTCTGACGCATAATGCTTGAAAAATTTCTTCCCGCAAGGTTTGATTCACCAATGTATTAAGTTGTGTTCCTTCAACTACAGCTTGTGAAATTAATTTACCCAACAAGGTAGCCCCTTCGGTATTAAAATGTAAAAGGTCTCCATATACACGGCCCTTTTTTTGCCAACTGTACAAGGATCCCCAGCCCCCCATTGCCGAATTGAGGTCGTAATAGGCTATACCAAGCGACTCCGAAACACGACGTAAGGTACGGTTTACAGACCGTTGGTTTTTAGGGGTCTTTCCGGCACTTCTCGTATCAGGGGCATTGCTGATTAATATCCCCGTATTAGGGAAAAGAACCATTAGCTTAGCAAGAAAACCACTAACCATCCTTTCATACCGAATGGTATCTAAGTCTGAATATGCTTCATTAGTACCATAGGAAAATACGAGCAAATCGGGTTTCAAATACTTTAATTGGCTAATCACTGCTTTTTCTTGTGCAATCAGGTGGCTAAATTGGGCGCCAATAACTCCGTTTTGTTGATAGGTAACGCCTTTTGTATTCAGAAACTCGAAGCCCCAAAAGGAAAGGGACGTATTCGATTTGAAATCAACCTTTTTGGGAATTTCTTGAGATTCAAAATAATAGCAGTAGAGGTTTTCTTCTAGGCTATCTCTTCGTAAAAAGGTCCACGTAGAATCCATTGTAATCGCCATGCTTGTATCTGATTTGGTTTGTAACCAAAGGGCTATTTGTTTGGTGGGTACCCCTTTGAATTTTTCATTGAACTTCATGGTTAACTTTGCGTTATTCGAAAGCGTGAGTTCGTATCCCATAACGCCTAATCCCTGTGGTTTGGGATTTTTTAGGATAGTAGAATAGGAAGAACTTCCAGATATTGAATTTTCAGTTCCTAACGGGCCAGAAGACCCACAAAGGGAATAAGGAAAAATGATTCCCATTCCACCATTTCCACCAATTTTTTGAAACGTATTGCGAAGCTCTCCACTTATTCTATCCCCTTGTATGTGACTATCTCCAAAATGCAAGACGCGAAAGGGGCTCGTTCCATTCATTTTCCCGCTTAGGTATTTGGTTAGGTAGGGTATACCTTCCAATTTGGTAAATGAATATCTACAAGAGTCGCCTTGGCTCCAACTTACAGCATTAAACCAAAGACCAATTAAAATTGAAAATAGATAAACGGTTTTATTGCGTTGTCTTGAAATTGAATGATAAGCTGTAAGGCAATTAGAAAAATAAGGGGCCATAAGTATAAAGGTAATGAAAGAACATGATTAATTAAGGACTGTTTCCAAGCTTCAGGCAAGAAAACGATAAGCGCTGAAAAGAGGAGTAAGAGAATTACTTCGGGGCGTGCCGACCAGAATGCTCCAAATTCAGCAAGGTTGTTATTTAGGGTTAATAATTTTATGGATTCAAATGCCACTTGAATGCTCTCCGCGCGGAAGAATATCCACAGTAAACCAACGCAATGGAAGGTAAAGACAATTCCAAGTCCCCTAAGCCACCATCGGTTGTTGGGTTCTTTTGGCGAAAGCAGTTTGTGAATAATAAGGAGCATCCCATGGGCAAATCCCCAGAAAACAAACCTCCAATCCGCCCCGTGCCAAAAGCCGCCGATAAGCATCGTGGTAAGAAGGAATATATAGGTCAGGAAAACCCCTTTTCGGTTTCCACCCAGCGGGATGTAAATGTAATCCCTTAACCATAAGCTAAGGGAAATATGCCAGCGTCGCCAAAACGAAGTTATGTTAGGGGCTAAATAAGGGTTATTAAAATTCTCTTTCAATCGATATCCTAAAATTAGAGCAATGCCTATAGCTATATCCGAATACCCTGAAAAATCGAAGTAAATCTGAAAGGAGTATGCGTACATGGCTAAGGCATGTTCAAAACCGCTGAATCCTGTCGGAAGCTGGTATACCATGTCTACGTATTTCGCCAAATAATCTGCAATGAGTAGTTTTTTCAAAAGTCCTGCCGTAATTCGAAGTAGGGCTTCTTTTGAAACATCGTTGGTAAAAGGAAGAGGATTACTTATTTGGGGTAGAAAATCCCTAGCCCTAACGATAGGACCTGCTACCAGATGGGGAAAAAACGTCATGTAAAATCCATAATCTAGAAAGTTTTTGGAGGGGGGTATTTCCTTTCTGTAAACATCAATTAAATAACTCAAGGATTGGAAGGTATAGAAGGATATACCAATAGGAAGAAAAAGGTTTTGTTCGGAGAAATTCGTTTTTAGATACTGATTCAAGTTGGCAATTACAAAATCATAGTACTTAAAATAGAGTAAAAACGATAAACTATAAATCACCGAAAATACCAATAAGAGTTTTTTTCTTCCCCCTTCCAAGGCATTTATGGCAAGGGCAAGGAGGTAATCGATCAGTATCACCCCAACAAAAAGGACAAGTAGGGGGCCACTGGATTTGTAATAGAAAAATAAACTAAAGAGAATGAGGTAGATGAGCTTCCACTGACTTTTCGGCTTAAAAAAGGCATATCCGATAAGGAAAAACGCTAAGGTCAGTAAAAAACCGAACTCTGTGAAAAACCAAGGGCTTTTTAAATCATAGGTAAAGAAGGGTTTAATATCCGTTAAAATACGGTTAAAATCTAAGCCTTCTGAAATACGATGTAATGCGTTTATCATATTAGTACCCCCTATCTTTAGCAGCATTTGCACTCATTACTTTTCCTTTCATAGGAATGTTGGTTTTATCCGGTGGATCGAATTTGAAGGGATAAATGGGATTGGTTTGAATGAAGTTGGCAATACTGGTCATCCACAGTTTATATCCTTTCATCGAAGGGTGCCTTTTATCGGGGCCGCGCGGTAAAACCAATTCTTTTGACATAAAAAACCGATCTTCTCCCGCCACTTTCTTGAAAACGTCGTTTATGCCATTATCTTCATCGAAATTGGCTGGTCCAACCCATAAAAAAGGAATTTCACCCAATTTGTCTCGAAATTTTTGTGCTGCTTTTTCTCTTGCTGTTAAGTCGGTAGCATATAGTTCATTGAGGCCCACAACAAAAATCACAAACGTAGGTTGGTACTCTTCAATCAGTGTTTCTACCTTGTTGGAATAACCATAATTGAGAATCGTACTGGAGTTCCATTCGAGGGAGGCAACAAAACGATGTCCATTTTTGGCGCAATAATCGTTCAAGGGATAACGCAATCCTCCAGCCTCTGAATCTCCGATGAGTAAAACCCGTTCGCCGGTAGTATCTTGTTTATCGGTAGCATAAATAGGCTTTACTTCTGGAGCCGTTTTATCCGTAACCTCAAGGCTTCTTTTTATGGCTTCAGCGGAGCTCAAACCACTAGTCTGCTTTTTTCTTTTTACCGTCTTAGGATTGGTTATTGGATTTGCGTTCCTTTTTTTTAGCGCCACCAATTGACCATTTTCCATCGGAAATGCTTTTTTGAATTGAATGTTAAAGTTGACATTGCTGTAGTTGTAAGCGAAAAGCAATAAAATGGGTATTCCGATAATGCAAGCGGCCTTAATTATGGCTAAACGTGAGTTGGGATTTTCTTCCATAAACTGTTCGCGAAAGTAAGAAAGTTAGTAATGACCTACAAATTACATTCACATACTTATTGAACGTGCACTGTGAATAAACTCTCAAAGCCAATTAAGTAACAGGGGCATCATCAATGCTTATATGTATTTAAAATGTAAATGGGATTGGGCGCTAAAGTAAACGTGAAACGTGTTGCGGAAAGCCTTTCGCCATCGACCTCAGCCTCAATTTCACAACCCTCTCCTGAAATGGAAATGTTCATGGTTTCGTCGTAACTAATTTCAGGATGGTTTATCCTCTTGCCTTGCATTAACTTGTTAATATACAGAAGGTAATGCCATATTTTTATGCGACCCAATCGTACCACGTGGAATTGCCCATCCCGCCGTTTTTTACCCGGAGCTATTACCATCCCGTTACCCAAGGTTGATCCCAAACAGACTGCGATCATGAAGAAGGATTTTTCTTCTTCCAATTGGTTGAATTTTACCGACAGAGATTTGTTTCTGTACCTAAAAAAGGCCCAGATAACCGCAACAACATAGGATACCAATGCCCCCCACGTTACCCTCATTTTTTCCATGGTTTCGGCCACTTTACCTCCAAATCCTACGTCGGCAATGTTTACAAAGTAATGGAGCTCTTTTTCGGTTTTAATTTGACCTATATGGAGTTTAGAAGAGGGCTGGTTGAAAATTTCAATGGGTGGGCGATCAAAGGATATTGCCTCAAAATTTCGCAATAAATCGTTTCCGGTTCCTGCCTCAATCAAAAGCAAAGGTGGTTTATCGCCAGGTTCAGAAAGTAATCCATTGACCACTTCATTAATCGTACCATCACCACCTACTACCACGATAACATCTGCTGAGGATCGATGTTCTTTAACCAATGTCTCGGCGTGTTTAGGAAATTGGGTTTCCTTAACGGAGAAATGGAAGGCAGGATCCATCTCACAGCGCTTAAAAAATGCCGATACATGGGGCTTTAGTTTTTTTTTACCGTGTTTAATCGTTAACACTCTCATCGAGTAAATAATGCATTTAATGAACAATCGATAATGATGACATCATGGATTTTCCAGAGAATAAAAGCTAGGACTAAGCCCTTCTTTTATGGATGCTAAAAAACATGAAAAATCGCCGGTCATACTTATTTCTTCGCACAGGAAATAACGGCCATAAAAAACTCTATTTTCTTTCGTTTTTGCAGAAATAATTATCCCTGAGCCACCGGTACATGGTTTTATTTTATTGGAATGAGGAAGCATCTTAATTTGACATGCTTTAAACGCATCCACGCAAGTACTCCACTTTATTTTATTAATCCTTGTGAAAGTATCCTTTAACATCATCCCGTAGGAATCCACAGTAAACCATAGGGAGTCTTTGCGAACAATCCAAGAAAAATTACGCTGGTAGGCTGGAGGTACTGAAGCATCCTTGAATTGATATTCAATTTGATCGATTTCTTGCTGTGTAAAATTTTTGGTTAAGCCTTTTCGGGCATGTTGACACGTGGACAAATACAGAAAAGGTAGCACGATTGCAAAAAGAAATTTCATGTATCAGGAATGGGATAATACGAAGGTAATCATTTCGAATTGGTGTCAAAAAATAAGCAGTTGTTAAAAACTCAATTCCCCAAAAGAGAAAGCAATCCAATGAATTAAAACCCATACTTTTCACGTATATTTGTTTGTAAACCTCCGACGCTAATGTTGGGTGGTTATCGAAATAGACCTTTCTATGTGGCGATTATTGTGTTTTACCCTGCTTCTTTTTCACGGATACCATGGGATTTGGGGACAACAGGAAATGTCGAAGGATCGGACACTGCTCTTACCTACGGTTACAATTGGAACGCAAAAATGGACCACCAAAAACTTAGACGTAGATCGTTTTAGGAATGGTGATTTAATTCCTGAGGCAAAAACGCATGAGCAATGGATAGCAGCAAACCGTGAGGGTAAGCCTGTATGGTGTCATTTTGAGAACAACCCTTCCAATGGATTAACCTACGGTAAACTGTATAATTGGTACGCGGTAATTGATCCAAGAGGTTTGGCTCCCATGGGATATCGAATTCCTACCGATCAAGACTGGATTACGCTCGGACAAGAATTGGGGGGAGAAGCCGTGGCTGGTATACATTTAAAAGCAACAGAGGGATGGAGTAATGCCGGGAACGGTTTGAACAAGGCAGGATTTTGTGCACTCCCCGGTGGCGATCGAAACAGTGCCGGTTGGTTTTTATTTCTTGGTTATTATGGAGCATGGTGGAGTAGTTCTGAGCCTCACCCCGGACATCCTGTTCGCTACTATTTGGATTACGCTCCCACCGCACTTTACAGGTATGTTGGAAATGCCTATGGAGGATGTTCTATACGGTTACTTAAAAGCGAATGATCTAAAAAACACCCCATGCACTGCTTGCTCAAAAGGGATTGGCTTGGAGAACAAGGGGTTCTTTAAACCTTAATCAAATGTTTTACTTTTCTTACTTATTATTTTGGTGTTGAATTTTCCTTACCTTATATTTGAAAAAAAACCGTTATGCTAACCTTGCTATTTCTTACTTTTTTTAATTCCACAACTATTACGAAAGCGTTAAGCCCGAATGTGGATCCAGCACCCCATAGAACTGCATCAACTTCTAACAAGGCCTCAGATTATTGTTATATTACGGGAACCAATGTACGTATGAGGGAGACTCCCTCGTTACAAGGAAGGATATTGGGAACGTTTAGATATTACGAAAGCGTTGAGGTCATCCGTTGGAGTAACGACAGCAATTGGTGTCGGGTTCGACGATCGAATGGCATGTCGGGTTGGGTATACGGTGACTACATCGGCGACTGCGAAGGGGGAGATCGAAAATAATTCAAATAAATTCACATGAAATCTAACGCTAAGAAGAGTAGCCCTGAAGTTAAATTGTCTTGTGTTTTTGGATAAACATAATTTATTAACTAGCATTGTGTACATTGTTTATGGATAAATTTTTTCTTTATATTGGCTTATCGCTTTTTTTAATAAGATGTTCGGATGGAAATATTGAAGCCGAAAAACTAAAATTAGAACAAGAAAAATTGAGGCTAGAGCGTGCGAAACTGGAGCGAACGAAAGACGAAGCTACAGGTGGAAAAGCTCCAAATGAAAAAACGGATGAAAAGACAGAGTTGCCGAATACAAATACCAATATGGCAAAAATAAATGGCAATAGTGTTCTGGTGCGAAGTAATCATTCGATTCAGTCCAATAGAAAAGGGGTTTTAACCAAAGGACAAACAGTAACGATATTGGATGAATATACACCGGATGGCAACCATAATGAAGCTATTTTACAATCTTCAACTAACTTTTACAATTCTTATTCAGGAGAACTACTGTTTACATTAAGTAAAGGTAAAGCAATAGTAATAGAGCGATTTGATGACAACATGTATAGCATTTCCTACGAAGATGACAAAACAGGAAAAACAGGATATGCACAATTAAGGGCATCGCAACTTGAATTTATTTCTGGAGACGTATGGTATAAAATTTCCACGACTTCGGGTCTATCTGGTTGGGTTTTTGGTAAATTTGTTACTAAAATTTAATGAAAAGGACAATCCTGTTACTTCTTCTTTCAACTAGCGCTTTGGTATTTGTCTTTTTTACATTGAGTATAACAAACAAAAAACAAGAATATCCAAAGCGTAAAATACACCCAAGAGAATTTACTGCTACATCAAACATTGTAAATGAAAACAGTCCAAATCCCCCACCATCATTAACGCCTATTTCTAATCGAAACGATTCACTTTTTGTCAATGATTTGCTTGGTAGATTTAACTACCGATCCGATTCAAAGTTTATTTTTGTAGAAAGTAAATACTGCTCAAAACCCATGTATTTACAAAAAGAAACGTACAAAA
Organism: uncultured Flavobacteriales bacterium; assembly: GCA_903823565.1. Lineage (GTDB taxonomy): Bacteria > Bacteroidota > Bacteroidia > Flavobacteriales_D > Crocinitomicaceae > UBA952. Next base: position 58,934 of record CAIJTF010000080.1, read on the forward strand.
AGTTCAAAGAAATGCATGAGGCGGCTAAAAAGGATGGTGTTACTTTGATTATCATTTCTGGGACTCGAAATTTCACGGAGCAAAAAGGTATCTGGGATGGCAAATGGGGGAAGTATATTGCTTCCATGGATAGTTTGTCCGCGGCCAAAACCATTTTACGTTTTAGTTCCATGCCTTCCACCTCAAGGCACCACTGGGGAACCGATATCGATATAAACAGTTTGGATAATAGTTATTTTGCCTCTGGAAAAGGACTAAAGGAATATGAATGGTTGAAGAAAAATGCCGCTCGATTTGGGTTTTGTCAAGTATACACCGATAAAGGATCAACCCAGCGCAAAGGCTATGAAATGGAAAAATGGCATTGGTCGTACTTGCCTATTGCCAAAACCTATTTAAAAAAGTACAATGAAATAATAACATACAAAGATATAAAAGGGTTTACTGGTTCATACCTAGCGCCAAAGTTGAGGGCTATTGAGGATTACGTTAATGGAATAGATGCGGTATGTCATTAGTATCGAGATTATTTGGATTGGGGTTAAGTTTTTTTATTTTGGCCTGTACGCAAGATGCAACAACATCGTCAAACCCTTCAGGATTTTATGATAAAAAGCAAAAGAAGGTTTCAGAGATACCCATAGATTTTCTGTTAGGCAAGTTCGAATATAGCGATCATAAAGACTTTGTTTTAATGGATTCGAAGTGGTCGGATAAAGACATTTATTTACAACGAGATGCCAATGCTGCCTTTGAAAAAATGGCCGAGGCGGCACAAAAGGAGGGTATTGATTTAATAGTAGTTTCGGGTACTCGAAATTTCAATGAACAACGAAGAATTTGGGAGAAAAAATGGTTGAATAACGATGAAGAGGATGCTCGTAAAAAGGCGCTAGATATCCTCACTTTTAGTTCGATGCCTAGTACTTCCCGTCATCACTGGGGTACCGACATAGATATAAATTCTGTGGAGGAAGAGTATTTTGAACAAGAAGACGGAAAAGCGGTATATGAATGGCTTGATACCCATGCAGGCGATTTTGGTTTCTGTCAAGTTTACTCAGACAAAAGTGAATCGAACCGAACAGGGTATAGTGAGGAACCTTGGCATTGGTCCTATATGCCCCTAGCGAATAAATTCCTGGAGGCCTATGTCCAAAGCATTCGTTACACGAATATTAAAGGATTTGAGGGCTCTGAATTAGCCGAACCTCTACAGATGATAGAACGGTTTGTTAAAGGCATTAATACAAAGTGTCAATAGGTTAAAATCAAGAAGAATCATTGGATGTTTCCTCGGGTTTTTAAGTCTAGCTTTTCTCCTCCGTTGTCGGAGAGAACCTGAAAGCGGGTGAACTTTAAACCCACCAAACCCAGGCTTTGCCTGATTTTCGGTATTTCCATCCAATGGGATAAGAGGTAAAGAAGATGGATTTCTCCTCCCTTGTCGGAGAGAACCTGAAGGAGGGTGAGCATTAAACCCACCAAACCCAGGCTTTGCCTGATTTTCTTTTGTGCATACCCCTTACAAAAACAAGTTTTTGACGGGTTATTTCAAAAGAAAACCCATTGCTGTGCAATGGGTTTGGTGGGTTTAGTCGGGATGACAGGATTCGAACCTGCGACCACACGCCCCCCAGACGTGTACGCTACCGGACTGCGCTACATCCCGATGGGTGCAAAGATACACTTTTCCGACGCCTTTCAAAAGGAATATGAATGGCTAAATGTAACCTAATTTTTGAGGTTCATTATAGTTGCATGCCACGAGCTTTATTCATAATATTATTTTCCCTTAGTGGTATTTCGTTTGCTCAAAAGATTTTGTTCACGAGAATTTATGGTTATGATTGGGCGGTGGAAAATCTTAAATTAAAGCACTTTAAAAACGGAGACCCTATACCGAAGGCTACTACCAAGCAAGATTGGATAACGGCATTTGAACAGGGAAGACCAGCCTATTGTTTCTATAATAATGACAGTACGTTAGGTGAGCAGTTTGGATATATCTACAATTGGTTTGCTTTGGCAGATCCGAGAGGATTAGCTCCAGAAGGTACGCGTGTCGCTAACCAGTTCGATTGGGATACTTTATTTATGTTTACTAATAGCCGACTAGACCCTAAAACTGGGGTGGAGCCTATTAACACGGCGATGAAAAGTTTGACTTCGGACCGTTTAAGAAGCACCCAAGGTTGGAGTAATGCTCGTGAATCCTTTAATATGTTCAATTTTAACGTGCTTTCTGGCGGTTACAGGCTCAGCGATGGCACTTTTTCTGGGTTAGGTGCTGTAACAGGAATTTGGGTTAGAGACACCGATTCATATGGGAAAACTTCAAAATCTTGGGCTTCCACATCCCCTTATTTGCTTTTCCGAGGCGACAGTCCGGATGCCATGGAATTAACCGAAAACAAAAGAAACGGTTTTTATGTAAGGGTGATCGCTGGAATAGAAGTCTTACCCGAAATAGTGCCTTCAAATGCATTCGAATCTGACGATCTTCAGATCATGAGAAATAACCAAATCAATAAAGCAGGCAATAAAACTCGAAATCGAAATTAACTAGTAAGTACTAGTGGCGCCTCCAATTTTCTCTATGGGATGCCACGTTGTTTTGACTTCTTGCAATTCTATAATCTCCTGAAGACCTTGTGTTATTCCGCTTGAATATTGAATGTAGCGCTTTAAATTATCTACGCAAGCAATAGAAAGGGATTTTCCTAACTCACCTATATCTTCTGATACCAGAGCGTTAACGTCCATGTGAGCTGCCAAAACGGGGGCAGTTTCATGGATGGATCCGGTTAGAAGATTTACAACCCCGCCCGGTACATCAGAAGCGTGTAATACCTCCGCAAAGGTAACTGCACAAAGCGGTAGGTTTTCACTCGCTAGGACAATGGCAGTGTTTCCGCCACACAATGCGGGAATGAGCATAGAAACGAGACCCAACAAGGAAGACTCTTGAGGCGCAATGATGCCAACCACCCCCATGGGTTCTAAGGTGGAGAAATTAAAATGATTTGAACTTACAGGATTCACACTGCTGGCAACTGCGACGTATTTGTCCGCCCAACCGGCATAGTAAACCAAGCAGTCAATAGAGGCCTGCACTTCTTTTTCTGCCGCTTTTCTTCCTATCCCTTGTTTAATTAGTTCTTCAAAAAACTGCCCTTTTCTACCTTCCAAGATTTCTGCGATGCGATACAGAATTTGCCCTCGGTTAAAGGCCGTTTTTTCAGACCACGTTCCAAAGGCTTTTCGAGCAGCTACTACGGCATTTCTAACGTCTTTTCTGGAGGATAAACACAGGTTGGCAATCGTTTCCCCACGGCTAGATTTAAGCGGATAGTAACGGCCAGATTCCGTTCTTGGAAAGGATCCACCGATGTATATTTTATAGGTTTTCAAAATTTCCATTCTTTTTTTCTTAATAGCTCAATAGTATAATTAGCTTAATTTGAGGTAGGCTCCTAAACCGTGTAAACCGCCTTCTCGACCAAATCCACTCTCCTTATATCCTCCGAAAGGTGAGACAGGGTCAAATTTATTGTACGTGTTGGCCCAAACAACACCGGCTTTCAATTGCGTGGTTAGATTGAAAATACGGGATCCTTTATCGGTCCAAACCCCTGCCGCTAATCCATAGGGAGTATTATTTGCCTTTTGAATAACTTCATCAACGGTCCTAAACGTTTGTATGCTCAGAACAGGGCCAAAAATCTCTTCCTGAGCAATCGTATGGGATTGAGAAACACCGATGAATAAGGTGGGCCTACAGAAAAATCCTTGTGATGGAATCGCGCATTGGCTTTGATGAATTTCTGCTCCTTCTTCGATGCCTATCTTGATGTAACGATTGATCGTATCTAACTGCTCCTTTGAATTAATTGCACCAATATCGGTGTTTTTATCCAAAGGATCCCCAACGTACAATGATTCCATTCGATGCTTCAGTTTTCGGATAACCTCTTCGGCAACGTTTTCCTGAACAAATAACCGAGATCCTGCACAACAGACATGTCCTTGATTGAAGAATATTCCATTCACGATACCCTCCACCGCTTGATCAATTGGGGCGTCATCGAAAATAATATTGGCCGATTTTCCGCCCAGCTCAAGGGTTGTTTTCTTGTGGGTTCCGGCGACCGAACGCTGTATGATTTTACCAACATTCGTTGACCCGGTAAAGGCAATTTTATCGATGTCGGGATGGTTTACAATAGCCGCACCGGTGTCGCCATGGCCAGTAACAATGTTCACGACCCCAGGTGGGAGACCGGATTCTTTGATAATTTCAGCCAGTTTTAAAGCGGTTAACGAAGTTGTTTCTGCAGGTTTCAAGACAACCGTATTTCCAGCAGCTAGTGCTGGAGCAATTTTCCATGCCGCCATTAGGAGCGGAAAATTCCAAGGAATGATTTGACCAGCCACCCCCAATGGTTTCGGGTTTTTTGTTGGAAAGGCATACTCTAATTTATCCGCCCAGCCAGCGTAATAGAAAAAGTGATTACAAGCCAAGGGAATGTCGATGTCTCGAGATTCTCGAATGGGTTTTCCACAATCCATGGATTCAATTACAGCGAGTTCGCGAGATTTTTCTTGCATCATTCGAGCAATTCGAAACAAGTATTTTCCTCGTTCCGCTCCCGATAATTTTGACCAGACTTCTTGGTAGGCTTTTCGCGCAGCACGAACCGCCTTGTCAACATCCTTATCATTAGCCCAAGCAATTTCAGAAATAACGGTTTCGTTGGCCGGATTTAGGGTTGGGAAATAGGCCTTTGAACTTGGAGCAACCCATTCGTTATTGATAAACAGCGCATACCGTTTCTCTAGTTTAACGTGCGTGGTGCTTTCAGGGGATGGGGAATAATTCCATTCCGTACCTTGAGGTGATTCTTTCTTTTTTGCCATGAATTAATCGATTGTAAAGTAGTCTGAGGATTGGTAACGACCGCTTTCTAATTTTAATAGTTGCATTAAGACGTCATTAGCTAGGCTGCTGGCGCCGAAGCGAAACCATTCGTTGCTCAACCAAGCGGAGCCAAGTATCTCTTTCACCATCACTAAGTTGTGAAGGGCTAATTTGGAAGTTGAAATTCCACCTGCTGGTTTCATCCCTACCATTAGGCCTGTTTTATCATAGTGGTCTTTAATCGCCATCAACATGGTATAGGTTACTTGCATCGTTGCTGCCGGTTGAATTTTTCCCGTAGATGTTTTAATAAAATCAGCACCCGCAAGAATCGCTATTTCACTTGCTTTGCGAACATTATCCAAGGTGCTTAGTTCGCCGGTTTCAAGGATGACTTTCAACCGAGCAGGTCCACATGCCTCTTTTATAGCTGCAATTTCGTCAAATACGAAGGCATACTCTCCCGCGAGGAACTTTCCTCTGGAAATGACCATATCAATTTCATCCGCACCGCGATCTACTGCGAGTCGCGTATCGGTTAGTTTAACCTCCATGGAAGATTGTCCTGCAGGAAAAGCCGTAGAAACGGAAGCTACCTTAACCGAAGTATTTTTCAATGCCTCTTTCGCTATACCTACCATGGTAGGATACACACAAACGGCCGCCACTGAAGGAATGCCAGAATGGGTGTCATGCAAATGATGCGCTTTATAGCACATTTGCCTCACTTTTCCGGGCGTATCCTTACCTTCTAGGGTGGTAAGGTCAATCATATTCAAGACCATTTTAAGCCCTTGATGTTTCGCTTCGTTTTTGATGCTTCGTGTTTGAAATCGAGCAACTCGTTCCTCGACACCTACTTTATCAATAGAAAGATTGGATAAAAGGAGGTTGAAATCACGCGGTATTGACACAATTATAGGTTTGAGTTAGTTTCTCAAAGGTAGAGAAACTTATTCAATTTGACCAATCATCAGGAATTTAGATGTCCTCGTCCTCTGCTTCATCGTCGTTGTCCGGTTTGTCGTATTCGTCGTCGTCCTCCTCATCATCCACCTCGTCATCGTCGTTAATATCCGGCACTTTGTCGAAATCGTCTTCGAACGCTTCCTCTTCCTCTTCCTCCACTACAGGTTTTGCCTTAGGAGCAATTTTATTGATTTTAACCAAATAGATCACTTCCTCCGTTTCCCAAATTAAAGCATCCAAAATTTCACCGGTAGGTGTTTTTATGGACGAAAGATGATTGATATAGCCATCAGGAAAGTCTTTAAGAATTTGCTTTTTCTGATCTAAGGTCAATTTGTCATAACTAATAATTGATCTTCTTTTCGACATAGTGCTTTGTATTTCCTCGGGCAAAATTAATTTTTTTGAAATACCCCCAAACAAAAATTAAAAATAACTCTTCTTTTTTTTGATAACACCCGGTGTCTACCACGTTCTCATGGGGGTATTTCCTTACCTTTGTTTCATGGCGAAAGTGAAAACGGCCTTTTTTTGTCAAGCATGTGGCTACGAGGCTCCTAAATGGTTGGGAAAGTGTCCATCGTGCAATGCATGGAATACCTTTGTAGAGGAATTGAGTTCGTCTTCTAAAGCTGAAAGCATCCCCTTTTCTCGGCAATCGGGTAATGCGAAACCCCGTCCGATTTCGGAAATAGAACAAAAAGCTACGGCTCGTTTGCCCCTCAAAGATTCCGAATTAAACCGTGTTCTTGGTGGAGGGATTACCCAGGGGGCAATGGTGCTCATCGGGGGAGATCCTGGCATTGGAAAATCTACCTTGCTTCTGCAAATGGCCATTCAAGAGCCTTGCCGGGTCCTTTATGTTTCGGGTGAAGAAAGTGAGCAACAAATTAAACTGAGGGCTGAACGCATTGGAATTACGAATCCAGGGTGTGAACTGTTGATTGAAACCGATGTGATTCGGATAATTTCCGTAGCCGAACAACAGTTGCCACAAATCTTAATTATTGATTCCATTCAAACCTTATTCGCGCCCCACATCGAGAGTGCCCCAGGAAGTGTGAGTCAAGTGCGAGAAAGTACTGCTTTGCTCCTGCGCTTTGCGAAGGAAACGGGAGTTTCTGTTTTTTTAATCGGTCATATAACGAAAGAAGGCAGCATTGCTGGACCAAAGGTCTTAGAACATATGGTCGATACCGTTCTGCAATTTGAAGGGGACAGAAATCACTTTTATCGACTGCTTCGTACGGTTAAGAACCGCTTTGGATCCACCAATGAGTTGGGCATCTACGAAATGCAAGGAAATGGTTTACGTATGGTCGAGAATCCATCGGAAATTCTCATAAGCCATACCGACGAAGCCTTAAGCGGAACAGCGATTGCGACCACCATCGAGGGCTTGCGCCCACTCCAAGTAGAAGTTCAAGCCTTGGTGAGCACGGCGGCATATGGAACGCCACAAAGGTCCTCCAACGGATTCGATTCCAAGAGACTGAATATGCTTTTAGCTGTTTTGGAAAAACGCTGTTCTTTTCGCTTGGCCTCCAAAGATGTCTTTTTAAACATTGCGGGAGGAATAAAAGTCGATGATACGGCAGTGGATTTAGCGGTGATAATGGCTATTTTGTCGTCCAACGTAGATTTGCCAATATCTAAAGGATTTACGTTTGCTGCGGAAATTGGATTGTCAGGGGAGATACGCCCAGTTTCCCGTGTTGAAACGCGGATTTCGGAGGCGGAAAAGCTTGGTTATACCCATATTTTTGTATCCGCCTATAACAAAGGGCTAAAAACAAACGGCACCAAAATTAAGGTGATCGCCTTAAAAAAAGTGGAGGAGGCCGTTAAAAACGTATTTTCACAGGAATAAGCACCATGGCGAAATTGATTTTGGTTCCAACCCCCATAGGAAATCTTAAAGACATTACTTTGAGAGCCATTGAAGCCTTGCAAAATGCTTCCTTTATTCTGGCTGAGGATACACGGGTTATTAAAAAGTTATTGGCGCACCTTGGAATTCAAAAAAAGGTAGTTTCCTATCACATCCACAACGAACACCAACAACTTACGAATATGATTGCTTCGATACAAGCGATGGACAACGTAGTGCTGGTGTCGGATGCCGGTACACCTGGAATTTCTGATCCAGGGTATCTGTTGGTAAGAGAAGCTATTCATTCGGGAATCGAGGTGGCTTGCCTACCAGGACCTACTGCCATGATTCCAGCCCTTGTCGCCTCGGGAATCCCCTGCGATCGATTTTATTTTGAAGGGTTTTTACCTCACAAGAAAGGAAGATTAACCCGACTGAAATACCTTGCGCAATTGGATTGTACGCTTGTTCTTTACGAATCACCGCACCGGCTCCTGAAAACCATTTCGCAATTATCTGAGGTTTTGGGTGAAAACCGCAATTGCGTAGTGGTGAAGGAAATATCCAAAATATATGAACGCTATTTTAGGGGCACTTTGGGAGGTCTGACTCAGCAAATAAAACCCGAAGTAATAAAAGGGGAATTTGTAATTGTTGTAGGGAATGATCAACCCATTTTTCGTGAACCATCTGAAACGTTTAATTCGAGCATCTAGCTATGTACTTTAAAGATATTGTCGGCCAAAAGGAAAGCATCGTTCAGTTGCAGCAAACCTATGAATCAGGAAAAATTGCACACGGCCAATTGTTTGTGGGATCACCTGGCTTTGGCGTTTTTCCTCTTGCTCTTGCCTATGCGAGGCTTTTGCTTTGTGAGAATCCAAAAGCCCTTGAGGGTTGTGGAACCTGCACTTCTTGTCTTCAGATTTCGGAATTACAGCACCCTGATTTACATATTGTGCTTCCTGTCGTACAGAGTTTGGGAAAGATTACGGATGAATTTCTTGAGCCTTTAAGAGAACTCGTCAAAAATCGTCCATATTTCACCCTGCTGAATTGGATAAACACCATTGATTCAAAGGAAAGAAGCCCAATTATTGGAACCGAAGAAAGCAAAGAAATTGTGCGAAAAATGCACCTAAAATCTTTCCAAGGGGGGTACAAAATCGTTTTAATTTTTGCTGCGGAAGAAATGAATGCAGTTTGTTCCAATAAGCTTCTAAAAATTTTGGAAGAACCGCCAGAAAAAACGGTTTTTTTAGTACTTACCTCGGATGTACAACGAATTCTTCCAACCATCCAGTCTCGGCTTCAACGAAGGGTGTTCAATAAATTAAACAATTTAGAGATTTCGTCCTACTTGCAACGCATTCACCGCCTTGATGCTCGTTCCGCCGATGGTCTTTCGGCTTTTGCCGATGGAGACCTTTGTAATGCACTCGACTTATTGAACGAATCCGATTCGACCGATTTATTTAAAAACCTGTTCATTTCTCAAATGCGGGTGAGTTATAAAAAGGACGTTTGTGCAATGATGGATTGGGCAGAGGAGGCGTCATCGTTGACTAAGGAACGGCAGAAATTGTACATACGATATGCACTTCATATGCTTCGACAAAGCTTGATTAGAAACTATTTAGGAGAAGAACACACCGTGTTGACACCGGATGAGGCTTCTTTTTTACAGCGGTTTTCGCTATACATTAATGGGATAAATATTAGGGAGTTTATGGCAGAAATGGACCGTGCCCATTACTTGATTGATCGCAATGCCAACCCGAAAATATTGTTTACTAAGGTTTGTATTCAATCGATGCGGTATCTTCATCAAGCCTAATTGATTATTTTTACAAAAAAAAAGTAATGGGTTGTTCGTCTTGTGGTACTGGGGGAAGTCCGAAAGGATGTAAAAATAACGGACTATGTAGTTCTGGTGGATGTAATAAACTCGAGGTCTACGATTGGTTGGCCAATGTTACCTTGCCAGAAAATCAAAAGCCATATGAAATCGTAGAAATACGATTTAAGAATGCTCGGAAAAGCTTTTACCGCAATATGAACCAATTGCCCCTACAAGCAGGGGATGTGGTGGTAGTTGAGGCGGTACCGGGATACGACATTGGTGTTGTTTCCGTCACGGGGGAATTGGCACGCATTCAAGTTAGAAAGAAATCGCCCAATTTTAAGCACGCAGAAACGCGAAAAATCATAGGGGTTGCCAATCAGGAACAAATCGACCAATGGATTAAGGGAAGGGCCCTAGAGAAAGACATCATGTTTCAATCGCGCTCCTTGGCCTTGAACCTCGGTTTAGAAATGAAAATATCCGACGTGGAATACCAAGCGGATTTAACGAAGGCCACTTTTTATTACACCGCTGAAGATCGGGTGGATTTTAGGCAACTTATTAAAGACATGGCTGATAAATTCAAGGTCCGTATCGAAATGCGTCAAATTGGTTCTCGTCAAGAATCCTCCCGTCTTGGCGGCATTGGGTCTTGTGGAAGAGAATTGTGTTGTTCCACCTGGCTCACTGACTTTCGATCCGTGTCTACTTCTGCCGCTCGGTATCAACAATTATCCTTAAACCCTCAAAAGCTCGCCGGACAGTGTGGGAAATTAAAATGTTGTTTAAATTACGAACTAGACATGTATGCGGAAGCCTTGAAAGGTATGCCGAAAACAGAAATTAAATTGAAAACCGAGAAAGGAGATGCCTACCATGTAAAAACAGATGTTTTTCAACGGACGATGTGGTATGCCTATCCTCAAGATAGCGGATTAATTGCCTTGACCCCGGAGCAGGTAGGAAAAATACAAACCATGAATAAGTCTGGGAAAATTCCTAAAGAATTGAAAGAATTTTCGGTTGAAAAAGAAAAGGTTGTGGAGTTGGGATATGAAAATGTGGTGGGGCAAGATAGTTTGACCCGCTTCGAGAATAAAAATTCGGCAAGGCGTAAGAAAAAACGAAAGAACTTCTCCAATTCGAATCGGACACCATGAGATCGTACATTAAACATTTATTTTTTCTGCTATTTTTCGGTACGCTGTTCCTTTCCGCATGTGGCGATGGTCAATACAAAACACTGTATCATCAAACCATCGCTTTTCCAGATCATCAGTGGAAAAACACGTATAAACCTACTTTTTCCTTTACCATTGCAGACACAACGCAGGTGCATTTGTTAAAAATGGTTTTGCGAACTACTTCATCTTTTCCCTATGCCAACCTTTGGCTTAAATTATCCATTCGAGGCCCCAAATCCTTTGACACGAAACTTGAGGTTCCGATAACCGATCCATCCGGAAAATGGTTGGGTGAAAAAAGCGGTTCCGTTGTCAATATTTCCAAGATAATAGTTAACGATAATTTCCCAAAACCGGGAAAATATACCGTTGTTTTTGAACAAGTGTCGTTGCCTCTGGTTATTCCTGAATTGTTGGATATAACCCTAGATTTGTTTGAAACAAAAGGGGGTAAATGAAATTTCCAAGGCTATCAGATAGCGAGTTAAAATCCCTTGAGACCGCGTTCATTGAATTTTTGGTAGTCCAAGGAGTAGATGATGCCACATGGAGAACCTTGAACCAAAACGAACCCCAAAAGGCCCTTGGATTGGTGGACCTTTTCAGTCAAATCGTTTGGAAAAAAATATTAGATGAAACCCGTTATTTGGTGCGTAAACTAGAGGGAGAAACTTGTTATGTTTATCTGGGTGATCAAGAGGGAGAATTAATTTTCTTCCAAAGGGATGAACACGATGAAGCAAGATATGTTGTTAACCGAGGAAGAAAAACTTGGTTGGAAAACCGCTCAGAAATCGTTTGGGATTTTTTCCAGCAAGGTTTTGTTCGTAGCTCTGAAGAGGAATATTTAACCATTAAAAAAGAATTAAAAACCGAAAAATGATGAAAAAAGTTACCCTGCTTACTGTAGTATTGTTTACGGCGCTGTCCCATCAAGCGCAACTTAATGTACCTAAGGCTAGCCCATTGTGTACTTACAGCCAACGCGTTGGACTTACGGACATCTCCCTTAGTTACTCTCGTCCCGCAGTGAATAACCGAAGAATTTTTGGCGATTTGATTCCCTTTGATGCGTATTGGCGACTGGGGGCAAATGAAAACACTAAAATCACAACAACCGATGTGCTGATTTTTGGAAAAGACACCCTTGCCGTTGGGACCTATGCCCTTTTTGCAAAACCAGGCCAAGAACGCTGGACGATTGCATTTTATCGAGACTATAACAATTGGGGAGTGCCCGATCCGTGGGATTCCAAGAAAGTTGCCTTGGAACTCACTGCCCCTATTCAGCTTCAAGCTCACAAAACGGAAAACCTTACCTTGGGAATTGACGAAATTGGAAACAATGGGGCGGTCTTCTTTATTGCTTGGGATAACGTTAGGGTTAATTGGTCCTTTAACGTTAATACCATGCCCAAGGTCAAAGCATCCATTGACAAAGTGATGGCGGGTCCGACCCCCAACGATTATCATGCAGCAGCAAAGTATTACTACGATGAGAAGATAGACAATGAAAAAGCCTTGGAATGGGTTAATTTAGCCTTAAAGGCTCGTCCAGAAGCGTATTGGATGTTGAGGACTAAATCCTTAATTCAAGCCTCACTAGGACAATACAAGGAGGCCATCCTGACAGCAGAATCTTGCATAAAATTAGCGGAAGCAGATGGGGATATCGCCTATGTTAGTCAATGTAAAAATTCCATTATTGAATGGAAAAAACAAAAATAAATGCCAACTCGGGTTAGGCACTTATTATTGCTTCATGGTATTGTTTTTTTATGGGGATTTACAGGCATCCTGGGTAAAGTAATCCAACTAGATGCGTTAATTCTCGTATGGTATCGGCTTTTAATTGCCTTTCTTGCAATAGGATGTTACCTGATCTTTCGTAAACAATGGGCTCGTTGGACATGGGATGCCTTACTTCGGCCAATAGGGGTTGGTTTTCTAGTTGCACTGCACTGGATTACCTTTTACTACGCAATTCAGTGGTCAACGGCTTCCTTGGGTATTTTATGCTTAGCCACCACCACCTTGCATGTGGTTTGGTTGGAAAAGTTAATATTGGGGTATAATTGGGAAGTCAAAAAAATTGCATTGGGTGTTGCCGTTCTAATTGGCGTTGCTTTAGCTACACAGGGTACGGTTGGTAATACGACCCCTGCGCTAATAATCGGATTAATTAGTGCATTCTTTGCGGCCGCCTTTTCGGTTTCTAATGCGTTTTTAGTCAGACGTCACCCCGCTTCAGCATTATCCTTTATTGAGCTCTGTTCGGGTTGGGTTTTTGTGTCTATTTACTTGTTGATATTTCCTCAACCGAGCCGTGCATTCGATATTACATGGGTGGATTTTTGGGGATTGCTTTTTTTAGGAATTGTTTGTACCGCCTTTGCCTTTATTGCCGCGGTGGATGTTGTTAAGCATTTGGGCGCTTTTACGGTTTCCTTAACCATCAACTTAGAGCCAATTTATACCATGGTTTTTGCTGTTTTCTTATTAGCCGAGCATAAAAGTTTGGGATTAGGTTTCTATGGGTGTACCCTTTTAATTGTGGGAGTTCTTTTCTTAAATGCCTATGTATCGAAACCAAACCCTCAAAAAATTACGTAACTTTGAGCTTATGTTGAGGTCTTTACTTTTGATGATGCTAACCTTCGTGTTTCTCGTTGAAACCATTGGCATTCAAATATATAGGCATGCCTGTCGCCAAACTGGAGAGGTGCATATTTCGTGGTTTCGCCATGAAAAGAATCATGAGCGTGAATCACAGGAGGATTTGCCCGCATGTTGTAAGGAAAAGAAAAAAGATTGTTGTGAAACGGAATTTTCCTTTCTCGCACTTAAATCAGATGTTGCAAAATATAGTCCCGTTCCCCTTCGTCTGCCTTGGATTGCTTTGGAACCTTTTTGCGATTATCCGAAGGAATCCTATCGCATTTCCCAATCCTATCCACCGGCCATTGCTAAATTCTTTCCGCCTCCGGATCGATTCCAATCCTGTTCTCGAATTCTTTTTTACCGCAGCCTCTTAATTTAAAACCTTCGGCATTTTTGTTGAATGTTTTAACTATTTGGTATGGTAAAGTTTAAGAATAAAATAATATGGATTTTTCTTTTCTACTCCTTTTTTGGATATAGTCAAATTAAAGGGGTAGTAAGGGGTATCAAAGGCGAGGATACCCTACTGCTTAATGGCGTAAAAATTACTCAGCTCGTGACGGGAAAAAAGAACTATTCGAATGCTCAAGGTAAATTTGAGCTTTGGATAGGGAAGACAGGCAAAGATACCCTTGTCTTTAGTTATGAAGGGTATTATCCGGATACCTTAATCGTCGGAAAAAACGAGCGTTTTTTGGGTCTATCGATTTTTCTTTACGAGGGACGCATGACAAGGGAGGTGGTAATTCAGAAAAAGGCTTTAAATGGAATAATGAAAATTAGCATCCCTGCCATGGAAAAGATTACCCTCGGGGAATTGCAACGGGCAGGCTGTTGTAACCTGTCTGAATCCTTCGAAACCAATGCTTCTGTGGACGTTAATATGACCGATGCTATCTCTGGCGCCCGTCGCATTCAGTTGTTAGGGTTGGATGGGGTTTATACCCAGATACAATTGGAAAACATTCCTTTTTTACGCGGACTAGAGACGGCTTTCGGTATGCAGTCTTTTTCAGGACTTTGGTTGAGTGGAATTCAAATTTCAAAAGGAACGGGTTCCGTTATTAATGGTCATGAATCCATGGCTGGCTTGATTAATTTGGAAGCAAAAAGCCCTCTGGATGAGCAGAGAACATTGATTAATGGGTATGTGAATCGCTTTGGAAGATCTGAAGGAAATTGGATTCAAACCATTCGGATAAACCAAAAATGGTCTACGGCTATTTTAACCAATGCATCCAATAATGCAGCGATCATTGATGAAAACAAGGATGGTTTTATGGATGTCCCGAAATTTTCGAATGCAGCCCTTATGAATCGTTGGCAATTTAATGGAAAAAAAATGGAAGCCCAATTCGGGGTTTATTCATATTTGGATAAACGCTTATCCGGTCAGCTAGCCAGTGGACTTCCCGTAGGATCTATGGCCTACACCATGAAGGGTGAAAACCAACATGTAGAGGCCTATGCGAAAACAGGTTTCTTCGGCAGACACCCAGGAGAGTCGGTAGGGATTATCCAATCTGCAAAATTCCATCGTTTAGAAGGAAACTATGGATTGAGGGAATTTCGAGGAGAGGAAAAACGCTATTTTCTTTCCGCTTTATACGAACGAGAAAGCCCTTCTGGAAAACACTACATAAAAGGGGGGACGAGTTTTGGCTATTTAGACCTTTTTCAAGCGTTAAATCTCACACAAATAACGAGAAAAGAGGCAACGCTAAGTGGTTTTTCTGAATATTCCCTGCGCTTGAATCGACTTTCTTTGCAAACGGGTTTTCGAATGGATTATCATAGCCTCTTTGGTTGGTTTTGGGTACCTCGTGTTCACATGAAATGGGCGCTAACCCCCCGTGTTGATCTTCGTTTTACAGCAGGAAAAGGTTGGAGGACCCCCAATATTATCATTGAAAACAGCGCTCTGTTGGCTAGCAATAAGACTTGGTTCTTACCGGCTATGGTCAAACCGGAAGTTTCATGGAATTCTGGCCTTTCTTTGGTAGTTGACTTTGATTCAAAAGCACAGCGTTTTACATGGACCTCGGACCTATATTACACGTGGTTTGAGCAACAGTTTGTGGCAGACAGGGATGTTTTTGAAGATGGTATTTTGTTTTTGTATCAGCAAAATGCCTCGCGTGCTTTGGCAGTTCAGTCTGAGATCGATTTGCAAATAAATACCCAATGGGGAGTGCGTTTTGCCTACAAATACCTCAATGTTAAAGCGATATTTGATGGAAGTATGCAACAGCAAACCATGGTTCCCAATCACCGTATATTAAGTACTTTTTCATGGAATACTAGAAATAAGCGTTGGCAAGTAGACCTCACAATGAACCTCGTAGGAAGCATGAGAATGCCTGATAGCTATCATGGAAACAGCAATACGCCATGGTATCCTTATGTGTTTTCTCAAATTTCACATCAATGGAAGCGATTAAAAGCGTATATTGGTTTTGAAAACATGCTGCATTACAGGCAAGAAAATCCAATCCATAGGGCAGAAGATCCTTGGGCGGCAGATTTTGACGCTAGTATGGTTTGGGGGCCCATAACGGGATTCAATACCTATGCAGGTATGACCTTCATTTTAAAACACAAAAAATAAAATTATATGAAAAAATTAACCTTCATTGCGCTACTCTTCCTTTGTTTACCGCTGTGGTCACAAAAGGTGAAAAACGATACGGTTCGCATTAAAACATCCGCCCTTTGTGGCGATTGTAAAAGTAGGATTGAGGAATCCATGACCTATCTAAAAGGAGTCAAGTATGCCTCGCTTGATTTAGAAACAAAAATTGCAACGGTAATCTTCGTTCCTACCAAAACTACCATTGACGCAATGCGTGAAGCGATTTCAGCGGCGGGATATGATGCGGATGGGGTTAAAGCTGTACCAGAGGCCATCCTTCGGCTAGCCAAATGTTGTCAGCCGAACGGACATTAAGTTATAAACGTTTTGTTTAATTAATTAACAATTATTCGATAACAATCGATCATTGTGTACCTTCGCGTTGCCATGAGCGACGCTGTAAAACATGAATGTGGGATTGCCTTGTTAAGGCTTAAGAAGGACTTATCTTACTATCTTGAAAAGTATGGTTCTGCCTTTTATGGAATTCATAAAATGCAGTTGTTAATGGAAAAACAACACAACCGTGGTCAGGATGGAGCAGGGTTGGCCAATATTAAGCTGAATATGCAACCCGGTGAACGGTACATTAGTAGGGTTCGTTCCATCGAGGCGAATCCTATTCAAGACGTTTTTAGCCAAATAGCCACAAGATTTAATCAAATTGCGGCGGAAAACCCGGAAAACCTTAAGGACATTCCTTATCTTAAAAAGCATGCAGGTTTCACTGGGGAATTGTTTTTAGGGCATTTACGATACGGGACCTTCGGCCGAAATTCTATTGAGTCTTGCCATCCTTTTCTGCGTCAAAACAATTGGATGACCAGAAACCTCGTGTTGGCAGGGAACTTTAACCTTACCAACGTTGATGAGCTATTTGATTCTTTGTTGGCGATTGGTCAACACCCTAAAGAGAAATCGGATACCGTAACCGTTTTGGAGAAAATCGGACATTTTTTAGACGATGAGAACGACCGTGTTTACGCTCAATTTAAACAACAAGGATTGTCGAAGGCAGAAATTACTAGTCAAATTATGACTCATTTAGACGTGGGTTCGATTCTTCGACGATCAGCACAGAAATGGGATGGTGGGTATGCAATGGCAGGATTAATTGGGCATGGAGATGCTTTTGTTTTTCGCGATCCAGCCGGTATTCGTCCCGCTTTTTACTATGAGGACGACGAGGTTGTTGTCGTTACCTCAGAGCGCCCTGTCATTCAAACCGTTTTTAATGTTCCCTTCACTCAAATCAAGGAGTTAGAACCTGGGCACGCACTAATTGTTAGAAAAGATGGCTCTGTAAAAGAAGAAGAAATTCTTTCTCCAACTAAAATTAGAAAGTGCTCTTTTGAACGCATTTATTTCTCGCGTGGATCCGACATGGATATCTATCAAGAGCGCAAGAATCTAGGACGCTTTTTGGTGCCTCAAGTGATGGACGCCATTGATGAAGACATTCAAAACACGGTTTTTTCATTTATCCCAAATACGGCCGAGGTTTCGTTTTACGGCATGATGAAAGGAATTGAAGATTTTCATAATTTGGAAAAGGCGAAGGCAATTTTGGCCCTTGGAGACCACGCTTCTGAACATTCTATTTCAGCGATTATTCAGGAGCGCGCTCGGATTGAAAAACTAGCCATCAAAGATGCTAAATTGAGGACTTTCATTACCCAAGATGATTCTCGTGACGATCTCGTCGCACACGTTTATGATATTACGTACGGATGTATAGTCCCCCAGAAAGACACCATCGTAATAATCGACGATAGCATTGTTCGGGGTACCACGCTGAAAAGAAGCATTTTGCGTATGCTCGATAGGCTCGATCCGAAAAAAATAGTAATTGTTTCTTCTGCCCCTCAAATTCGTTTCCCTGATTGTTATGGTATTGATATGGCAAAAATGGGAGATTTTATCGCTTTTGAAGCAGCTATTTCCCTGCTGCGCGCTTCCGGAAGAGACAACATTATAACCGAGGTTTACGAAGCGTGTAAGCGTCAATTAACCCGTCCCAAAGAAGAATGTGTGAACGAAGTAAAGCGCATCTATGGCTCTTTTACGGATGAAGAAATTTCCAATCAAATCGCTGAGTTGCTAACCCCAAAAGACCTTAAGTCGGAAGTTAAAATTGTTTTCCAAAAAGTTGACAATTTACATAAGGCTTGTCCTGGACACACAGGAGATTGGTATTTTACGGGAGATTATCCTACTCCCGGGGGGAATAGGGTCGTCAATCAGGCTTTTGTGAATTGGGTAGAAAACAAAAACGTTAGGGCCTACTAACGAGGACTTTCGTTATTTTTAATGTAGCGCCCGCTTGCTTTTCAACGAATGAAAGCGATTTATTGTTGAATCGTTCCCTTTCTTCAATTATCGTTGTTACGGTGTGATTGTATTCCTCCGAAGTAGAAACAGAAAAACCGATTCCTCCCTCGATGAAAGCTTGTGCTTCAGGAAACTTATGGTGTGTTGGTCCAAATAGTACGGGAAGGTCATAAACCGCGGGTTCAAGAATGTTGTGTAAGTTACCATTGAAACCTCCTCCAATAAAAGCTAAGGTACCCAATGCGTAAATTTTATTTAATACCCCAATGTTATCGATTAGTATAACCCGTTCATTGTCGTAATTGGCTAACTCACTGAGTCGAATACATTCATCTCCAAAAATGGCCTCGATTTCAAATAAATGCGATTCAGAAACATCATGTGGGGCCAAAATATACCGATCGATGGGCATTAAATGGAGGCTGTTAAAAACCATTTCCTCCTCTGGTAGCCAACTGCTGCCAACTACCATAACCCTTTGGTCTTTGCACAAGGAGACGAGTGGTGAGAGCAGGGCACTATTTTCCAATTCTTGAATGGAAATTCTACTCGATAACACGTGATCGTATCGGGTGTCGCCGGTTAACGTTGTCTGATGTATACCGATGGAATGCAGTAGGTTTTGCGTTTCTTGGTTTTGGACAAAAAAATGGTGAAAAAGCCTCAATGTTGAGCGAAAAAAGCCGCCTAATGGTGAAAAAACGAAATGGTTTTTTCGAAGTAAGGTAGAAATGGAGTAAACCGGAACCCCATTTTTGTGGATTTGCGTTACGAGATTAAACCAAAATTCATATTTCACAAAAAGCGCAATTTTGGGCGAAAAGTGGGATAAAAATTCCTTTGCGTTCCGACGGGTATCTAAGGGGAGTAGGCAGGCATAATCAACGCAATGGGGTCTTTTGTGGTAATGATTTAACCCTGATGGTGAGAAAAAGGTCACCAAAATAATGGCTTCAGGATGCTGCTTTTTGAAAGCCCAGAGTACGGGTAGGCCTTGATCAAATTCTCCGAGCGAAGCACAATGCATCCATACATCGACCTTCATCGAGGACGTTTTTAACTTCCAATCCTTTCGCATGAACCAACGCTGCTTAGCTTTTTCATTAAAAAACCTTCCAACAAAAAAGGCAAAGCGAAGTAAGGTGATACCAAAACTGTAAATCCAACGCATAGTTAATACTCGATGTAATAATCTTTTTGGGTCGAATAGAAAGGGATAAACCACCCTACTTTTACACCCATCAGGAGGTCCAAACGAAGATCGGTGGAAACAGGTACGTTTGGTTGGTCATAAAATAAGGTTCTGCGGTTTCTTGTGAATCCTTGCATGGCATAAATGCCTGCATAAAAACTGTAAAAACTCTGTTTTGGCATGTAGGCATATCCAATGAATTGCATCAAGTTTACTCCCGTTGTGAGGCGGTCATACCCCTTTTTGTAGTCCAACTCTATCATGGGAACTACTTGCGTCTGGGTTTCGATTTTAACCCGATGATTGAGGTATCCTGCCCCAGCGTGGATCATCAATCCTGAGTTTTTGTCCCGATGGGATAAGGGAATTATCTTTCCGATTTGACCATTGACACTTACCCCTCTTGCCAAAACACTAACCGTGGCAACATCTCCATTGACATCCGTGATGTTTCCATAACTGTCGACAAGATGACTAAAAATTCCGGGAATTTTAACCTCATTTCCAAAAATAAAATTAGCATCAAGTATGGTAAAGACATTGTTTCGAAACTTGTATCCAGCTCCAAAACCGACTAAGTTCATGAAGCCAAACCGATGAACTAAATCCCCTCCTGTCCATGCTGAGCTATATTGAGGGCAAACCATGACTTTATCGTGAACAACGGTATCGTCTAAGGTTACCTGCCCGTGAAGGAAAAGGGGAATGCAGAAGGCAAGAAATAAAACGAAACGCATAGTAACAAAGGTAAGGAATTAAACCGTGCTATGGATGAGTTTTCCCCAATCAATTCAAGGAAAACCAAGTTAAAGTTGTACTTTTGTTTCACAAAAGTTTTTAGCATGAAAAAAATTCAAATGGTCGATTTAATGGCTCAGTATGAAAAAATTAAACCGGCTATTGACGAGGCGTTGCATTCGGTTATAGATAAAACACAATTTATTAATGGACCAGAGGTCGGTGCATTTCAATCAGAGCTAGCTTCTTATCTGGACGTAAAACACGTAATTCCTTGTGCAAACGGAACCGATGCGCTCCAGATTGCCATGATGGCTGTTGGGTTGAAGCCTGGTGACGAAGTGATTACCCCATCCTTTACGTACATTGCTACTACAGAGGTTATTGCGTTGCTTGGACTTAAACCTGTTTTTGTGGAAGTAGATCCTTTAACGTTTTGTATTGATCCCAACGCGGTTGAAGCGGCAATAACGTCTAAAACAAGGGCGATTGTCCCGGTTCATTTATACGGACAAGCGGCGCACATGGAACCCCTTATGGCTTTGGCCGAAAAACATAATTTATTCGTCATTGAGGATAATGCGCAAGCCATTGGGTGCACGTATTATTTCGAAAAGGGCGGCCATTCCAAAACAGGTACTATTGGGCATGTTGGTTGTACTTCCTTTTTCCCGAGTAAAAACCTTGGATGTTTTGGAGATGGGGGGGCTATTTTTACCAACGATGACGCCTTAGCCAATACCATTCGTATGGTGGCAAACCACGGACAAAGCAAACGTTATTACCATGACTTGGTGGGATGTAATTCGCGCCTCGATTCTATTCAAGCAGCTATTTTACGGGTTAAGTTAAGGCAATTGGATATTTACAACGAGGCAAGAAAAACCCTGGCCGAGCAATATGATCAGGCTTTTTCAAACCTACCAGAGGTAAGGACTCCTTTTAGAGCGTCCTATTCCGACCATGTCTTTCATCAATATACCTTGCAAATGGATGCGGAACGCCGCGACGCCTTTCAAGCCCATTTGGAGGCGTGGGAAATTCCAAGCATGATTTATTATCCCGTTCCTGCCCACCGACAAAAAATGTTTCAAGCCTTTGGCAGCAGTTCAACCTCGTTGCCAATTACGGATATTTTGACCGGAAAAGTGATTAGCCTTCCAATGCACACCGAAATGCAGCCGGATCAATTGTCCCATATTCTTTCCGCTATCGAGGCCTTCTTTTAACCCGATAATCCAAGATGAAAATAGCAGTTATCGGAACAGGGTATGTTGGTTTAGTTACGGGAACGTGTCTGGCTGATGCTGGACATATGGTTACTTGTATCGATATTGACGCGAACAAAGTAGCCCAATTATCCCAAGGGATTTGCCCGATTTTCGAGCCAGACCTTGATGGTATGATTGTCCGAAACTTACAAGAAAAGCGCTTGGATTTTTCGACCTCTTTGGAGGTAGGTATTTCTGAGGCGAGCCTTATTTTTTTGGCCCTTCCTACGCCGTCGGGTGCCGATGGCCAAGCCGATTTGGAAGCAGTTCTTTCTGTGGCAAAGAACCTCGGTCCTTTGTTGTCTCAATACACCGTTATTGTTGATAAAAGCACAGTCCCTGTAGGTACTGCTGAACGCGTCAAAGCTGCCATAAGTGAAGGAGCGAAAGTTCCTTTTGGCGTGGTTTCAAATCCTGAATTTCTTCGGGAAGGATTTGCGGTGGCGGATTTTATGAAGCCTGATAGAATCATAATTGGTTCCTCGGATTCACAAGCCATAAAATGCATGGAAGCCCTATACAAACCTTTCTTGAGCGAAGGAAATCCAATGTTGATTATGGATGAAAAATCTGCGGAGCTCACCAAGTATGCAGCCAATGCTTTCTTGGCGACTAAGATTACGTTTATGAACGAGATTGCTAATTTCTGCGAACGGGTTGGAGCCAATGTTGATCAAGTACGGTTGGGTTTAGGGGCTGATGAACGCATTGGAAATCGATTTTTGTTTCCCGGAATGGGGTACGGAGGTTCTTGTTTTCCAAAGGATGTAAAAGCCTTGAGGCACCAAGGGGAGAAAGAACAACTTAGGTTTGAAATTCTGCAAGCCGTTGAACGCGTAAACGAAAAGCAACGCATCATTCTTTTACCAAAAATTCAACATTTTTTTAATCAGCAGCTCTCTGGTAAAACACTGGCTATTTGGGGATTGAGTTTTAAACCCGATACCGACGATATTCGAGAAGCTCCCGCTATATATCTCATCGAAGCGTTGCTTGACCTTGGTGCAGCCCTTCGCGTTTACGATCCGGAGGCCCAAGAAAATGTCAAAGCACGCTTTGGTAACCGGTTACTTTATGCTAAGGAGCCTTATGATGCTGTATCGGGCGCAGATGCATTGGTTATTTGCACCGAATGGTCAATTTTTCGCAATCCAGATTATAATCGGCTACGAACCCTCCTCCATCAACCCCTAATCTTTGATGGTCGAAATCTTTTGGATCTAGAGGAAGCAAGGGACGAAGGCTTTACCTATTTTAGCATTGGAAGATGAGCGCTCGAAAAAAGATATTAATTACTGGGTCAGCGGGATTCTTAGGATCCCACCTTTGTGATCGCTTCATCAACGAAGGCTTTCATGTCATTGGGATGGATAATTTGATCACCGGTAGGATGGCTAACATTGAACACTTGCTTCCAAAAGAAGAGTTTGAGTTTTACCGCCAAGACGTTTCTAAATTCATCCATATTCCAGGAGAGTTGCATTATATTTTACATTTCGCATCACCTGCCAGCCCAATTGATTACTTAAAAATTCCCATTCAAACGTTAAAAGTAGGTTCCCTCGGTGTACACCATTGTTTGGGGTTAGCCAAAGAGAAAAAAGCACGTATCCTAATCGCTTCCACCTCTGAAGTATATGGTGATCCCGAAGTGCACCCTCAAACCGAATCCTATTGGGGCCATGTAAACCCTGTTGGGCCTCGGGGCGTTTATGACGAAGCCAAGCGTTTTCAAGAAGCGATGACCATGGCCTATCATACCTACCACGGGCTTGAAATAAGAATCGCTAGAATTTTTAACACCTATGGTCCAAGGATGAGGTTAAACGATGGAAGGGCCTTGCCGGCATTTATTGGACAAGCATTGCGTGGAGAAGATTTAACCGTATTTGGAGATGGTTCCCAAACGCGTTCTTTCTGTTACGTGGACGATCTAGTAGAAGGCATATACCGTTTGCTTTTAAGCGATTATTCGCAACCCGTAAACTTGGGTAATCCAGAGGAAATTACGATTTTAGATTTTGCTAATGAAATAGTTAAACTAACAAATACGGAACAAAGAATAACCTTCAAAGACCTTCCGCAGGATGATCCGCGACAACGCAGACCCGATATTTCGCTTGCACAGGAGGTTCTTGGTTGGAAACCAATCGTCGGGAGGGAGGAAGGTCTGTCAAAAACCTATGATTATTTTAAAGCCCTACCAGAAACGGAGTGGTACCAAATGGACCACAAGCAATTTGATCAATTTATAACGAAGTAATGAATTACAGTGCCCACGAAACCGCAGTAATTGACCCCGGATGTTCGATCGGGGAGGGAACCAAAATTTGGCATTTTAGCCATATTATGCCCAACGCTCGCTTGGGCAAAAATTGTAATATTGGTCAAAACGTGGTGGTTTCTCCTGATGTTATCCTTGGGAGCAATGTGAAGGTGCAAAATAATGTTTCCATTTATACCGGCGTCGTTTGCGAAGACGATGTGTTTTTAGGTCCTTCGATGGTTTTTACCAACGTCATTAATCCTAGAAGCCATGTAATTCGTCGGGATCAGTACGCGGTAACCTTGGTACGAAAAGGAGCGAGCATCGGTGCAAATGCTACCATCGTCTGTGGCAATGAAATAGGTGCTTTTGCCCTCATCGGTGCCGGTAGTGTAATTACCAAACCAGTTCCTGCCTATGCCCTAATTGTTGGTAATCCAGGACGTCAGATAGGGTGGGTCAGCGAACATGGCCATCGATTGGAGTTTGATGATCAAAATCGAGCGAAGTGTGTGGAAACGGGTCAACTTTATACTTTGGAAAATAATCAAGTTAAACGCATAGCATAATGAATAAAGAAAAAATAAATTTCGCAGTAGTAGGAGCAGGACATATCGGAAAGCGGCATGCCGAAATGGTGCAAAGGGATAATGAGGCAACCTTGGTTGCAATGTGTGATATTCGTAGCGCGGAGGAATGCAATAGCGAAGGATTTAATGTCCCCCATTTTGAATCGATAGAGGCAATGTTAGCTGCGGATTTAGACATCGATGTGGTAAACATTTGTACCCCGAATGGCCATCATGCGGAGCAAGCCATTATCGCATTGAAGGCAGGAAAACACGTTGTGGTTGAAAAACCCATGGGATTAACAAAAGAAAGCTGCGAAAAGGTAATTTACACGGCATTGCAAATGAACCGTCAAGTATTTTGTGTGATGCAAAATCGATATTCTCCACCTTCTGAATGGATTAAGTCGGTAGTTGATAATGGCCTTTTGGGGGATATTTTTATGGTTCAAGTGAATTGTTATTGGAACCGGGACGAGCGATACTATAAAAAAGGAGGTTGGAAAGGAACCCCAGATTTGGATGGAGGAACCTTATTTACCCAGTTTTCTCATTTTATAGATATCATGTATTGGCTTTTCGGTGACATCGACCAAATTCAAGGAAAATTTGCCGATTTTACGCACGAGAATCTTACCGCTTTTGAAGATTCAGGCTTTATCAGCTTTCGTTTTTTGAATGGTGGAATGGGATGTATCAATTACTCTACTGCGGTGGCAAATCAAAACCTTGAAAGCTCATTAACCATCGTTGGAAGCAAAGGCAGTGTTAAAATTGGCGGTCAATACATGAATGAGGTAGAAGTTTGTAATATTACCGACTACGAAATGCCCACCTTGAAGGAGTCTAATCCCGCCAACGATTATGGGGCCTATAAAGGTTCTGCAGCGAATCATAATTATGTTATTGGAAATGTTATTGATACCTTAAAAGGCAGAACTTCAGCTACTACCAATGCATTGGAGGGATTGAAAGTGGTGGATATTATAGAGCGAATTTATAAAACAAGGGACGCACAAGCGACATAACAAGAATAAACCTATGGAGGATAATTATTTTAAGGCACTATTGGAGAAAAAATCGGCGGTAGCCGTAATTGGATTGGGCTATGTTGGCCTTCCCATCGCCTTGGCCTTTGCCAAGAAAATTAAAGTATTGGGATTTGACATTAATGCCCAACGGATCGCTTTAATGCAACAGGGGATCGACCCTAGCAATGAATTAGAGGGCGC
>CAIJTF010000081.1 GCA_903823565.1 uncultured Flavobacteriales bacterium
GTTGGGTTGCCTTGTGAAACGCTTACGTTTATGGAACCATTATTTCCTCCTTGACAAATCACATTGTGAATAATACTGTTATCGATTACAGGAGTAGAGTTGTTTACCGTTGCCGTAGTGGTTACAACACAACCATGCGCATCGATCACTTGAATGGTGTAATCACCTGAAGGTAAGTCTTGGTTGAAGGTACCCGTTAATCCATTACCCCAAACGGTGGTGTACGGTTCTTGTCCATTGGTAGGTGAAACGCTGATGGCACCTTGACCTTCTGAGCATCCATTGAGAACGGTAGCAACTACGTCCATGTTTCCTTGAGTGGCCATAGCCATAGAAACGGCAGCATTTGAATTCAGTCTTCCAGCACCAATGCTTCCTGCATAATCAACATTTAAATAGTCGATGTCGTTCGCGCTGTTTTTTAGCACTTGTTCAATCGCATCGTTGTCAAGGCATGGATTTACACTCAACATTAAAGCAACTGTTCCGGTAACGAAAGGAGCCGCGTAAGAAGTCCCTGAACCTAAAACGTAGTGGTCTGGTGCTTCGGAGATATTGACCATATAACCAGGAGCACTTAAATCAACTGCAGAATTGTGTTGGTGCGTAGACATTGGATCCCCTGGGTTTTCTTCGTGGTTATCGTGTGAACCAATGCTCGTAACGGCGAATACATGGTTGTAGGACGCAGGGTAAGCAAAGGCACTTGCATCCCCACACGTTGTTCCATTTCCAGCAGCAGCAACGATAAAGGTTCCATTGTTGTATACCTCATCGATCACGTCTTGTTCGAATTGATTAAAGGAACATCCGGAGAACCAGCTGATATTAATCACATCAATACCCGCATAGGTTGCCGCTAATAGTTCATTATAATCCATCTTATAAAAGGCAATGGATGAATTAAACCCTACCGAACTTAAACCAATTCCGTTATCGGTTTTACCCGCCGCAAGAATTGCAACAGCCGTTCCGTGTTCCGTTGGGTTGGTATTGTGGATGTCGTACGAGGTTATTTTCCCTGCAAGCTCTTCATGGTTTGGATTTAAATTCTCATCGCTTATACCTAAAATAATATTGGCATTTGAATGCGTCATATTCCATGCTTGAGGTGCCTTAATGAGATCCAATGCATAATTGGAAGAGAAAGCTGCAAAATAATCGTTGGGTACATATAAGGTGTGGTACTCAGGGGCTCGGTCAATTTCTCCCACAATCCCCGGGAAGATTTTCAGCGTTTCTTTTAATTGATTTTCATCGCATTGGCAATCAAATTCATAAACCTGTTGCAGTTTTTCGTTTTTAGAACTTGGAAGGGCCTGGCTAATTTTCGATACACCCACTTGGTTTAGTGCGTCAGCGAAGGCACCGTTGGTTGAACCCACCGATCCATTTTCTACTATACGTGGTGTGCAGTTATTATCCGTAATTCTTGCCCATACACGCGATGTGTTTTGCGCTTCTGCTGTTAAGGCAGTTAAGCCAATCATTCCTGTTAAAAGGATACTTAAGTTAATGTTTGTTTTCATATTTTTCTTTTTTACCTGGTTTCTGAGACAAAGATGGGGGCCAGATAAAAAAGGGGGGGGTAAAAGACAAACTACCCTGTCAAATTACACAGAGTTACGGGTATTTAAATACATAGTATTACGGAAGTTCCTAAGCGTAACTACTTAGTTTGTAGCATTATCGCTGTGCCGTTCGGTATAATACCAAGGCGATTATGGCGAATATAAAATTGGGTATCCACACGGCGATAAGCGCAGGAAAACCAACGTTCCATGCGGCAACGGCCATCACTTTCATGGCGAAGATGTATATAAATACAAACAGCAATCCTATGGCGATATTGATTCCAATACCACCGCGTTTTTTTCTAGAGGCTACAGAAACTCCTATGATGGTTAGGATATAGGTAGCAAATGGATATGAAGTGCGCTGGTGCATTTCTATTTCGTAATAAGGCACTTGTGCGCTACCTTTCGCCTTCTCCTTTTGTATAAGCGCCGCTAATTCAGGTCGTGTCATTGTCTCCGCTACGTTTTCCCGTTGAGCCATCTCCCGAATTTCGAAAGGTAAAATGGTATCCAAGCTGTTGCGAAATAGGAGTGCGCCTTGTGGAAAGCGGATGTTCTTAACGTAGACGTTTTTGAAGTGCCAACGATTGGAATTCGGGGCATTAAATGCTTCGTTTGCCTTTAAGAAGAATTGGGGTTGCAGCGAGTCATTCCAACGTTGTATTACAAAATTGGAAACGCGATTTTCATGGTTGGAGTAATTGGAGAAGTAGACATGGGTATGGTTGGGGTAGTCGGCATGATAATTTTCTACCCGCATATCATCACGGTAGTATTTTTCTTCAAACGCCAATCGTACTTTGTTCGCGTTGGGAACAATGTAGTGGTTTAGCACCAGGGATAGTATCATGAGTAGGGTAGAGGCAACCATGTAAGGCCTCATGAATCGAATAATTGGTCTTCCTGAAAACCATAATGGAATTATTTCGGAATCTTGCGCCATTTTAGCGGTAAACCAAATGACCGAAATGAAGATGATCATGGAGGAGAACATGTTTCCATGAAAGAGAACAAAGCTTACGTAGTAATCCAGAACGATTTCTTTTACAGGGGCCTTATTTGAAATGAACTCACTTAGTTTTTCGGAAACATCGAAAACCACCGCAAAAAGCATAATGATTCCCAACATGAAAAAAAAAGTTGTAAGGAACTTACCGATGATGTAGCGGTCTGCTATTCGAAACATTATAAACGCTTAGAAAGTACTGGAATTAGGTTGTTTTTCCATGCTTCAAAGGTACCATTCTTCAGTTGATTACGCGCCTCCTTCATTAAACTTAAATAGAAGGCTAGGTTATGAATGGTGGCAATTTGCAAGGCAAGATATTCTTGTGCTTTAAATAAGTGCCGAACGTACGCCTTTGAGTAAACTTGATCTACCCATACCTTTGATGTATCATCGAGGGGGGAGAAATCCATCGCCCACTTCTTATTTTTAATATTTATCGTTCCATTCCAGGTATAGAGGAGTCCATGCCTAGCGTTTCGACTCGGCAATACACAGTCAAACATATCCACGCCCAAAGCAATGCATTCTAATAGATTCCAAGGGGTTCCTACCCCCATTAAATAGCGGGCCTTATCGCGGGGTAAAACTTCACACACGTGCTTGGTCATGGCATACAACTCTTGTTCCGGTTCCCCAACACTGAGTCCCCCAATGGCAATCCCAACGGTACCATATGGCGCAGCAAATTCAGCTGATTTTAAGCGT
This sequence comes from uncultured Flavobacteriales bacterium, assembly GCA_903823565.1. Taxonomy (GTDB): domain Bacteria; phylum Bacteroidota; class Bacteroidia; order Flavobacteriales_D; family Crocinitomicaceae; genus UBA952. The sequence continues at coordinate 3,292 of CAIJTF010000081.1, forward strand.
AAGTCTGGATACGTTGAGCCTTGTACGATTGGAAATAGGGTTTGTTGGTAACCGTATTTTTCCGAACTGTTTTTCATCGCTTCGGAACATCGCGTTAACCA
>CAIJTF010000082.1 GCA_903823565.1 uncultured Flavobacteriales bacterium
AATCCAATGGGTCCTTGTGGTCCAGTTAAGCCGATAGGTCCTTGCGGTCCTGCTGGTCCATCCGTACCATCATTTCCTTGCGGTCCTTGTGGTCCAGTCAAACCGATAGGTCCTTGCGGCCCCATCGGTCCTGCTACGCCGGCCGGACCTTGAAGGCCGGTTGCTCCATCCGCACCGTCATTTCCAGCGGGACCTTGTGGTCCAGTTAAACCGATAGGTCCCTGTGGTCCTTGCGGTCCCGTGGCACCTGTTAATCCAATAGGTCCTTGTGGTCCAGTTAAGCCGGTAGGTCCTTGCGGTCCTGTAGCACCAGTCAAACCAATTGGTCCTTGTGGTCCTGTAGCTCCATCGTTCCCTGCAGGACCTTGTGGTCCAGGTATACTGCTTTGGCTGTTTGCTGCAAATAAAGCGTAAGGTACGCTTAGAAGTTGGGAGGTACCTGTTATGCTGTAAGAAGTGCCTCCTGTGGGATCGCACTCTGTTTTCACGAAATATGGACCTTGTGACCAATCAATCCCAGCAATTGTGCCAGTTAACGGTAAACCATTTCCTAGTTCTACGCTTACAAGACCGTTCGCATTCGTGGATGGTAAATGTTCTTCGGAATAAACCACCAAACCCGAGGAACTTCCTTGAAGAATGGAAAGCTTTAACCCGATGGGTTGGTTAGATACGATGATACCGTTGTTATCACGAACTACAGATTGGTAGCTCATTAGCGTAGGTGCTTGAGCAAAGGCTTTCGAAAAGAAAAGCCAGCTTATTAAAACGATTACAATTTTTAGAGTTTTCATAATTTAAAATTTTATAAGTTTATACGTAACAGTTGATTTTCTTTCCCCAGAATTAAGGGATAAATAGTAATTTGCCGTTGGTAATTGCTCTGTTTTAATGAGCGTTTCCTTACCTGTTAGCCTTCCGTGTTCAATTAGTTTACCGTTGGCATCCATTAGCTGGAATTCATACGCCTCTGGGGTTTCGCCTGGAAAAGTAATGGTGAAGGTTTCGATAAACGGATTAGGGAAAACGCTGAGACCTAGGTCCGAGAAATTTTCCATAACCCCAATATCCTCTTCCAAATATTGCTGCTGAACCCCTTGGGCTAGGCTGGATGCATTGTCGCCATAACTCGAATAAACTACTTGTCCAATGGAGTAGGAGAAAAGGTATCCTCCACCGCTAGCCTCTCCTCCCGAACTATTGATGGATTCTTGGGCAAGAAGAAATCCTGGAAGGAGGAACAAAATATAGATTACTTTATTTTTCATTTTTTACATTTTTTTGTGTTTGAGTTTTTTAAATAAAAGCAGGAACTTTTATGGGAAATAAAACGTCAGGGATCCCGGGATGAACCTCGAAACGTTTTCGCTAATTGTTCATGTTTTTGGAATAGCGGGTTATTTGTAGCTGTCATAGATCGTTGTATTAACGATGCAAAACTACCTCAGAATATAAGAGTGATTATTCTGCTATTCGTTCAGAAAATTATGTGTTTTGGTCTTTTATCAGACCAAAGTGCTTCGGGGACACTCCGAAATGTTTTTTGAATTCTACACTAAAGGAAGAAAGATTTTCATACCCCAAATTGTAGTAAATTTCGGAAGGAAGTTTTTGTTGTTTTAGCATGTATACCGCCCTTTCCATTTTCCTTCGGATGAAAAACTTCTTGGGGGTGGTATCGTACATTTCGGCAAACTTGCGCTTAAAGGTTGAGAGGCTCATGTTGCATAAAAATGCTAACTCCTCGATGGTTAAATCGCTGCTCTCGTGTTTTAAAATAGTATCCCTAATCGAATTATTGCGGCTGTTGAGGATATCTTTAACTACTGGAGCAATGAGATTCGCTTTATGTTTTATAAGGTAAATTAATAATTCTTGGCATTTATTCTGCGCAAAAACCGAGTCTCCTTCCATCTCTTCTCGTAACAGATAAATGGATTTCTCAAAATGGTCAATGTACTCATCCTTGGGAATAGGTACTACATCATTAATTTTACTTGGATTGGAAAGAATACGAGAATTTAAGTTGGTAATTAGTCGAAGCAGTAAGTCATCCGAAAAAAAGATGAGTACACTTCGGTATTCCAAATCAATAGCCAAGTTTTCCGAGAGGATGGTGGTCCCCTCACTTATTAAAAGTACATTTTCTTCGCCTACTTCCTTGTATTCTCGATCCGTGTGAACAATAGTATCTCCTTTGCCTAGGACGATTAACACGTTTTGTTGAAAATTAAGCTTTATCCGATCGGCTTTTGTGTCCGTCTTGTAAAATATGACATTAATGTCACGGTTTTGGTCCAAGTTAAAATACGAATAATAGTCCCCTGGTAATTGATAGTTTGCTGAAACGGTCATGGTTATTAAAATAAAAAGTGGAATAGCTTTTATTCATTGATAAATATAGGATTAATTTCGAAATGCGTAGAACTTCAAGGTGGTCTTAACTAAAGTATGCGCTTCGATACATTTAACTGTTGTTTTTAGGTTTTCCCTTGGACTTAATCCGAGCGTTTTTTGGTTCAAGGCGTAAAGCGTTACCACATATCGGTGTTTAATATTGCCATGAGGAGGACATGGTCCACCATAACCTAAGGTTCCAAAGTCCGATTCGTGTTGTTGCCCGTTTCGATAAGGGGTTGGTTCATTCATTACATTTCCAAAATCATGAGGAACGTTTCGTTTGTGTTTTGGAATATCATATACAATCCAATGCCACCAACCGTTGTTGTCGCTTGGATAATCAAGGTCTTTAATCGTGATGGCGAAACTTTTAGATCCTTTTGGCGGATGTTTCCAAAACAACGCAGGTGATTCGCTGTAGCCAATGCAATCGTAGCCGTTGTATAGGTGTAATAGATTCGCAGCAGAATCAATGAATTCTTTGCTTCCTATGGAGAACTTTTGGGCTAATGCGTCTTTGTATAATGAAAGTGTAAGGATAAGGAACAAGTAAGGTATAAATTTCATGATGCAAAACTACCTTAGTGAAGCCGTATTGGTCTTTTGTAAAAGGTTCAAAAAATCGCCTCAAGCGATCATAGTGAGGTATAGTCTGGAAAAAGCTTCGCAAGTAGTTGATGAACCGCGGTATAGGGAGAAATTTGGCCTTGAGTTACTTCGTCTCTTAGTTCTTGATATACCGTTTGGTGTTTAGGTTGATTCAATAGATAGTTCTTGATCGTATGGTTTAAAGCGTCCTCGAATAGGGATACATTTTGCTTGTTTCGGTTGGTTTCAAAGTACCCATTGGCCATGGTTCGGTGCTTATATTCGTCCAACCACATTGGGATGAGGTCTATATTCTTTCCCGTGTAGCTGCTGACCACATCGATTTTCGGTTCCCATTCACTTGCTTTGGGGTGAAAAAGCCCCAGAACATTACCTAAATATTGCTTTGCTTTCTTTGCTAACAATTCGTTTTCTTCTTCCGCTTTGGTAATCAAAATGCCATCGGCCATTTCAACAATGCCTCTTTTTATCCCTTGTAATTCATCACCAGCTCCGGGAAGCATAAGCAATAGAAAAAAATCGACCATGGCATGAACTAACGTTTCGCTTTGTCCAACGCCAACCGTCTCTACCAATATGATGTCAAATCCTGCTGCCTCACACAAGACGATCGACTCGCGTGTGTGTTGAGCCACGCCTCCTAAATGCCCTTGGGTTGGTGAAGGGCGTATAAATGCGTTGGGTTCTTGTGATAAGTCCTCCATTCGGGTTTTGTCGCCTAATATACTTCCCCCTTGAAGGCTTGAACTAGGGTCGATAGCCATGACCGCTACTTTATGGCCTTGAGCGATGAACGCCTTACCTAGGGATTCAATTAAGGTACTTTTCCCCACTCCAGGAACGCCTGTAATGCCAATTCGGATGGATCGGCCAGCTAGGGGGAGACATGCTTGGATAAGGGATTGAGCCTCCTCTTGGTGAGAGGTAAGCTGGCTTTCAATCAAGGTAATAGCGGTAGATAAGGCTTTCCGATCCCCGGACTCAATGCGGGGAAATAATACCGATGCCTTTAAATCCTTGCGATGTGCCTTTCGCTGGGATAACCATTGTTCATATTGCGAAGGATCAAGGCTCAATCAACATGTTTTTAAGGGCCTCCATGGCCAATTGTATGTTCTGATATATTTCGAGTACACTGGCTTCCATCATATAACAGGGAGCACAAATTACCTTATTTTTTTCATCTATCGATATTTCATGGTGCGTTTTTTCTTGAACGCGTACTCCCGTTTTAACCAATTCATCGGTAAACCAGGTTTGGTTGTAGGGCGATTTTGCGTCGCGGTGACCAACGGTAAGTGTTACTTCTGAATGGGTGTCTTCGAAGGCCTTGGCAATCACAACCGGACTAACACATAGCGCAACAAGGGGTATTTTACGGGCATGCATGGATTGAATCAATTTTTTTACAGCGGGATCTATGGGGCCTGCGGATCCCTCGAAGGCCCACCGGGTAAAGTTTTTTGCACAACCAAACCCACCAGGTAAAACCAAGGCATCAAGGGTTTCCGGGTCAAGGGACTCCATGGATACTATGTTCCCCCTAGCAATCCTAGCCGCTTCAATCATCATGTTTCGGTTTTCAGGCATTTCTTCTCCCGTAAGGTGATTTATAACATGGTGTTGGTTTTTATCAAGGCCAATACAGGTAACGGTCCATCCTTGTTGTTCCATCACTAAAAGGCTTAAAACGGATTCATGAATCTCTGCGCCGTCGTAAACACCACAGCCAGAAAGGAGTAGGCCAATATTCATAATAGTATGTTTTGTACTGGTAAAGTTAGGAAATCAAAGCCAAATAAATAGCCTCATACGCTGGTACAATGGCGTCGATGGAGAAGGCTTTTGCCCGTTTTAAGGCATTTTCTTTATAGACTAGCTTTCGCTCAGGGGAAAGCAATTCAAGTGTGTAATTCGCCATTCCTGCCACGTCTCCAACAGCCGTTAAAAATCCTGATACTCCGTGAATATTAACTTCTGGAAGTCCTCCTGTGTCACTTGAAATTACGGGTACTCCTACGGCCATAGCTTCCAAGGCAGCGAGTCCAAAACTTTCGCTTTCGGAGGGAAGAATAAAAACATCGGCCAGTTCAAGCACAAGCCGTGTCTCCCGTAATTTTCCCAAAAAAATAATGCGGTCACACAGCCCCAAACTTCGGCAGAGTTGCTCGCAAGCGAAGCGATCCGGACCATCTCCCACCATCAGTAATTTGGCTGGAATGGTTTGGTTGACCTTTTCAAAAATTCGAATGACGTCTTCCACCCGTTTTACCTTCCGGAAATTTGAAATATGGCACAAGATGGGTTCTTCGGGACGTGCATACTGCATTCGTTGCGATTCATCTGGTTTGGGTAAGTGTTCAAGGGTTGGAATAAAGTTTGGGACTACCTGGATATTTTTTTTTACCTTGAAATGGGCCAAGGTATCTTGCTTTAAACTTTCGGAAACGGCGGTTACCACGTTGGAGGCATTAATACAAAATTGAACTACCGGAACAAAAGACGGATCCTTTCCGATAAGGGTTATGTCCGTGCCATGCAAGGTGGTCACGAAGGGAATGTTGATACCTTCCTCGGCTAAGATTTTTTGAGCCATGTACGCAGCGGAGGCATGCGGAATCGCATAATGCACGTGCAGTAAGTCTAATCGTTCGTATTTAACAACGTCATATATTTTCGAGGCTAAGGTAGTCTCGTACGGTTGGAATTCGAATAGTGGATAATCCGAAACCGAAACCTCGTGGTAAAAGATATTGGCTTGAAAGCGGCCAAGCCTTACGGGTTGTGAATACGTGATAAAATGGATTTCATGGCCTTTCAAGGCCAAGGCTTTCCCAAGTTCCGTAGCCACCACGCCACTCCCACCAAAGGTTGGATACAATACGATTCCAATTTTCATCGCTATGCGTTACGATTTTTGGGAAGTTTTACCCAAGGGAAAGAAAAAGGTTATTCGATATAAAATGGGAAGAATTTTAACAACTTGCCCATTGGCGTCTTTTAGCCTAACGGAATAGCTCGACCTAAAAGGGCTGTTTTCTGCATTGATAACATCGTAAAAGATACCTCCATTCACCCTTATTTTACCATTAAATTCTCGTGAAAATCCTCCGCCAAGAAATAGGGTAGAGGCCCATTGCTTTGCCGAGTAATTGAAAAAAATGAAGTTAAAGGGGCTTCTCAGGATTTCATACTCTGCCCCCAGGAAAACGGTATTGTTCATTCGGTAGTGGGCATAAGCACCGCCTCCATAAACCGTGAACCCCATTTTTTGGCCGAGGTTATTGGACCACGTACGTTGGTATCGAAACGAAGGGCCCACGGCCCAATTTTCATTTAGGATGGCTGCGTATTTGATATCGCCTCCTACAGAGCCTCCGAAGGTTGATCCCCCAGCGAATAATTCAACGCCAATTTCTGAACCATCAAAGGTGGTTTGGCTTTGGATTGTCCATGGAATCAATGCTAAAATGAAGTACCAGTGTTTCATGTTTTTTTGACAAAGATACAAACATGGAATGAATCCGTGGTGGGGAATTGGTTCATCAATTATTCGTAATTTTGCATCATGATTTTAATCGATGGAAAGCGAATTTCTCAGGAAATCAAAGAAGAATTGAAGGGTGCTGTTTTGCAACGCAAAGCGGAAGGTAGAAAAATCCCGCACCTAGCAGCAGTGCTTGTAGGGAACGATGGTGCTTCTATGACCTATGTGAGCAACAAGGTAAAGGCTTGTGAAGAAATCGGTTTTGAGAGTACGCTGATTCGCTATGATGATTCGGTTCCTGAAGAAATTTTGTTGGCTAAGGTCCAAGCATTGAACGAAGACCGCAGCATTGATGGATTCATTGTTCAGTTGCCCTTACCCAAACATATAGACGAGTTAAAAATTACGCAAGCTATAGACCCTTTAAAAGACGTGGATGGCTTTCATCCTAGAAACCTTGGAAACATGGTTGTCAACTTACCAGGATTTCTTCCTGCAACTCCAGCAGGGGTTCTGGAACTCATTCAGCGGATGGATATTGCTACGGAAGGTAAAAATTGTGTCATTATTGGGCGGAGCAATATTGTGGGAATGCCTCTAAGCATAATGTTGGGAAGAAATACCAAACCTGGAAATTGTACGGTCACCTTGGCCCATTCGAAAACCGAGAACCTCGCCGAGGTGTGTCGAAATGCCGATATCCTTATTGCCGCTATTGGGCAACCGGGATTCGTGACCCAAGACATGGTGAAGGAGGGCGCTGTGGTTATCGATGTAGGCACCACACGGGTAGAAGATCCCAGCAGGATGAAGGGTTGGCGTTTGGCGGGAGACGTGGCTTTTGACGAGGTTTCCAAAAAGGCAAGCATGTTATCTCCGGTCCCAGGTGGTGTTGGCCCAATGACGATTGCATCGCTAATGCTGAATACGTTGAAGGCGATGGACCTTAAAGGAAAATAATAGGTTAATCAATTAATAAAAAAGCAAAATGAATGTTCCAGTAACGGTATATGCGGAAATGACCCCGAATCCAACCACCATGAAATTTGTAGTGAACAAGTACTTGATTCCATCCGGCGATTCGGTTGAATTTAATAAACGACAGGATGCTGTCGGGTTTTCGCCCTTGGCTGAAGCTTTATTTGCCTTTCCATTTGTGAAAGGGGTATTCATGACCGCAAACTTTGTTACCGTCACCAAAACAGACAATGTGCCATGGGATTTTATTACCATGGAATTGCGCGAATTCATACGGGATTTTATCGGCGAAGGAAAGGAAGTGCTTATACAAATGCCATTGGCGGCTGAGAAGCAAGTGGCACAAGAACGTCCTGAAATCGCTGAACCGAGTGAATTTGATGAACCCATTCTTGCCTTGCTTGACCAATACGTGCGTCCCGCAGTGGAAAACGACGGAGGGGCGATTGATTATATTGGATTTAAAGAAGGAACAGTAAATTTGATTCTTAAAGGTTCCTGTTCGGGTTGTCCTTCCTCCACAGCTACCTTAAAAGGGGGGATTGAAACACTTTTAAAGCAACACATTGCTGAAATTCAGCAAGTCGTAGCGTATAACGGATAAAAGCCGAATACTTTTCGGCTAGAATTTTCCAAACAAATTGCTTTTCTCGTTGTTAGTTCTTAACTTTGAGTTAATCAATGAAAGTGTCATTTTTACACTTTGAAATACACACATAGGATTTTGGAATCTTCCGTAACAGAACGCACAGTACCGATGGATTTAAACGAAGCACTGCTTCATTATTTTGGTTATCAATCTTTTAAAGGCGAGCAGAAACAAATTATTGAAAACATCCTCGCCGGTAGAAATACCTTTGTAATCATGCCAACGGGGGGAGGAAAGTCCATGTGTTATCAACTACCTTCCTTAATGATGGAAGGCACCGCCGTTATTGTTTCCCCGCTCATCGCTTTGATGAAAAATCAAGTCGATGCCATTCGGTATGTTAGTGAAAACGGTAGCGTTGCCCATTTTTTGAATTCATCCTTGACGAAAGCAGAAATCGCCTCCGTTAAAAAAGATGTGGCATCGGGCGTAACTAAAATGCTCTATGTGGCGCCTGAATCCCTTACCAAGAAAGAGAATATTGAGTTTTTGTCTTCAGTTAATTTGTCTTTTTTCGCGATTGATGAGGCCCACTGTATCTCGGAGTGGGGGCATGATTTTCGTCCGGAATACCGACGCTTACGGGAAATCTTTGAGAAAATTTCCAAAGTCCCCGTCATCGCATTAACTGCCACGGCTACGCCAAAAGTGCAATTGGATATTCAGCGGAACCTCAACATGTTGGATGCTCAGGTATTTAAAGCCTCGTTTAATCGGGATAATTTATTTTATGAGATTAGACCCAAACGGGATGTTGAGAAGCAAATCATTAAGTATATCAAAGCCCACCAAGACGAAAGTGGTATTATCTATTGTTTAAGTCGTAAAAAAGTGGAGGAAATTGCTGAGCTTCTACAAGTCAATGGGATCAATGCCCTTCCGTACCATGCAGGGCTCGATGCTGACGTTCGTGCCAAACATCAAGACATGTTTTTGATGGAGGAGGCCAGTGTAATTGTCGCTACGATTGCCTTTGGGATGGGCATCGATAAACCCGATGTACGCTATGTTATTCACCACGACATTCCCAAATCACTGGAAAGCTATTACCAGGAAACGGGTCGTGCGGGGCGTGACGGTGGTGTTGGGGTTTGTTTGGCTTTTTACTCCTACAAAGACATCGAGAAATTAGAGAAATTCCTTTCAGGAAAACCGCTTACTGAACAAGAAATAGGACGTCAGTTGCTTACCGAAATAGTATCCTATGCGGAAACTTCAGTATGCAGGAGAAAATACATCCTACATTACTTTGGTGAAGCCTTTGACGAAAAGGGGTGTCACGAGCACTGCGACAATTGTAAAAATCCTAGGGAGCGCCGTGAGGGAATGGAATACGTCTCCACCTTGCTTAAAGCCATTAAGGAATTGGATGAGCAATTCAAGGCGCGTCATTATTGTGCCTATCTGTCAGGTATGATTACTTCCGAAATCAAATCCTTCAAACACCAGTCGAACCCCGGATTTGGGAGTGGAAAAGACCGCGATGAGCATTTTTGGAATGCAGTCATTCGACAAGCAACCATTGGGGGATTGATTTACAGAGAGGTGGAGTCCTTTGGGGTGCTTAAATTAACGGAACAAGGGAAAGCGTTTATTGAAAAACCGAGTTCTTTTCTCCTGCTCAAAGAGCATGATTTTTCGAATACAGATGACGATGAGAATTTTGTTTCCAGTGGTAAAGGGGGAGCCTTTGATGAAACCCTTTTCGATCTTCTGTTGGATTTAAGAAAGTCTGTTGCAAAGCAAATGGGGGTTCCGCCCTTTGTGGTCTTCCAAGATCCCTCGTTGAAAGATATGTGTTTGCAATATCCAATAACCATGGATGAATTAACCCATATTCAAGGTGTGGGTGTCGGTAAGGCCCAACGATTTGGCGAGCCGTTCGTGGATTTAATTGCGCATTACGTTGAAGAAAACGATATAGACCGCCCACAAGATTTCTTCATGAAGTCCTTGGTTAATAAATCGGGATTAAAAGTACAGCTCATTCAAAACATTGATAGAAAACTACCCTTGGAGGACATTGCGCGTTCCCAAAGCAAGAGTTTTGAGGAAATTTTGGAAGAAATCGAATCGATTGTTGCTTCAGGAACCCGTGTGAATTTGACCTATTACCTTGATGGAAAAATAGATCGCACCGAACAGGAAGAAATTTTCGACTACTTTAATTCAGCCGAATCCGACGACATCATTGATGCCTACCACGAATTCGATGGCCTTTACTCCGAGGAAGAGTTGCGCTTGGTCCGTATTCGTTATCTAAGCGAGGTAGCCAACTAAGGTTTTTTAGAAAATATTTCCGCTACGGATTGTTGTGCAATGGCGTGATATCCACTTTTTGCTTCTTTAAAAACGCTTAATGCCCAAGGTTTATCAGATGGGTTTGTACACAGGGCCTCGTAAAGGGGTAGGATGTATTTCCTTCTTCCAGTGGCTTTTAAAAATTCTTTTAGGGCCGGATATACCGTTTTGTTTTGTCGTTTAATATTGACCAAAAACCATTCATACTTAATTTCTGCATTTGCTTTTTTCGTGAAGGACATGTATTGATCTATGTCGTTAAGAACCTCCACAGGAAGCGTAGGATCCAAGGAACGAATGTAATATTGCCATTCTTGGGTACCATATTGACGCACATCCAATTTTTCTTGGTAGGTTACTTTTTTAAAGCGAGGATTTTGATTTCTTCTTCGCGTGTTTTTTGGCACAACTTCAACCCATTTTACCTTATTGACCGGAGCAAAGATGTCCTCTCCGCGATTCGTTTTAGCGGCCAAGGTTTTCATTGCCTCAAGTTTGTTGGTATGCGGGATGTAACAATTTTTGGGTAGACCCTCTAAGTATATCCATTCGTTGGAATTAAAGGTGAATTTGTTGGGTTCTAGTAAGGTCGTTTTTAGGTAATTTTCAAAGCCTTCGCTTGTCATTGGTTTAAAGCGAAAATCGCGAAAATAAGCGATAAAAAATGGATCGAGTTTGTCACGACCGAGGGTTTTTTCTAGGGATTTTAAAAACAGTGCCCCTTTAACATAAGCGACCGAGGTCATTCCCTCGTCCGGATCTCGGTTTTTCAAGGAAAGATGCAAACGGCTGTCTTTTGGATGGTTCGATTGTGCAATGTTTTTTAGTTCATGCATTAATTCCATGTAATCAAGGGTCTCTAACATTTGTACGGTTTCTTTTCCATACAATTCTTCCATGATACGGTGTTCGATATACACAGTAATGCCCTCATTAAGCCAGAAGTCTTCCCAAGATTCATTGGTTACCAAGTTCCCAGACCAGGAGTGCGCCAATTCATGAGCAATTACCGAAACCAAACTTTTATCCCCAGCGATGATGGTTGGATTTATAAAGGACAATTTAGGGTTTTCCATTCCCCCAAAAGGAAACGATTTGTGTTGGATCAAAAGATCATATTTCCCCCATTGATAGGGTCCAAAAAGTTTTTGTGCAGCCTCAAACATTTTCGGTAAAGCAATAAATTCTTGGGAAGCCTTTTCCATCACTGCTTTTTCGGCATATACCCCCACCTTGTCTGTGTAAGCATGATAAGCGTAATCTCCAACACTTAAAGCCATTAGATAGGAAGGAATGGCTTGTGGCATCGAGAAAGCGTACTCACCTTTGGTATTTTTTGCCGTAGGATTATTGGCACTCATCAATACTAAGAATTCGGGTTTTACGTGGATTTTTGCACTGTAGGTAAACCGGTTCGAAGGCGAATCTTGAAGGGGGATCCACGAACGGGTATGGATGGCTTGTCCTTGTGTGTACATCATTGGGAACTGGCCTGATTCCGTTTGATTGGCATCGACCCAAGCGAGCGCAGTTGATTTTTCCGTGGTTTGATAATAAATATTTACCTGCGTCGTGCTTTTTTCGAGGTCTACGATTAAGGGTTGTCCAAGCAGTGAATCCTTGTCCATTGGACCGATAACGAAGCCTGTTTCCCTTTCCTTTCCTTCTTTTCCTAAAGTGACCTTTTGAATTAAGAGTTGTTTCGAATCGAAAATAGCCTTTTGAGTCCCTGAAAGGTTTTTAAGGGTATGGCGAGCCACGCCATAAATGTTCTTATGTTTAAAACTGACCTCAAGATCTAGATGCAGATGCGTTGTTTTGACCTCATGGGTATTGGCATACGAGTGAGCGTCTTTTGTTGAAACTTTTACACCGTTTCCGCCTATTTTTCTTCCTTGACGAAAGTTACAGGAGGTGACTAGCCATCCTAAAAGGAAAACAAGGAGAAATTTATTTAAACGATAAAATTCCGAAGCGTTCACGGTTTCTATTTATGGCGTACAATAATACTTGCTGGTTCTTCCAATCCACTTTCATCAATTTAGGGATAGAAATTGCCGAGAGTTCTTTGCGTGTGGTTAGGCTTTCTCTTCGCATTGAACCGTCTTTTATGTCTAACGTTACGATAGCGATGGCATTCCTGTTTGGCGCTAAGTTAAACGGGGCTACGACCTCATCGTTGCGATCAAAAACACCTAATTCATCGTAGTTTTTTTGGTTGTCATTAAAAATTGCATAGGCTTTTTGCTCATTGTTGAACGAGATGAAAGAGCTGTAGCTTCCATTGTCATTGATGGATACCTGTTGCTTAGGGATTCTCTTTTCCCAAAGGAATCGACCATTTTCATCCATTTTAAAGGCTACTATATCCATGTAATAGTAGTGGTAGTTTACTGTCGTAATGCCCGTTCGGGTATCATAATTCGTGATTCTTCGCATATAATATTGCTCCATAAAGCCTAGTTGTGATCCGTCCGATAGGGTACGAATCTGGCGTAGTTTATAGGAAAAGATCTGTGGTGTTTCCCCCATGTTTTCCGTCCTTTTTTCCAAGCGGTTCATTTGGCGCTCCGTGCGAGATTCTTTTAGAATGTCACGGTTAAAAGGGGAATAGCTATAATTGAGAATGGAATCTTTTCCAGTATCTAAGGTTATGGTAAAAATGCCTTGAATTCCTGATTGGTTCCCTGTTCCATAAAGGCCTGTCAGCGCCACGCGGTTTTGATTGTTCGAAGAAATTGCGATGTCGTCAATCCGTTTATCGTTTAAGTTTACGTAAAATTCTTTCAAGGTATCTCGCGTTATTTTAAAGAGATGTAAGGACTTGAAATTCTCCCAATCCCTTCCGATAAATCGATCATTCTTATCCTTATGTTCGGTAACCACTAACAAGTACTCGCCTTGGTTTGTAACGTGGTGTTCGTTGATGGTGGATAGGTTGCCGTCGAAGGGCAATAAATACTCTCCATGCTTAATTTCGGTAAAGGTGGAGTCAAACAGGGTGTAGCCATAGACATCTCGGTTTTCACGTCTTCCCGGGATTTCGTAATAGACGAGCAGATAATTTCTGTTCTGAGAAACCATGAAGTTAAAATTGGGCTTAGCACCAAGGCGTTGGTCGCTATACCCACAGCGCAGGATGGATTCTCCTCGGCTGTCTTGATCGAACGCTTGGCTGTATAAATTCATTTCACTGTTGGCTCGATCGCTGATGAAAACTTGAAACTTTTTCGCAAAAAAGGTCGCGCTTTCAATGGTTCCAATGCCAGATTCAGTTATGGGTTTTATCTTTTGATGGCTTACATAACTCAATTGGTTATGAAGGGTAAGGCGATAGGACCCCAAAATTCCACCCGAGAACCTCAAGGTGTAAAAATCCGTCGATTTTATGGGTACAATTTCCAACAAACTGCCTTGTGTGGGTTCCAAGGGCCCCCAATTTATTGGAGGGGATTGGCTCCAAACCGATAAGGTTGTAAAAAAAGCTATGCTTAGGGTAAAAAAGGAATACCTACGTAATTCCATGGCGTAATTTGCTTTAATTCGGATTTTACAGCGGTCGGCACGTCCAAGGAATCTATAAACGAATGAATTACCTCCTTGGTGACCTTGCCATGAACCCGGGTTAAGGACTTTAATGCTTCATAGGGTTGTGGAAATTTTTCCCTCCGTAGCACGGTTTGTATTGCCTCGGCTACGACCATCCAGTTGTCTTCTAAATCTTCTTTAATTTTTGTTTCGTTTAATAAAAGCTTGTTTAGGCCTTGGATAACCGAATTCCATGCGATGCACATATGGGCAATAGGTACTCCGATATTACGGAGTACGGTAGAGTCGGTGAGATCCCTTTGCAATCGTGAAATGGGTAGTTTAGCCGATAAATGTTCCAACAACGCATTCGCTACACCCAAATTACCTTCCGCATTTTCAAAGTCAATAGGATTCACTTTATGCGGCATCGCACTGGAACCAATTTCTCCTTCCTTCAGGCGTTGTTTGAAGTAATCCATGGAAATATACGTCCAAAAATCACGGCACAAGTCGATTAAAATGGTATTAATGCGTCGAAGGTTATCAAAGTAAGCCGCAAAGGTATCGTAATGTTCAATTTGAGTGGTCGTTTGGCTTCGTTTTAACCCAAGTTCTTCCACAAACAAATTGGCGAACCCTACCCAATCGTGTTCAGGGTAGGCGACGTAATGTGCATTGAAATTACCCGTGGCGCCACCGAATTTAGCGGCAAAAGGTAAGCCTTTTAATGCTTCATATTGAACCTGTAGGCGTTCCACAAAAACGTGTATTTCTTTTCCAAGCCGTGTCGGACTTGCGGGTTGACCATGCGTCCTTGCTAACATGGGAATTTCCTTCCACTGCGAAACGAGTCCATGAAGGGTAGAAAGTAGGCAGTCCAAAAGCGGATATACTTCCTTGTTCATGGCTTCACGGAAAGAAAGGGGAATCGCCGTATTATTTATGTCTTGCGAGGTTAGTCCAAAATGAATGTATTCCAAATCCGACAACCATCCCTTTTCCGTCATCTTAGCTTTAAGAAAATACTCCACCGCCTTGACGTCGTGATTGGTTGTTTTTTCAATGGATTTTATCGCCTCAGCATCGGCAATGGAAAAGTCATTTACCCATGACATTAATTCCTCTTTGGAATAATGCGTCCCTTCTGAGAGAATTCCTAAGGCGTGGAGTTTTAAAAAGTACGCAACCTCAACATGAACGCGGTACTTTATTAGACCGAACTCGGAAAAGTAGGCTTGAAGGTTTTGCGTTTTTGAATGATACCTTCCATCCACAGGGGAAATCGCGGTAAGGGGACTGAATTCCATGGTGTAAAAGGCAAAGTTACGGAATTTTTAGACGGCAATGTTATATTCTCTTAGGGCGTCGTTAAGGGAAGTTTTTAAATCCGTGGAAGCGGACCGTTGTCCAAGAATTAAGGCACAAGGGACGTGGTAGGTTCCCGCTGCAAATTCCTTCGGATACGAACCGGGAATTACGACGCTTCGTTCTGGAACATATCCCCTCAATTCTTTGGGTTCCGGTCCAGTTACATCAATTATTTTTGTACTTTTCGTTAGGACTACGTTTGCTCCAAGAACGGCTCCTTTTCCAAGGTGTACCCCTTCAACGACAATACAGCGAGATCCAATAAAAACATCGTCCTCAACGATTACTGGGGAAGCTTGTAAAGGTTCTAAAACGCCACCAATTCCTACACCACCACTTAAATGTACGTTTTTCCCAATCTGGGCACAACTGCCGACGGTGGCCCAAGTATCCACCATGGTCCCCGAATCGACGTAGGCTCCAATATTGACATACGAAGGCATCATAATTACGCCAGAAGCTAGGTAGGCCCCGTAACGCGCACTGGCACCGGGTACGACACGAACCCCTAAAGCGGTATAATCTCGTTTTAAGGCCATTTTATCATGGAATTCAAAGGGACCTGCGTTAAGCGTTTCCATTTTTTGAATCGGAAAATACATCACAACGGCTTTTTTAACCCATTCATTTACTGTCCATTTTCCTTCTGCATTTGGTTCTGCAACGCGCAACAATCCTTTATCCAAGGACTCGATGACTTCGCGTATCGCGGATTGGGTCTCATCGCTTGATAGCAATGATCGGTTTTCCCAAGCTTCTTCAATGATTGTTTTTAGTTCCATGCGACAAAGGTAAGGGAAAGTACTGCCGAAAACAACCCGAAATGGATGGGGGTATAAATGGAAGTATAACGTTTTTTGTCTAAACATTTTGGTATGTTTGCAACAATGAATTCTAGCGAAATAAAAGCGACGAATGGAAAAACCATCCCTGGGGCCAATCGAATCCTTTGGGTGCTCACCTTCATCAATTTGTTCAATTTTTTGGATAGGTATGTGCTTTCAGCCGTTCTTGGACCCATAAAATCGGATTTACACATTGAAAACGATGCGGATATGGGGAGAATGGCGACTGCCTTTATGCTCGGGTATTTCTTGACCTCCCCCCTTTTTGGTTATCTCGGCGATCGTTTCTCTCGAAAAAAACTCATGGCCATTGGTGTGGTCGGTTGGAGTTTAGGGACCTGTTTAACCGGTTACGCACAAGGGTTTGGTTTTATGATATTTTGTCGAATCGTTGTGGGATTGGGAGAGGCGAGTTTTGGAGCCATTGGTCCTGCCGTGCTCTCGGATGCGTTCGCTGCCGATAAAAGAAATAAAGCCATTACCATTTATTCTTTGGCAATACCCGTGGGGGCGGCTTTAGGCTTTGCGCTAGGAGGAATCATTGCGGCCCAATTGGGTTGGCGGAGTGCTTTCTACCTTGCAGGCCTTCCCGGTTTTTTCTTGGCTGCGTTGTTGTATTTTATTCCTGAACCTACAAGAGGTCAAAGCGATGAAAGTCCGGTAGTACACGAAAAGATTACCCTCAAAAAACTGAAAACGCTCCTCAAAAATCGAGAGTATTTATTTGTCAATTTTGGATACATATTTTACACCTTTGCCATGGGGGCCTTTTCGTTTTGGGGACCTGAATTTTTGCGTAGGGTGCATAAAATGGATTTAGCCGATGCCTCGCTGTTTTTAGGGCCCACGTTAATTTTTGGGGGCATTGTGGGTACCTTAATCGGAGGATATTTCGCCAACCGTTGGAGAAAGAAATACGCTTCAGGGTACAGCCGGCTTTTAGTGATTTCTGTACTTTGTGCCGTTCCTTTTTCTTTTGTTTCCTTTCTAACCGACAACACCCTGCTAAGCATGGTGTGTATTGCTATTTCGCTCATTTTTCTTTTTCAATCTACGGGACCTATTAGCACTGTAATTGTGGAAAGCGTTTCTCCCAATATGCGTGCATCCGCAATGGCAATCTGTATTTTTATGATTCATGCTTTTGGTGATTTATGGTCACCGGAATTAGTCGGGAGGGTGTCGGACCACTTTAACAACAACCTTCGTTTAGGAATGCTAATTCTGCCCGGTGCCTTTATCCTAGCTGGGTTTTTCTGGTATTTATTGGTAAAAGAGCAAGACGCTAAGGCATCCAATGAACTAGGTTAGTTGCCTTCAATATAATCCTTTAAGTACGCAAAAGGCTCATTCAGTTCTCCATTATGGGTCGTCTCGGTAGCGAAATACAAAATGCGGTCGGGGTCTTCGCCAAATAACCGAGGAAAGAAATGTTTCAACAACTCCGCTCCAAAGTCTTCTGAGGCATCTTTGGGCAATTCACACGGTAAGTTGTCTACTGCCATAACGGCTATTGCATCCGGTAATCGAAAGTCGCATTCTTCTCCGGTAATGGGGTTATAGCCATAAATTGGGTTGGCAATGGTAGAGGCCTTAACCGTTGCAGCAATTGGACCGTTGACATCGCATGAAATATCCGCGATCACACGCAGGCGATCACAGCTTTGAAGATCGGTTTGTGTCAATAACTTAGGAGCCCTGTTGTCCCAATAGTGACAAGGAATGTACAGGTCTGCTTTCTTCGCATACGCAACTAATTTGGACCGGAAACCACTCGGATCGGCATAAAATGAGGGTTTATCAAAGTCCTTTTCTGGATGTTCGAAATAATCGCCGGCCTCTAATTGACAAAAAATGGGTTCGTTAAAATTTCCCGTTAAAAATTCCTCTGGACTTACCTCGGTAATCGGTAAACAATCAATGATTTCTTTCGC
This sequence comes from uncultured Flavobacteriales bacterium, assembly GCA_903823565.1. Lineage (GTDB taxonomy): Bacteria > Bacteroidota > Bacteroidia > Flavobacteriales_D > Crocinitomicaceae > UBA952. The sequence goes on from CAIJTF010000082.1 coordinate 18,103, forward strand.
ACCATGTCCAACCCTTCCGAAGCCAGTAACCAAACACCGAAAGTTTGGAGGAAACGTTACCTTTTTCAACTCTTGCTCAACTTCGCTTCGATTTACACATTGATGGGCGGGTTTTAATTGGTATTGCTGGTGTTTTAATCCGTAGGTTAAAAAAGCATTGTATGCCCCTACGATTCCAGCATATCGACCAAAACCAATTAAACGGTTACGGTGTTTATCTCGGATTACTTCGTAATCAATCAACCTGATTTTTTTTGCAAGGATGGTTTGAAGCAAGGCCCGGTTGTATGGTTGTTTTTTAATGGTATGGGAAAAAAACACGTAGGTTTTGTTCGCTAACAAGTGTTCCTTTGGAACTTCTTTGATCCCTATAAGTACATCACAATCATCCAATTGGCTTACGACTTCGATGCCTTCATCGCGGTAGGCCTGATCGGAAAACGTACGAATGGGACTCTCTTCAACAACCAGGCGAACGTGTGGGTACATCGTCAATAACGCTTTGCACTGTTTGGGCGATAAGGCAACCCGAAGATCTGGGGGAACTTTTCCTTCTCGAATGATTCCTATTTTCATGGGGTCACCTTATTTTATGTATTGGTTTAAATACGCATCGATGAATTCTCGTACGCAACCTTCGCCTCCTTTTCTTTCTAAGATCAGGTTACAAATGGATTTTATTTCATTGACGGCATCGGATGGACAAGCAGCGAATCCTACAGCCTTCATCAAGGCAAGATCGTTTTTGTCATCTCCTATTACCGCTACATTTTCCAGGGAAATGCCCCATTCCTTACACCAAGTCTCCAGCACTTCCAGTTTGGGCTGTTGTCCAACGTAGCAATGGGTGATGCCTAAAAGTTCCGCACGCTTTTGCACCATGACTTGGGTGAATCCTGAAGAAATTATTCCAACTTTAAAAGCCTTTTTTGTAAGTTCCAAGAGGCCTAAGCCATCTTTGGTATTGAATTTTTTAATTTGGTCCCCCTGTTCGCTCCAATACATGCCTCCGTCGGTCATAACCCCATCGACATCCACAATGAGGCATTCAATTTTTCGTAGCTTTTTAGTCAATAAATCGCTGTTGTAAACGGGTTTAAAAAGCAATGCAAGGAGGTCAATTTGGTATTCCTCGGCAATGGCTTGAAGGTCGTAGAGCGTTAATTCATGAACTTCATCAACTTCCAAATCTGCCAGGAAATCATTGAAATGAATGCCATGTTTGGCACAAAGGCCTTTAATGTTTTGTTCTAAATGGTTCATACAAGGGTAAAGCCCACGGCCTGAGCTATCGGTTTTAGTTCGTTATAAAGGGTTTCGAATGCTTCATAGGTCAGTTGTTGAGAAGCATCGGATTTCGCTACACTGGGATTGGGGTGGGTTTCTATCAACAATCCATCAATTCCCATGGCTACGCAGGCTTTTGCTAGGGAAGGTACGCCATACGCATAACCCATGGCATGAGACGGATCTAGGACAATAGGCAAGTTGGTGTGTTCTTGAAGCCAAGCTACCCCGCAGAGATCCAAGGTAAATCGCGTTCCTGTTTCAAACGTACGTATTCCTCGCTCGCACAACATGACGTTGGGGTTCCCACCCGATAGGATAAACTCTGCAGCCTGAACTAATTCTTGTAGGGTTGTACCGAAACCGCGCTTGATTAAAACGGGTTTCTTGATTTTGGCACACGCCCGCAGGATTCCTTGATCGTACATGGCTTTAGCCCCGATTTGAATTACATCCGTATATTCAATGATTTCATCGATGTGCGTAGCATCTCTTGCCTCCGTAATCACGGTTAATCCGTAAGCCTCCCTCATTTTGGCCAATAGTTGCAATCCTGCTAACCCTAATCCTTGAAAGGAATAAGGGCTCGTTCTCGGTTTATAGGCACCGCCTCGCAAGGTGTTTAACCCAAGTTTTACCAACAATTGGGCAGCGCTGTTGATTTGAGATTCGGATTCAACCGAGCAGGGTCCTCCGATCAAAACCGTATGCTTGGTTTTTCCCCCAATTACAGTTTTTCCAAAAGAAATTTCCCGCGTTTCTTGGCGGTATTTTCGACTAGAAAGTTGCATGTCGTTAGCGAAAACCCAATATTGCTCGGTAAGGGATTCAAGCGCTGTAGGAAGTTCTTTAAGGGCGGATCCTGTTACTAGGGTTTGTGCACCATCGAAAAGTAAAAATGCTTGATACTCCTTCGCTAGGGTTTGGGCTTGTTCGGGTGAAACCGTTGATTTTAATTTAATGATCATAATTCGCCTTTTATTAGGTTGACAAAATTAACGATTCCAACGGCATTATGCTGAGCATTTACTACGGGTAAATACATCACAGGAAAGGGCGCTTTTTTCAGAAGGCGAAGCAAGTCCATCACGGAATCCTCTGAATGGATTACCAATGGGGTTGAGTTTACAAGGCTGTTTGCTGTTATGGTTTCGTTGGTTTTTAATTGATGCAATAGCGCCTTTCGAATATCGGCACTAGAAACAATGCCTAAGAGTTTTTGGTTTGCGTCCGTTACCAAGCAAAATCCTAATTTCCCCTGTTCAATGACTTCTAGTATGTTTATGGTGTCACATTCCCTAATATCAACCCTTGGACATTCTTCAAAGGGAATCATGAAATCTTCAATTTTATACGAGGAAGCATGGTTTCGCGAGGTAAGGTTCATTAGGGCATGGCCGATGCTTGGGCCTTTGAATAAATAGGAACCTGAAACCGCGGTGCTCACCCCCATATTTCGTAAAATAAAGGAAACCTCTCCATTCACACCTCCATCTACGTGAATGGATTTGTTGGGATATCGTCTACGAAAGGTTCTGATTTTTTTAAAGTTCTCCTTGTCAAAAACACCACCCGATTGTCCCGGAACGGTAGCCATAATGAGAATAAAGTCGCAGGCTTGATGGTCTTCGAATGCATCTACGGAAGTGGGTGTAGTAATGGCAACTCCTTTTGACGCGCTTAGTTCTTTTGGCCATTCTAGGGGTTCCTCAAGGGGTTCCAACTGAAACGTAACATATTCTACTGGTACCTCCAACAAGCGCTGGTAAAATTTAGATGGAGTAGGGGTGATGATGTGCAAATCAACGGGAATGTCGCTCAGGGTTCTCAAGGTTTGGATGTCATCAAAAACCGTTAAATCATCGTTGCAATCTACGTGAAAAAGATCT
>CAIJTF010000083.1 GCA_903823565.1 uncultured Flavobacteriales bacterium
CAAGCTTTTGCGCCTGCGCAAAGCAACGCTTACGTAGTAACGGCTCAAGATACGCTTGGCTGCACAGGTACAGACACCGTGGTAGTTACCGTATTAGAAAACGCAACAAGTACGCTTACCGAAACGGCCTTGGATTCCTACACGCTGAATGGTCAAACCTACACCCAAAGCGGTACCTACACCCAAACCCTTACTGCTGCCAATGGCTGCGACAGTACCATTACCCTAAATCTCACCTTGAACTTCACCGGAATGGATGAGTTGGGTACGAGCGCTAAAAAACTTCTAAAAATCACCGACCTCAATGGCAAATCCATCCCTCGCCGTAAAAACACCCTGATGCTATTCATCTATGAAGATGGCACCGTGGAGCGGGTATTGGAGATGGAGGAGTGATATTGTTATTTTATGTCTCTGGGTGCCGCCCTTCGATACGTCCTTCGGACTACTCAGGGACCAGCACCCGATGGAAGACTAATTCCCCCCTTAAACCACCAGCTCTTTTCCGCACTTAAAATGGCCTTCGGGGCATTCTTTTTTTCCGTGTAAGCAGCACGGACGACACGCCAGTCCGGTAACTTCTTTGACTTCGGAATCCTCCGACAAGGGACCAAAGCCAAAGTCTGTCACGGTAGAACAAAAATAGGCCGTTACGGGGGCATTAACCGCCGAAGCGAAATGTAAGGGACCCGAATCATTTACATAATTTCGAACGGCTCCCTTCATGAGTGCGATCGATTCCATGAGCGAGAGGTTACCCGCTAAATTCACAGTCCGCCCAGGGATTTGGGTTTTTATGGTTTCGCACAGCGAATGGTCACTTGGACCACCCAGTAAGTAGATCAGATGATCTTGTTTTTCTGAAAGCTCCACCCATTTCTCCATCGGAAGTTGCTTCGTTGCCCATACCGATGCCGGCGCGAAACACACATACGGCGTTTCCTGATATTCCCTAACGTTTTTCATTGCGTCCTCGCTTGGTACGATAGACGGTTTTACCAAGTGCTTCACACCGAGCGCAGCGATTAAGGTGAAATTCCGGTCTATTTCATGAATTCCTTTTGAGATGGGATGCGGCAGTTTTAAGGTATAAAATCGGGACAAGGGGTTTTTATCAAACCCAATGGTTTTAGTTTTGCTTAGCACGGCAATGATCCCGGAAGAAGCAAAGCGATGCAGGTTTACAATTAAATCATAGCGCGCGGATCGGTTGGCACGAACGAGTCGCACAATTTCCCGCCATTTTTTTGATTTATCAAAGGTGATTACCTGATTAATATGTGGATGACCCAACACTAAACCTTCGTTTCCTTTTTTTACCAATAAATTTACCTGCGCTCCAGGGAATTGTGCCTTGATGGAATTAACCACGGATGTGGCGAGTATGACATCACCAAGAAAGGCGGTTTGAATAATTAAAATGCGAGCATTGTTAGCGAATAACATAAACTTCACCTCGTTTTATAAATTGGTTTCCTGCTGCGTCGTAAAATTCCATGACATAAATGTACATATCGTTGGGGACCAATTCGTCCTTATCCTTGTATTTTCCATTCCATCCTTCATTGAAATCAGCGGTTTCAAAAACTACATTGCTCCACCGGTTCATTATGGTCATTTTAAATTTTGTTGGATCAATATTCGTGGCAACGGGTTTAAATACCGAGTTGATTCCATCAGGGATAATGCTATTCGGTATGAAAATAATTGGTTCATAATAGAGGCAAATCAAATTGCTCGCACACGTTTCTTGTATACCATAATTGTTCAATAGTTCGTGGGCTTCCACATAGTAGCAGATTTCACCTGGATAGGGTCCTGAATCGACGCTATCTTCGATTAGGTATTGGGTGGATGGTACGCTTGCAATAAGCAGGGGATTGCCATTGGGTTCAATGCGGTAAATTTCATAATGATCCACGCCAACATCGAATCCTAAATATGGCGTCCAGGATAGAACATTGATTTGGGATTCGTTGTCAGCTACCCCAGAGGTTAAGATGGTCGTCGCTGTATTTGAAGGACTTCCTACGTTTCCGCACGTGTCAATATACTTGGAACGGTATCGATGGGTTCGATTCATTACATCAACCTGTGTATCGGTGAATTGTGCCGCGTTATTGACCACGGTTGCCGTTCCGATGACCGCAAAATTCCCGGGCGATTCTTCTCGTTCAATTTGCACTAGGTTGGTTCCTGCATTTTGATCTACGTAGACCCTGATGTCAACCTCCGAACCGTTGACACTAGCCGCTTGCAAATAGTGAAATG
>CAIJTF010000084.1 GCA_903823565.1 uncultured Flavobacteriales bacterium
ATGGAAACTGATAAAACCGTACTAATCATGGGTGCAAGCTCTGGTATCGGCGCCGGCCTGGCTTCTTATTATTTAGGTTCAGGATTCAAGGTTATTGCATGTGCCCGAAGGGCTGAACAGATTACCATTAACATGCCCAACGTAAACGCATTTCGTTTAGACGTTACCGATTTCGCGCAGTTGGAAGACACCTTGAATGAAATAGTACGTTCAACCGATTGCATTGATTTAATCATTAACTGTATTGGAATAGGGGAATTGAATACAAGTCTTGATTCGAGCCTTGATTCTTCGATGATTGAGACTAATGTAAAGAGCTTCACCCTCCTCTCCAATTGGGCTTATAACTTTTTTAATAAGCAAGGACATGGCCATTATGCGGCGATAAGTTCCATTGCAGGGCTGCGGGGAGGAAAGGATTCACTGGTGTATAATGCTTCTAAAGCGTTTCAAATAAATTACCTTGAAGGGTTACAGCATAAAGCCGCAAAAGAAAGTAAGTCCATTTTTATTTCTGATATTCGACCCGGCCTAGTTGATACGGCCATGGCTAAAGGAGAAGGATTGTTTTGGGTGATGCCGGTGGAAAAAGTAGTCAAGCAAATTGCACATGGAATACACCAAAAAAAACGAGTTATTACGGTAACAAAACGATGGAGAGGGTTAGCTTGGTTCTTGTACTTGGTTCCGAAATGGATTTATTTCAGGTTATAACCAAATCCTCAATCCTTCCAATAAAAATCACGATAATAGGGCGAGAGTTCTTCTTGTAATTTTTTCCAAGCCTCCCAAGATATTGTTCGGTTAAGAATTTCTACGGCGCCGTTGCTATACACCACAAAGTTTGTGCTTCGACCCTTTTCGGAGTATTGGACGGTGGTATAGCAAGGGGTCATGGATTGAATTACAACCGTGCTAGGAGGTGGACTTCCCCAACTGCGAGGATACATGGTTCCATCTGGATCGTCCGTTGCGGTGAATACCGGGTAAAAAAATTGGCTGTGTTCCCCTAAAAGTTTCAATTGATATGCAGGGTTCATAATGCCTTTAAATTCAATCGTTCCTATGTACGTTCCATTGCTGAGCTGAATCGCTTTCCATTTCCAACCCAAACTGTCGATGAGGTGCAGGAGCTGCACGGCTCGGTATTCTTTGATCCCATCTTCGATGAGGTTTCGGTAATATACGTGAGGTAATTCAAAATGAAGTGCTTGAAATTCGAGTTGTCCAAAGTCAGGGCTTACTCCGTTTTTTTCCAGGGTTTGATTCAAAAGACGCATCAAATGGGCCAGTGAATCGCGGTATGCTATGCAGGCTTTCATGTTTTCCCATGGCGCTTGGTTTTGGTGGTAAATGATATAATTTGCCCGTCGTTGCCAGGTTATTTTTTCATCTTCCGTGGTATATCCCCATGCGGTTTGAGCCTGTACACACCCATGATCGTAGGTGAGTTTTTCTAAGATCACGCTGTCCTTTGTTTTTAGTTCCCACAACCCATGACGTATCCCTTGATCGTAGTTTCCTAACAATAACTGTCCAGAAATCGTATCTCGCTCTTCGTACCTTCCTTGTAATTTTTGATGAAGGGTTTTCGATTTTAAATAACTGATCCCGTTTAGGCTGTAACGAAAATCAAGTTGTTCCTCGTTGTACGTAGCCAACCGTTGCGCGAGGTTTCCATTGGAATAAAAGCGTTTTATGACTTGACGGTTATTCCCATCCCCAGAACTGGTTTCAATATGGAGAAGGCGCGTACCTTGAATATTCCATTCGGTTTTTTCTTCTTTTCGGAGCGTATCGTACCAATATCCGAGGTTCAGGCGTTCCATTTGCCCATTCTTAAAGTAGCTCACATACGAGGTGTCGGATCGCTTATTATGGATGGATTTCACCTGACCGTTGTCGTACCAAGTCTTTTCAAACTCTCTGTAATCGCTATTATTCCAGTTCATCTGCATTCCAGTGCTGTATCGCACATAGCGCATCAGCTTCCCTTGGGGCGACCATTCTTGCAGGATGGCTTGGTTCTCGGCATTGATTTCTTTAGAGTTCACTAACAAGCCTGCGGCATTGTATTCTTTTTCTCGAACGGGTGCGAAGGGATTTTCGGCCCTTTGATCGTAGAGCGATTCTTTCGACAGGTTTCCTCGGTCATCCCATTGTCGCCAGAGGCTGTCTTGGATGTTATTTCGGTAAAGTCCTTCTTGGTATACCATGCCGTTGTAATGATATCGCTTCCACCTTCCATCCGGATTTCCTTCCTTGAATTGCCCTTGTGTCTTTAGTTTACCATTGTCATGGAATTCCGTAAATTTTCCATGAAGCAGGTGTTCCGCATCTTGCCGATAAAAGGTGAGTTGATCGTAGTGTTCTTCCCGTACCAGTTGCCCTTGGTCGTTGTACCACCGGTGTACCCCATAAGGAACTTGTAGGCTCGTGTAGCCAAAATCATCCACGGTGTGGGGCGGATGTTCTTTTAAATGAATGGAATCAATTTCACTGAGCCGAATGAATGCATATTCTCGAATGAACCGCAATGTTCCGGTGGGTAGGTATTCCGTTTCTCGCTCGCAGCGTCGGCCGGTCTTATCCGTGTAAAATTCGAAAAAACGAATCAGGCTTCCTTTTTCATTGTATTCTTTGCAAAACCCTAGCTGTTCGTTTTTTTTGGTCGAGTGGTTCAGTTGGGTTCGTATATGTGGGGTAAATTTCCCGTCGTTGTAATAGTTGAGTTCTTCGCTGACGATATGACCCTTGTCAAAGGACCTTCTTACATAGAATTGAGCACCAATTTTTCGGTCGCAATCGTCATTTCTTGGGGTTTGATGGTCATTTTCGTAATACGTAGAAAATAGATAGTGTCCACCTTTTTTAGGAAAGTAGTCGAAGTCGCAATCTTGTGCCTTAAGAAAGGGGAACAGGCAAAAGCAAAACAATATTAACCCAATCGATTTCAACTCAGGGTAAAGATAGAATGAAAATAATACGATACCCCTACCAGTATAATACGTTCAATTCCCAACGAATTATTTCTTAATGAGTCGCAGGGTTTCCGTGCGGTTTGCTGATGAAAGACGAACGAAATATAACCCCGTGGGTAGGTTCGAAAGGTCAATAGCATAGGAATTTATTTGCGGTGAACATTCCATCAATAAGGTGCCATCTAGGCCAACAATTTGCACTGAATTCAATGGCGAAATAGAGTTAAGCGTGATTTTATCGCTGCATGGATTGGGATATACACGCACCTGAGTGCTTTGTTCTTCGAGTAGGCTTGCGCCCTCATTGTTAAAAAACAATACGTTGTCAATGTAAACTGTTCCAGATCCGCTGGGTGTTCCGGAGAAGATCAATTGGGCGATGTGCGTGGTTGAATTCAATTGAGTAAAACTCGATAAAGGGATTTCTAAACTGTGCCAATTTTCAGTGGGTAATATGTAGGAAAGTTCGCTTTCGCTGTCATCACCACCCGCATACTGACCGTCGGCTCCGAAGTCAACCAATTTGACCTTGAATTCATTCATGTTTGGCGTCCAAAAATCAACCCGAAAATGCGTCATTGAAGAGACATCGAGTATATTATTCCCTAACATTTCTACACCGGCAAAATTCAAGGCGTCGTAGCGCTTCGTTTCGTTTCCAGTGATTTGTAAATCACTTACTTGAGCCATAGACCAAGGAGCCATCCAGGTATCAACGGGAACATTTTGGTAGGGGTTGCTGAATAATGAAATCACATTCGCTGTTGGGTAGGTAGGGGTAGGCGCAGGACCCATCGGAATGGGGGTTCCACCGTTTTGATTGGAAAATTTAATGTTATCAATTAAACATACACGGTTATCGCTTCGTTGGGTAAAGTCGGGAAAAATAATAATTTGGTCTATACCTGTGGAAGAAGGCGCATTTATAACGGCACTGAAATCAAAAGTGAGTTCTTCCCATTGATTTATAACGGTATTGCTCACAAGAATTTCACCGGTGGAAGCACCAGCGGGCGTGGCAAATTTTATTCCAACGGGACTAATAACGGGTTTGTAAACCATAACTTTTACCACACAATTGGCTGCGGTAAGATTAAAGGTTCCGATTCCTTGCCCATGAAGGGATTCGAAACCTGCCCATGGGGCACCCGCTACATTTGCAGTAAACCGCGAAACAGTGCTAGAAGTATTAATGCCTCCAGGATTTGGATTGGCAATTATTTCGAGAGGTGGATTGAAGTCATTTTCGAAGGTGGTCCATTGCCATGTTGAACCGTAACCATTGGGCTCGAAATCGATTGGGCCAAGTTGTGCGAAACAGAATTGACGCAATACGATAGAAATCAGCAAAACAGATATACGCATAACCATTGATTTTAGTAATGGTTAAAAGTACAATTATTATTTTGTGTTCTGGCTATTTTTTATAAAACCCCAAAGAGATATTATCGAAGAAAAAGGTGTTCGAAAGCTCAGCCTCGGTTTCATCTTGTTCTTCTCCTTTAAATTTAGCACAGGGGTATTCACAATGAATTTTTACCAGCGCTTGTTTCGTAACTTTAGGAACTTGTTTGGTTGCTTTGGACAGTAGTAATTCGTGCATCACGTTAAACCCTCTTTCTTCAGCCGCTGGGGTTCCTGCATCCAGGTCCCTAAACTCTCCCGGGGTTCTTTTAATATAAATGGAGTCCAGGTCCTTCCCAGAAAGGTCTTTAAACAGAATCTTTACTTCCGTGTAGGCACAATTGCTGGGAACGGGATAAGCAACCCCTATCCATGACTGAAAATCAGCGATAACCGTATCGGCCTGCAGCACATTTTGGATATCGTCAAGGTTGATGATTTGAAACACGTTTAACTTACGGGTTTCATCGTATTTGTTTACAGTGAGGCGAAAGTAGTTATTCCCCGGATTGGTAGGGAGTCCCAATTTTTTTTCACCATGATTCCATTCGTGGGATGTCACACCATAGGCTGAAACCCAATTTGATTCGGCTCCAAGGGAAAAACTCGATTTCCAATGCAAGGGAGCTCCTTCGCTGTTCGCTTCCGCTCCAGGATTGGTAATCCGATTCGGTTTTCCTAACCATTGTAATGGGGGGTAATTCTTTTGTGCGAATGCTTGCATCGATATGAGCAGGGTAAAAAAGAGTATTTTCATAACATTTGTTTACACTAAAATAGTTGAAATTTAATCCCGTAAACCATTTAAAAAAATAAAAAGAACTTAAAACCCTGGTTTTTTTAACGAAATTTGTCGTCGAAATGCTTACCCTGTTTGTCGCGACCTATATTTCACTGTTTTCACTTATAAATCCATTAAGTGCGATGCCTGTTTTCATTTCCTTGACCCAAGGTTTTAAACGCGCGCATTTGTTCAGAACGGTAAGAAGGACTTCTTTTTATGTACTTCTAGTTTGTGTAATTTCCTTTTTTCTTGGCGAGTTCGTATTGGATTTTTTTGGCATATCCATTCATGCGTTGAAAATCGCTGGAGGGATTATCATTTCTCGTTCGGGCTTTCAATTGCTTAATGCCCAACACAAAAGCGATTTGGAAAAGGCAATTGAGGAAGAGTCTCGCAGTAAAGATGATATCTCATTTAGCCCTTTGGCAATGCCCTTACTCGCAGGACCTGGATCCATGTCGCTGTTGATTAATCTGGCCCTTCAGTACACGAATTTTTCGTCGAGGTCTATTATCTTAATGGCGGTAATCGCGGTTTCTTTTACGATTTACCTCGTTTTTTCTTCAGCCCCTTTCATCCTTAAGTTCCTTGGGCAAAGCGGTTTGAAAACCATGTCTAAAATTATGGGGATTTTAGTCCTTTCCATCGGCATTCAAATGATTGTTTCAAGCGCGAAACTGTTATTTATGTCTGGCGCTTAAACCTCTTCATAATCGTCGAAGCCTTCCCGAGGGGGTTCTTTTTTAGCTTGCGTAAGTTGTTGTATGCTCCACAGCACTCTCATCGTAAGTCCCAGGATAAAGAAAAATCCAAAAATTTTGAAAATGGTACCCAGAAGGGGAAGGTCGATAATCGCTTGGGTTTCTTGGTAAAACCATGCACTTGCCATGCTATCTATGGATGCAGGGTATGCCAAACTAGCTAGGGTTAATGCCAACGAAATTAATGCAACGGTCCATTCCCAATCGTTTTTAGTTTTTAATTGACTGTAGAGGTTGGAATATACTTGTATTTGTACCATCCGTTTTTGTGAGTGAATGTTTCGAATCAGGTACAGAAAGTAGGTAATTATAGCAATGATTACATATGGATTTAAATTCAGGGCATGGCCTTCTTCTTTCAGAAACCGAAGCACTAAAGTACCCAAGAAAAGGGATTGAAGCAGTTGAAGGAAATAGCGCACCCGGGTTCTAACCGTTTCGGGGACTATAAAAACGAGTAGGAATTTTATCCAGAACCATAAAAAGGCAAAGGCTGTGAACAAAATTCCAAGGTTGAAAAGAAGGGTAATTATTTTCATGGTTATGGCAATACCTGAAATTCCATAAATTCTCTAGGTGCTTTTGGTGCCGTTTGCGGATTGAAATCCAGCCGTAGAATTTTCCCTTCCGTTCTACGGTTGAGTTGGTTTAGTTTTTCGAAGGTTATGGCATCGTCCTTGAATTGTTGAATATAGTCTTCGGTTAACGGTATTCGTTCTTTTTTAACGGGATCAAACCATGTGGCAGGTTCCGATTCACCAAGGCCTACGGGTATCACCCTTCTAGGATCAATTTTTTCTTCTTGAACGAGATAAATGTAACATGCTTTGGCCCGATTTAGCGATAAAATTTGGTTCCTTTCAGCCTCGCCTCGAGGATCGGTATGGGAAATTAATTCAATCACCAGTTGAGGATATTCTCGTAAAAGCTGTGCCACAACCTTTAGTGAGTCATAACTATTCACTTGGTCGTTATTAACAAACGTCCATTTGTTATACTCGTATTGAATGTTTGGAAATCTAATGCGTGTTTGTTCTTCTGCTTGTGGTTCTTCTAACCGAAAGGAAGAGCTAACTTTCTGCCCTATGGAATCAATAATGGTTAGGGTATAATCCCCTTTACGCAAGCTTTGTATTTTGGCAATACTTTGACCATTCGACCATTGAAATTTATACGGAGGAACCCCCGAAAGTACCGTTATATCAATAATACCATCTGCATTTTGAAAACCGGAAATCTGACTAACTTTCGCTTCAAATTTCAGTTTTGGAGGCATGATGGCGGTAGCTGTCCAAAGATCAAGGTCTTTCCCTTCTCGATTACTCGACCAAGTAGCTTTATTTCCGTGTAGGGAAAAGTAAGCATCAAAATTGGGCGAATTTACGGTAGGTCCTAGATTGACCGGCTTCGTCCATGAAGTCCAATTGTTTTTTCGGACAGAATAATATACATCGGCCTGCCCCAATCCTTTGTGGCCATCGCTTGAAAAAAACAGGGTGTCATTGTTTCTGGACAAAAAAGGTGAAATCTCAAATCCTGGGCTATTGATAACCGATCCCATGTGTTCTGGTTCCGACCAGCCTTCCTCGGAGAATAGGGAATAGTACAGGTCTTCCTCGCCTTCACTATCGCTGCCTTCATAAGAGAAAACCAATACGGTTGCATCCGCTGAAAGGCTATAGTTGACGTATTTTCCTTGAAAAGACAAAGAGGGAATGTTCATCTTTTTTTCAAGGACCCAGAGGCTGTCACCTTTCTTTTTTGAAGCCACATGAACTCCCTTTTTCGACTCTTTTTCCCCTTGATAACTGGCATTTAGGTAAAGCAGGAAGGTACTATCTTTTGCAGAAAACCGCTCTGAAATTACGGCATTATGCCATTTATTATTGAGGGCAGAAAGCGGTTTTGGATAATCCCAATGACCTTGTTTAAACTGGCTGACCCAGATGTCTTGGTCATAAATACCGCCTACATTTTTAGTTTCAAAAGTTCTAACAAAATACAGCGATTGAAAATCTTCACTAAATACGGGGTTACTTTCGTCGGCGGATGAGTTCACAACACTTCCAAGCCTTTGAGGAGGGGTAAATTGATGGATTTGAGCCGTAATGTTTAGGGCGAACAACGCAGCGATAACAAGAAGCCAATTCTTAGAAGCCATAACTCAAATAAATTTCATGTCCCCCGTTGCTGAAACGATTTAATGCATTCGTTGAGAAATCGAAAGCATATCCAATTTTCAAGTTGTCGGATACTTCCATCCCTGCTATAATTCCTGCGGAAGCGTTGTGTTGATAGGTCAAGCCACCCCAAAAAATATAGTTTATGGTGGCAATGGCATTCAATTCAACCGAAAGTGGGGCAACGCTCATTTTTTTCACTACGAGCAAGGGCCGAATATCTAGCCCACTGGCTACCGTAAAGGTGTATCCGACCATGGTGTTCCAATGCCATTGAGCGTCAAAAAAGGACGTTTGCTGTTTAAACGCATTTGGAATACCTCCGTGTGATAACGCTGTGGAAAGATTAAGTTTTTTAGTGCTTAAGCTTAACCCAAGGGCTGCACTTGGGGATAAGGTCCCATAATTTTTAGACAAATATTCGTCATAGACTTCATCCCCACCGACATAGGGAAGTTGCTGATCACTTACGTTTAATACGACTCCTTGATTGGTATTAAAGGCATTATTCCTGAGTCCTATTCGGATACCTCCACTAGCTTTCCATTGGGACCCTAAGGGGACGGCGCAGGCATAGTTTGCATTGACCTCTAGGTACTTGAAGGCGCCATAGTTATCTGAAATCACTTGGCCACCCGCATAATGCTGCCAGATGAGGTTTCTTTTCTTTTCTTCTGGAGTAAAGTCTCGTTGAATTCTACTGCCGGGATTAAAAACCGTTCTCACTTTTTTCTTTAGCATGGTTTGTCCCACAAAGGCTACGGTACGTGGTTCGTAACCAAAACCAAAAAACTGCCAACGTCCGACCATGGATACGGAGGCCTGCTTATCCCACGACATGGCGGCGGGGTTATATAGCGCAGGACAATGGTTAATTTGCTTGTATTGAGGCAGTTGTTGCGCGTTCATAGCCCAACAGAGTAAAACCATTAAAAGTCCCAGTATTATTCTCATGGTTTTCGCAAAATTGAGACAACTCCGTTTACGGGCTCTTCGCTTCCTTCCACGGATTTTTGAATGATGTAATAATAGCTTCCTACGGGTAAAGCATCCCCATTAAAGGTTCCATCCCATGGATTCATACCGTAGTTCCCGACAGCCGATTCGTAAAGTCTTTCCCCCCAGCGGTTGTAAATTTGAACTTGGTTCATGGGATACTTGGCATCTAACCCCACGATTTCCCAAACGTCATTATCTCCATCCCCATTGGGGGTAAATGCGCTTGGAATGATAAAAGCGCATGGTTCAATGGAAATTTCAAATGCCAGTGGAGGGCCATCACAACCATTAACCTGTTGAATGACAAAGTAGGTAGCCGTACTATCGTTTTGAGGATAAAAAGAGGTTCCTGTTTCCAAAAGCTCCGTTAATCCGGGGTCGGAATACCACTGAATGATTCCATTGGGATTGGCATTGGAAAGTGAAATAGCGGTACTGTATTCGTCCTTGCAACGTTGGGTGTCCCCTTGAATGATGGCTTGGTTTGGTATGATTAAACTATCCAAGTAAATAGTCCCAGAAAGGGAATTCGTACAATAAAAATCGGAGATCGAGTCGAGCGCATACCCACCCGATTGATTGCCTAGAAAAACAGGGTTCGAGTTGCTTTGCAAGGTATTGGATAATCCATTATAGGTATAAAAAACGGTGAAGGGAGCTGTTGCATTTAGGTACAATAAAACAGAATCAAAAGAGAATTGATTGCAATTAAATCCTCCCCCTGTGAGACTTACCAACTGAGGAAGCGCATGCATCGTTAGGGAACAGGTATCCGTCAGGGTTGAATTGCAAAAATTCGTACTGTAGACGACGTTGTAGGTCCCGGGTGTTGAACCTTGGCCGGAAATAACGCCGGTAACGGGGTTAATGTTTAAACTACCAGGTAAGGATATGAAGGTTCCGTTTACCGGAACTGCACCGCCCAATATGGGGAAATAGGGTCCTCCATTAAGGCACAAATCCCCTGCATAGGATAGCCCAAGGTCAAAACCATTGGTAAGCACGTTGACCGTTGTTAATTGCGTACAAGATCTCAAGGTACTCACGGAAATATCCTCGATGGCAAAATCGTTTCCAATTCCTGCTTGGTTCAAGTTTTGAAGTTCGATGGTTACCAGACTATCTTGTCCACTATTCCAACTCATGCTATGTTGCTCCCATTGACACCCGGATCCTGAAAGCGTATCTATCCCTAAAGCAACGCCATTCAGTATCGTTTTAATAATTCCGGGGCTTTGTGGACTGAGCATTTGACTAAAGAATTCGAACGAATAGGTTTTGTTTTTTTCTACGGCTATCCTTTGTTTCCAAAAGGTTACGTTCCCTGATGTGGAA
The DNA here is from genome assembly GCA_903823565.1 of uncultured Flavobacteriales bacterium. Classification (GTDB taxonomy): domain Bacteria; phylum Bacteroidota; class Bacteroidia; order Flavobacteriales_D; family Crocinitomicaceae; genus UBA952. The sequence continues at coordinate 10,445 of CAIJTF010000084.1, forward strand.
CCATCAATGACCAACATATTTCCCACCCCATTACCAAAGGTATGATCCACACAAGGGGAAAAGGTGTTTTCCCAAAAGCTTGCGTTCGCAGTAATACCATAGGTTCCTTGAAGACCGTTTGGATTGGACGGCGATAGGAAGGATAAATCTGAATAAAACCCTTCGTTGAGGACTTCAAAATTCCCATTAAAGACTAAATTATAATTGAGATCATTTGTGGAAACCAAATAGGTTGTAGTGTTGCTCGGACTAACGGTGATTGTATCTTG
>CAIJTF010000085.1 GCA_903823565.1 uncultured Flavobacteriales bacterium
AAGGTAGCAGCTCCAAGGTACAGCAGCTGGGGCGATATTCTTCGATGGGTGTTGCAAGAAAATTTCCCGGGGGAATTCCCCTATACCTCAGGATTGTTTCCCTTCAAACGTGAAGGTGAAGACCCTACACGAATGTTCGCTGGGGAAGGTGGACCGGAACGGACCAACAAACGATTCCATTACGTAAGTTTAGGAATGCCTGCCAAACGCCTTTCAACAGCCTTTGACTCGGTTACCCTTTACGGAAATGACCCCGCTGTTCGTCCTGATATTTACGGTAAAATAGGAAATTCGGGCGTATCGATCTGTTGTTTGGACGATGCCAAAAAACTCTATTCAGGCTTCGATTTGAGCCACCCGGCCACCTCAGTATCGATGACCATCAACGGGCCAGCGCCCATGCTTTTAGGATTTTTCATGAATGCTGCCATTGACCAGAATTGCGAAAAGTACATACGCGAACAAGGCTTGAGCGAGGAAGTAGAAGCAAAGATTGCCGCCATATACCACGAAAAAGGCACGGAGCGACCGCGCTACCAAGGAGAACTTCCCGAGGGAAACGATGGATTAGGACTCATGCTGCTTGGCGTAACAGGAGACCAGGTCTTGCCAGCAGATATTTATGCACAGATCAAAGCGGAAACCTTAAAGCAGGTTCGTGGAACGGTACAAGCGGATATTTTGAAGGAGGATCAAGCACAAAACACCTGTATTTTCTCCACCGAATTTGCCCTTCGCTTAATGGGCGATGTGCAATCGTATTTCATCGACCACTCGGTTCGTAACTTTTATTCGGTATCCATTTCAGGATATCATATTGCGGAGGCGGGTGCAAATCCAATTACCCAGTTGGCCTTTACCCTAGCGAATGGTTTTACCTATGTGGAGTACTATTTAAGCCGCGGCATGGACATCAACGACTTTGGTCCGAACCTCTCCTTTTTCTTTTCGAACGGTATTGACCCGGAATACGCAGTAATTGGAAGAGTTGCTCGAAGAATTTGGGCGAAGGCCTTGGCGAAAAAATACGGAGCGAATGCACGCGCACAGATGTTAAAATACCACATCCAAACCTCTGGACGGTCCCTGCACGCTCAAGAAATTGACTTTAACGACATTCGAACGACCTTGCAGGCATTGTATGCCATTTACGACAACTGTAATTCCCTTCACACGAATGCCTACGATGAAGCGATCACAACCCCGACGGAAGAGTCGGTACGAAGAGCCATGGCGATTCAGTTAATCATTAACCGCGAATTAGGATTAGCGAAAAATGAAAACCCACTTCAGGGCTCCTTTATCATTGACGAACTAACCGATTTAGTGGAGGCGGCTGTGCTTTCTGAATTTGACCGAATTACAGAGCGCGGAGGGGTTTTGGGTGCCATGGAAACCATGTATCAACGATCCAAGATTCAAGAGGAATCCCTGTATTACGAGACCCTCAAACATACGGGAGAATTTCCAATCATCGGAGTGAACACCTTTTTAAGCTCCAAAGGATCACCAACGGTATTACCGAAAGAAGTTATACGTGCGACCGAAGAGGAAAAACAGTATCAGATTGGAATGCTAGAACAATTGCATCGAACGCATGGAGCTACAGCACAAGAACATATTCGTAAAATTCAAGATGCTGCCATAAAAAACCGAAACATGTTTGAACAGCTAATGGAAGCTTGTAAATACGCCTCCTTGGGACAAATTACCGATGCGCTGTTCGAAGTGGGAGGTCAGTACCGAAGAAATATGTAGGGAAGATCACGATTCATCTCCCCCTTGGAAAGGGGGTTGGCCTAGGCGAAAATGGAGGTGAAATCGAAACATCAAAATACCGAAGTTTTTTCTTAGTAGCACCCTGAGTAGTCCGCAGGACGTATCGAAGGGTGCGAAAAAAGCAGCCTGTATTTAGAAAACCGTTGATTCCGGTAATTAATACTTTCTACGCGAAGATAAAAGCAACTGATACTTTTCCTCCTTTTCCTGGACTAGCTGTCGAAGCAGGGAATTTTCTTTTTCGCATTGAACTAATGGTGAATCATTAATTTCTAGGCTAAACCGTTTCGCGTAGAGATCAAAAAAATTATAATCCAAGGCAATGCTAATTTTTTCTAAGAGGGCGGTATCTACGGAACTTCGAAGATAAATTTTATACACATTGGGCTCAGAAACATTCAGCTTATCCGAAAGTTGAGAAACTCTGATGCGCTTTCGCTTTACCTGTTCTTTAATCAACTGACCAATGTGTATGGAGGACATGCGACAAAGCTACTACTCCGTTGATAATAATTGTATTTGAAAAATTTCTATAACTATATCTTTTGTATATATTTTAGTTTTTTATATTTGTATACATTATATTATTAACTCTATGTATTTTATATTTAAAAATTGTGCCCTTGTTTTCGCATTAGCACTTTCAGGCATTGCCATGAGCCAAAGCCAAGTATATGTGAACGGATACTACAAATCGAATGGCACCTATGTGGCGCCTCATTACCGTACTGCGCCGAACAATACTGTATACGACAACTGGAGCACCTACCCGAATTACAACCCATATACTGGGAAACAAGGTACCAAGACCTACTCGAATTCATATTACAACAATTCGTATTACAATAATTCCTACTACAACAATTCATACTACAGCCAGCCCAGTTATAACTATAACTACTATTACTATAACCGATATTAATCCCCTTTTTTTTAAACCCTTAATCTTTAATTTTCATGAAAAAGTTACTACTGTTTATTTTGCCTTTAACATTTTGTTTTAACACGGTAAAAGCCCAAGAATTTAGCGAGGGCGACAATTACCTACAAGTAGGCTATGGTTTCGGTCTTGGATATGGCCGCCTGTTGAATGCCTACCAAGTATATGATGGCTATAAATTCTCTGGATTTGGTCCGGTTGGATTAAGCTTTGAGCGTGCTGTAACCGACCACATTGGAGTCGGAGCAAGCCTTTCTTACTCAACCTACGGAGCTACATGGGTACAAAATGATTTTATAGGACAAACCTACGACTATTCATACCGATGGAACACCCTAGCCATTATGGCGCGTGGGGCTTACCATTTCTCTGTTAGAAATGATAAAATCGATCCATACATTGGAGTTGGTTTGGGCTTTCTAAAGTATGGCTACAAATGGACTTCAAGCGACCCCGCATTTAACGAAACCAATAACTCCGTTGCCTTAGGTACACCGCTAGGTTACCAATTTTTGGGTGGTATTCGCTTTATGTTTTCTGACAACGTAGGCGGCTTTGCCGAGGTGGGCTACGGTCTTGCCGTAGGAAACATTGGGTTAACTATGAAGTTTTGAGGATGAAGAATATACTGTTATTTCTTTGCATTGGCCTCTTATTCCTGGGTTGCGACGACGAAACGCAACCCTCGGGAGGTGGTCAAGCGAGGATTATTGTTAATTGTCCAGGATTCATACAAGGGCAAGAGACCCTATTAGCCTCAAGCTCAATTGGCACATTATACCTTCCCGGTGCAACAGATTTAAATACCGTAACGAAAGGTCAAAATGTAGCAGTCTCGTTGAATTACCAAACTCCAAGTATGTGCAAAAACGTTGAAGTTAAATTCGAATTAAATGGGAATGTAATCGACACAAGAAACCTTACCATGGGTGGTTTTGATGCGAGCTCTACATGCCAAGATGGCTGTTATAAGTCATTAAATTTCATTGTGCCGTGAGGACAAAAGAACTTGAGTTGATCTATGTTAAAGTAATTTTTATGTTACTTTTTTGTTTCAATGGATTTGCCAGTGAATGGAGCAATGACTTTTTCGAGAGAACAAGGTTCAATCATTCATTATTAGATACCTCGCGAAAAAAGGACAAAATAATAATGCCATCTAACTTCATGGGAAATCAGTTTGGCTCTGTTCAACCATCCATTGGGATCTTTTATGAACATATCTTCTTTAGGACATTTTCTCTTGATGCCAGTATAGGTTTAATAGGTATTTCGGGAGGCACTAAATTATACCTTCCGACACTTAAACCTAGACGCATCAATCTGTATACAGGTGGATCTGCCATTTTTGAATTTGAAAATGACGAACCAAATTATTACATCCCTTTTGGGGTGAACTATTCCTTTAAAAATGGACTAAGACTTTCTTTGGATGTTGGACCTTTGTATTGGTACTATAACTATGGAAAATCAAATGAATTAGGCCGGAAAACCGGCTTTTCATTTCGGTGGTACAGCCCTCTTGTACGAAGAAAATCCAAAAACTAAATGAATTCATTAACATGAAACTGACAACTCAACTTAGTTTTCTTTTAACTCTATTTACTGTAACGGTTACCTTGTCTCAGTCAAATAAGGCTTTAAAACCTATTAATGAAACGATAAGCTTTGAAGAAAACAAAGGGCAAATGAAAGATCAATTTTGGAAAGCTCGTCCGGATGTTTTGTTCTATGGCCATTCAGAAGGAATGAATTTTTTTATTAAAAATTCGGGTATGAGTTACCAACTCAGTCGAGTTGAAAGCTGGAAAGATAAGGATGAATTAATGAAGGAATTGCATGCAAATACTTCGTTATCTAAAGAAAAAATCCCAAATGAAATTGGAACCTATCGGGTAGATGTTAACTGGTTAGGAGCTAACCATAATTTTGAAACGCAAAAAGGGCAAGAGCTAGATGGCTACAACAATTATTACAATGTGCCAGAAGGAGTTGAACCCGCTTTGTTTGTTAAAAAATATGCCTCGATCACCCTTAACAATGTTTGGGATGGAGTGGATATCCATTACTATGGCAACGGAGGATTTCTCGAAACGGATTACATCGTTGCTCCTGGAGCGGATTACCGTCAAATTCAAATTGACATAAAAGGAGCCGAATTGAGCACCGATGATCAAGGCAATTTGATATTAAAAACCCCATTTGGTGAAATACGTGAAGGACAGTTGAAAGTATATCAAAATGATTTATTGATTGAGGCTTCTTGGAAAATTGAAGGAAATAGGGTGAGCTTCGATATCCCTAATTACAACCCAAACATAGCCATGGTGATTGACCCACTTACTAGGGTGTGGGGAACGTATTATGGGGGGAATAACGGGGATTTGGCTGGCGGTATGGAAATTGACCAAAATGAAAACATTATAGTTTCTGGGTGGACAAATTCCATAAATATAATAACCATTAATAGTCATCAAAATACAAATAGTGGTGGTGTAGGTGATGCATTTGTAACTTGTTATTCTAAATTTGGCAACATCTTGTGGTCAACATACTATGGGGGTAGCCTCCAAGATATAGGCACGGATATCACTATAGATTCAAACGGTGATGTTTATCTATCTGGATACACAAACTCGGTAACTAACATCGCCTGGAATGGAATCCAAAATACCCTAACCGGAAGTAATGACGCATTTATCGCAAAATTCAACATACAAGGTATATTACAATGGGGAACATACTTTGGGGGATCAGGTAGCGAAAACCTAACCCAAATTGCTTCCGATGGATATGGTAATATTTATCTAGCAGGAATTACAAATAGTACAAATATTATTGGTTTTAATGGTTTTCAGAATACATATGGAGGAGGGATTTCAGATGCCTTTTTAGTAAAGTTAAACTCAACTGGTTCAATTTTATGGTCAACATATTTTGGAGGGATAGAAAGAGAAGAAACCTATTTTATGTGTTCAGATAACTTCGGGAATATTGCAATAGGTGGAGGAACATGGGGATTAGGAATTAATTTATTGAATAGTTTTCAATCAACTTTTGGGGGAGGATGGATGGATGGATTTGTTGCAAAATTCAATACCCAAGGGTCACTATTATGTAGCTCACTATACGGAGGATCAGGAGACGATTATTTTTATGGAGGAGGATTTGACAATCAAAATAACCTGTTTTTATCCGGTACAACTTCAAGCACGAACAATATTAGTTCTGATTTAACAATCAGTTCATTCCTTGGTGGCCCGTGTGATGGCTTTGTTGTTAAGTTCAATCAATCAGGAGGTCGGATATGGTCTAAATATTTTGGCGGTAATGGAGGTGATAATGTTTATAATTTAAATATTGACCATAGTGGAAAGATACTTTGTATAGGAAAAACTACAAGTCCACTTTCGATTTCGCAAAATGGCTTTCAACAAATATATGGAGGGAATGATGATTGTTTTTTTACACAATTTGACACAAATGGCACCATTGAATTTGGTTCATATTACGGTGGAAACCTTCAAGATTATGGATATGATATTAAAAGCGGAAATAATGGTGATTTTTATGTTTATGGAAAAACGAACAGTGCAAATAATTTTGCATCATCGATAGCTCAAAACACTTTTGGAGGAGGTTTGTGTGATGTTTTTCTAGCTAAATTCAAAAAACCCCTAGTTTCCGGGAGAGTATTCAACGATATAAATTCAAATTGTTTAAAAGAATTTAATGAACCTTTATTATCCAATAATAATATTATAATTCAACCCGGAAATTTCATCGTTCAATCCCAAGATGGAATTTGGTTTATTGACTCATTAGCTGTAGGGTCATATTCTGCAACAATAGATACAACCAATTTAAACTGGAACATACCGTGCACTATTACACAATACTTTAATGTACTTACCCCTTATACGTATTATAATTGTGCAGACTTTTCATTGACCGCAAATAGTCTATGTAGCAATCCAGAAATAACAATAATCGCCCCTTCGCTTACTCGTTGCTTTTCTAACCAAATCGTTTATGTGCAGGCATGCAATGATAACGCTGCAACCACACCTCTCGACTCCTCTTTCGTCATTGTCACCCTAGACCCCCTGCTTACTGTAAATTCTGCAAGCCTTCCTTTTACAGCTCTTGGTAACAACACCTATCAGTTTCAAACCGGAACATTGAACCCTGGACAATGCGTAAATTTTACGCTTTCTACCACCGTTAGTTGCAATGCAACCCTAGGACAAACGCTTTGCATGAATGCAGAACTCTTTCCTGTGGAAAATTGTGCGCTCGATACCCTACCCTCCGGACCTAATTGGGAGAACATTCCCAGCGAAGGTGCATTAGGCGGTTTACCCCAGCCGTGTTTAGGTCCTTGGGACCAAAGCAGTTTGAGTGTAGATGGCTGGTGCCAAAATGATTCCATTTACTTTACCATAACCAATACAGGCGTTTTAGGAGGTGGCGACATGGAATGTTACGCACCCGTTTGGCTCATAGTAAATGGCGTAGTTACCTTCACCGATTCTATTATGCTGCAAGGTGGTGAAACCATTACCTATGCATTTGCAGGAAATGGTCAAACATGGATCCTTAACGCGTCTCAACACCCCTTACACCCGGGAAATTCTCAACCCAATGCCTTCGTAGAACGTTGTGGAAATGCCGCCAACTGGAACCCCGGAGAAGTCAATGATTATCCGCAAGACGATGCCGATCCTGTCATTGATATTTATTGCGAAGAAGTAAGTGGAAGTTACGACCCCAACGACAAGCGAGGCTACCCAAATGGTGTCACCAACATGAATTACATTCAACCCAATCAGCAACTTCAATACGTGATTCGTTTCCAAAATACGGGTACCGATACCGCGTTCACCGTGGTGATTCGTGATACACTGGATACAGACCTAAACATCTTCACGGTTACCCCAGGCGTTTCGAGTCATTCCTATGAATTTAGAATGTATGGTCCACGCGTGCTCGAGTGGCGCTTCGACAACATTCTCTTGCCCGACAGTACCACCAACAGTGTAGGAAGTAATGGATTTGTGACCTTTCACGTTGAGCAAAATCCAAACCTTGCCCCAGGCACTGTAATCAATAATGACGCGGACATCTATTTTGATTACAACGAACCAATTACCACCAATACCACCGTTCATAGAATCTATGAAGGGTTTCCAAACGTCCTAAGCCTTCAAGACTTGGTAAACAGCAAGGAATCAATCGTACTCTACCCCAACCCTACTTCCTCCGAGATTACCATTACCTCCGATATGTTCACCAATGAGTCCTACACGCTGTATGACCAAATGGGAAGAACTGTAGCTTCGGGAAGATTAGCAGGCAACAGCACCACCCTTTCATTAAGCACCTTAAGCAAGGGGATTTATATCCTCAAAATAGAAGGCGCTTATGAATCGGCGATTGTGATTAAGGAGTGAGTGTGAGTCTACCAGGTGCGGTCCCTGAGCCTGCAGAAGGGTACACCTGGTAGTATTATTAACGCTGATTTTTTATTCCAAAAATTGGGTCGTCATCCAAGTGCCTTTGCATTTGTCACCCTCCTCTGACGGAGTATGAAAATCGTCAGAGTCGTCAGACTTTATCCTCCTTTCGTTTACGCCGTTACTTAAACCCTGCACCGAGCTTTTTGCTAAATTGACGTACCCTGAATAGTCCGAAGGACGTACCGAAGGGTGCGGTAAAAAAATAGAAGCCTATTCCTTCCCCTCAATAAATCTCAGGACCTGCTTCCCATGGCGGTGATGAATAGCAAATGCAGTTAAATCGAAAGCAAAAAGAAAAGAGCCTTGTAGGATGAGTCCTTTACCAAAACCGTTGAGTTGATCGGCTTTAGCTTGCTGGTTTAGTGCCATGCTCCGAAGTAAAAAGCCTGCGGTAATATAGGCCACATCCAAGCCGGTATTCAGGAGAAAAATACGCTCTGTTTTTTGCTGTGCATTCAATGTTTCCGACAAGGACATAAGTTGCTTGGCCTGGCGTGCTTTCAAATACCCCGGAATCGCCAAACCGAGATTTACCGCATTCCACATGACATTCATTTGATGAAAGGCTTTCACCTCAGGATTCTTGGCCGTGGTCCATCCGATTGCTCCCGTAATCGCATTCGCACTCGCCCAGGAACCTAAGGTGAGCATCAACGCTTGATCGCGTTTGGCTCTTTCGGTATTGAACGCATCATAGGATTGGGCCCATGACACG
>CAIJTF010000086.1 GCA_903823565.1 uncultured Flavobacteriales bacterium
AAGCATTGGGGTATTCCGTTGAAATTAACATTATTCATACCCAAGGAGATAAAATTCAAGACCTTAGTTTCGATAAACTTGAAGGCAAAGGATTTTTTACCAAAGAAATTGAAGAAGCGCTGCTCAACGGAAAAGTCGATTTAGCGGTTCATTCCCACAAGGACCTTGAAACCACTCCGCCCCACGGATTAGTTATTGCAGCGGTATCCGATCGAGAAGACCCAAGAGACATGCTTCTCATTCGTCCTGCAGCGCTCGATGAGGGTCAACCTTTGGCTTTAAAAAAGGGCGCTATCGTTGGTACTAGCTCGGCACGACGGCAAAGTTTGTTGCGCTTTTTTCGAGACGACGTGTGCATTGAAGAACTCAGGGGAAATGTACCAACGCGCATCGAAAAGTTACGGAATGGGACCTACGATGCCATCCTCCTTGCAAAAGCGGGTGTTGCTCGATTGGGGTTAGACCTCAGCGACTTGATTTCCATCGCCTTAAATCCTAAGGAATTTATCCCTGCCCCTGCTCAAGGAGTGCTCGGTCTTCAAGTAAGAGAAAGCGATAGAAATACCTACGATGCCGTTCGAAAACTGAACAACGAATCGATTGAGAAGATCATTCGCGTGGAGCGAGACGTTTTACGCCATATGGAAGGCGGATGCCAATTGCCTTTGGGGGTCTACAATGACGGCACGAGCATTCACGTAGCCTATGCCCGGTCGAAATCGCTTGCCGCAAAACACTTCCATTTTCCTTTGAGCGAGGAGAACGGACTGGTTTCGACCATTGTTCAGACCCTAACAAAAACCTAATGCGTCTCTTTTTCTCCTCTAAAGCGGACGCTAATCACCCTTTAATACAGGCCTGTAATTCCCTTGGATTTGAATTTATCGCCGATTCTCAGCTCCAATTTGAAGCGATTGAACAATCGCCAAGCAAACCCTATGAGGTGGTTTTTTTTAGTAGCCCAAGGGCGTACACGTTCGGAAAGTCTTTTATCCAAAGGGACACAAAAATTGCCTGTGTTTCTTCTGGCACGGCCAAGTATATTGAACATCCGGTAGACTGGACCGGCAATACGCCACAAAATCCCATACAAACCGCTCAGGATTTCCGGGCTTGGGTTGGTGAGCGAAGGGTCTTGTTTCCAGTATCCGATCGTAGCCTTGGAAGCATTTCCAACGCCTTTCCAAAAGCCCAAATAGAGTGCCTTGACGTTTACAAAACCATTCTGTCGCCCAAGGTAATTCCACCCTGTGATGCCTACATCTTTACCAGTCCAAGCAATGCCGAGGCCTTTCTGCAGCGCAATGCGCTTCCGGCGGGGGTGATAGTGTTTTCGTGGGGAAAGAGCACACAAGCCTATCTACAGGAACGTAAGGTAGAGTCGACCTGCATTCTGGAAGAAAGTACCGATTGGACTGCGACATTAACGCGGTGGATAAACCGATAGGAAGTTCTTACCTTTGTTCCATGTATACGAATCCTGATACCATTGTTGCGCTCTCTACGGGAGGATCCGGAGCGCTTTCTGTGATTCGTGTTTCAGGATCTCAGGCGAGAAGCATTCTTCAAAATCATGTCGGAAAAAACTTAACGAGTCTTTCCAGCCACAGCCTCCATTTTACCCTTTTTAAAACGAAAAGCAACGAGCCAATTGACGAAGTTGTATTGGCCTATTTTGAAGAGGGGAAAAGTTTTACCGGCGAAGAAACCTTAGAGGTTCACTGCCATGGTTCCACCTATATTCAACAGGCCATCCTACAATCATTAACCCTTTCCGGAGCGCGAATGGCAGAACCTGGAGAATTCACCCAAAGGGCTTTTGCCAATGGTAAAATGGACCTCTCTCAAGCGGAGGCCGTGGCCGATCTTATCGCATCCAATAGCCGACAATCTCACGCAGTTGCCTTTAATCAATTGCGCGGGGGCTTTTCCCATGAAC
>CAIJTF010000087.1 GCA_903823565.1 uncultured Flavobacteriales bacterium
CAAGCTTTATTCGGTTTGGATTACTGCGTGAACCAGGGGTTGTGCTCAATCCAAGCATAAAGTCCACCTTGCATTCGCAAGGTCCGGCCTTTTTTGTTTTCTCCGCTTATTGAAATAAATATCAAACGCGTTTAAAACAAAAAAGTCCGCTTCATACCGAAGTGGACTTTTTTTGTGATCCCGTTTGGATTCGAACCAAAGACCTACTGCTTAGAAGGCAGTTGCTCTATCCAGCTGAGCTACGGGACCAAAATAAAAAAGGGGATGATTTCTCATCCCCACGTCGGGGCGGCAGGATTCGAACCTGCGACCTCCTGGTCCCAAACCAGGCGCGATGACCGGACTACGCTACGCCCCGAACAAATCATTCAAAATATTTTACGTTTCAATCGTTTTTGAAACGTTGGGCCAAGGTTAAAAATTTCGAACCCTTCGGTTTCTCATCCCTTCCAACCTTAACTTCGTTGCGGTGGGAGCGGGATTTCCTTCGGAGGTCTTCGCTGCGCTACGGCACGAACCCTTCGGTTTCTCATCCCTTCCAACCTTAACTTCGTTGCGGTGGGAGCGGGATTCGAACCCGCGGTACAGTTACCCGTACGACAGTTTAGCAAACTGTTGGTTTCAGCCTCTCACCCATCCCACCTAGAACGGATGGCAAAAATAGGAAAAGCATTTGTTTTCGAGAAAAAAAACTGAAAAAAACCGCTTATTGGTAGGTAAATTGCCCATGAGGGCTTTCAATTCGCACTTCTTTTCCATCGCATGGCTCAACGCGCCCTATGACTTTGGCATCGATATTAAATGAGTTTGCCAACGCAATCATCCCTTCAGCACTCGCAGGGTCTGTGTATATTTCAAGCCGATGCCCCATATTGAAAACTTTATACATTTCTTGCCAAGGGGTATTCGATTCCTGTTGAATTAATGAAAATAGGGGTGGGGTGTCAAAAAGACGATCCTTAACGATACGAACCTTGTTTACAAAATGAAGCACTTTGGTCTGTCCTCCACCGGAACAGTGAACCATACCGTCAATGTTTCGACGAAATTGTTCCAAGATTTTAAGCACCAAGGGGGCGTAGGTTCTAGTCGGTGAAAGCACTAAGCGACCCATGTCGATCGGGACCGATGGATCCGTGTCTAAGAGGGATTTGGTTCCGGAATATACCAGATGATTGGGTATCCCTGCATCAAAACTTTCCGGGTATTTTATGGCTAGATCATGGTGAAAAACATCGTGTCTCGCCGCGGTAAGTCCGTTGCTTCCCATGCCTCCGTTATACGTTGCTTCATAGGTGGCCTGTCCGTACGATGCGAATCCCACAATGACATTTCCCGGTTTGATGGCGTCATTACTGATCACCTCTGTTCGAGGCATTCGGCAAACGACGGTGGAATCAACGATGATGGTTCTTACCAAATCACCCACATCAGCGGTTTCTCCCCCGGTAGAGTGAATTTCCATACCATGTTCTCGTAGTAGGGAAATAACTTCTTCTGTACCCTCAATGATGGCTTTAATTACTTCTCCTGGAATTAATCGTTTATTTCTTCCAATAGTTGAGGATACTAAAATGGGGCCTGTAGCACCAACGCACAACAAATCGTCGATGTTCATGATTAAGGCATCTTGGGCTATTCCCTTCCATACCGAAAGGTCTCCTGTTTCTTTCCAATAGAGGTAGGCCAACGAGGACTTGGTTCCTGCACCATCAGCGTGCATTGCAACGCAATAGGCGGGATCACCACTCAAATAATCCGGAATAATTTTGCAAAATGCTTGAGGGAATAATCCTTTATCTAAGGAAGCGATGGCTTGGTGAACGTCTTCTTTTCCCGCAGACACACCACGTGCCTGGTATCGATTATCGGCCATGGTTTATTCGTTAGAGGGTGATTCTTGAGAGGAAGACGATTCTTCAAGGCCTTTAAGGATGCCTTCTACATCTAGCTCGGTTGTGCGCAATTTTTCGCGGCAAAATAAAATTAATTCGGAGGCGCGTTTCACTTTTATGGATAAGTCATCGATCGAAATTTCACTTTTTTCCATCTGGAGAATGATTTCTTCCAATTCCTCCATGGCTTCGGTATAACGCATCTCTTTCATGATACAAAAGTACATTTTTCAGGGATACTTCCCCGCCAAAAATTTCCGCCAAAATGCAACCTACAGCGCATGGCTCGGCAGGGAACGGCATCAAATTTCAAAATTTAACGGCCAATCGTGCTTGCTTTCCATCTTTTAGTTGTAGTTTAGCGCAGGAATGGGTTAAACCATTTATTTTTTTATTTATTTAAGTTTTTTTTATGAACATGTACGTTTCAAACCTAAGTTTTCGCTTGGGTGAACAAGAATTGGGAGAATTATTCGCTCAATACGGGGAGGTTTCCTCCGTTAAAATTATTAAAGACCGTGATTCAGGTCGTTCACGTGGCTTTGGTTTCGTGGAAATGCCTAACCAAGATGAAGC
>CAIJTF010000088.1 GCA_903823565.1 uncultured Flavobacteriales bacterium
CCCGCCAAGCTTAGTTGTTTATCATATGTTACATCTGTGAACTCCAATTTAGCGAACGGAGCCCTATCCAATTCTAATTATATCTATATCAACGGAGTTCCGGAGCTTCGGTTGAATTGGTATAATTATTACCCCGTTGCCTTCAATGGACTAATGTTCTATGTTCATTTCCAAATTCTTGAGTCAGGTATACACTCCCTCGCATGGGATCAATCAACACCCGGTAATTCCGAATTTTCCGATCAATTCTCGAATATTATTCCCAACACCACATGGAATAATGGAATTGTAATGGCCAATACAAGTGCTAATTCCTCGCCTTCCAATCAGTGCGATATCAGTCTTTCAACCAGTTCAAACACGGCATCGCAGGCGATATCATTTAATAATCCCATTCAGCCCATCGTATTCAATACCGTGGGTGCAACCGGAGCCACTTTTACAGGTTTACCTCCAGGGGTTAACGGGATTTGGTTTAATAACTCCGTTCTTATTAGCGGAACACCCGTTGGAATAGGGTCTTTTCCGTTCTCGATAAATTTGAATGGTGGTCATTGTTCAGGCGCTGCGAGTGGTCAATCCGTTTGCATTGGTCAGGCTATTCAAAACATTGAATTGAGTACCAACGGGGCAACAGGGATTGTTGCCTCCGGATTGCCGGCAGGCGTAACGGCCATTTGGTCCAATAATCAGGTTACCATCAGTGGAGCACCAACCGTTGCAGGAAGTTTTAATTATACCATTGCGATGACTGGTGGCTGCATTGGAAGCAATAATTCATTTACGGGCGACCTAACGGTGAATCCCTTAAATACGATTGTCCGTCAAACAGGGCTTGGAGTGTCATCTGTATGTGTTCAACAGCCGATTAGTCCGATCGTTTATACAGCAACGGGGGCTACCGATGCGGTGGTGACTGGACTGCCGTCAGGATTAACCGGGCAATGGCAAAGCGGGACGTATACCATCAGCGGGGCAACAAACATGACGGGAACGTTTCCATATACCATCAAATTATTGGGGGGATGTCCTGGTGGCTTGGATAGCATGAACGACGTTTTGGAAGTCCTGCCAACCACATCGGCCGCTATTCAGTCGTCCATTTGCCATAGTCAGTCCTATGCTTTTGGTAGCCAGTCGCTGAATCAGAGTGGGGTTTATAGCCGAACCGTTGTTGGAGCCAACGGTTGTGATTCAGTCATTACCTTAACTTTGGATGTAGAGCCTATTGATACTACTTATTTGGGTACTGGCGGTGGAGCCTATAGCCTAATCAATAACAATGACTTTCAAAATAATAGCTCTGGTTGGAACACAAGTCAAATGCATTGGTGGAATGGAAGCCAGATGTTGGGCCCTTTTTCAAATATGAATTTGGAGTTTAATCAATCCAATTTGCCTACTCACGATAGTCTTTTTGTTGAATTTGATTTTTATTTGCATGATAGTTGGGATGCTTCGGAGCCTTTTCAAATCAGCTTGAATGGCCAGGCGCTAGGAACTTATTTTTTTGGTTATTGGTATAATTCAAGTTATCCGGAGCTTACCTACTTAGGCATATATTCCTATAGTGCTAGATGTTATTATTGGTATAATTGGTATCCTTGGCGGACTCACGTTTATCGCGCCCGTTTCAAGGTTCCTCACACGTCCTCTGCGATGAATTTTAACATAAATGTTTTGGGCGACGAAGATCCCTGTAATGAGTCTTGGTCTTTGGATAATTTTAAGGTTGAAACCAATCAGTACATATATAAAATTTGTGAAGGAACCTCCCTGACGGTGGGCAATCAAAGCCTAACCAGCGCCGGTCACTATGAAATCCTGGTTCCATCATCGGCAGGTTGTGATAGTTTGGTGATTGTCGATCTTGCCCTCAAACCGAGGTCCGATACAACTCGTCTATATCGAATGCTGTGTACCGGTGAAACCTTGACTTACCAAGGCCAAGGAATCCAAAGTCAAGGAGTTTACCATTTTCAATTAACCAATGTGTTGGGTTGTGATTCCGTGGTGGAATATACGGTGGACACCATGCCGACCTCACTCGGTGTTCAGGCGAACGGCTCATGTCTTGGTGCGAGTTTAATCGTATCCCCGACAGTCCCCGATTGGACCAAGATTGAATGGCTTAGGGGGAACACGGTGGTACAAAGTCGACTAAGGACCTATGAAACCAATCCAACCTGGACTGCCAACAGCAGTCATCCCGCAGGAATTTTTTATCATCAAAACAGCGGTGCGGTCTATGTCGTAGAGCATGGACATCATCGGGTGGTTCGTTGGTTACCTGGTTCTACCTCCCCTCAAGTAGTTGCCGGAGGAAACGGTGCGGGGTCTGGGTCCAATCAACTGCATGGGCCGTACGATCTTTTTGTTACCCCTTCAGGGTCGGTTTATGTGAGCGATTACAACAATGCACGGGTACAACGTTGGGATCCAGGATCGAATTCTGGTGTTACGGTTGCTGGCGGAAATGGCCAAGGCTCTGCCAATCATCAATTGTATCAACCGATTGGCGTTTGGGTGGACGCATTAGACCGTTTGTACGTGGCCGATTACGGGAATAACAGGGTTGTAAGATGGAATCAGGGCGCATCCAGTGGGGATGTATATCGGACGGTTGAGACTCCAACAGATATCTTATTTGATCAGAACAGCAATTTTTATGCAGCCTCCAATAATCAGCACACGGTATTCCGTTGGGCCCCAGGAAGTAATCAAGCCGTTGCAGCTGCTTTTGCCCGAAATCCACAC
>CAIJTF010000089.1 GCA_903823565.1 uncultured Flavobacteriales bacterium
TCAGGATTCTTGGCCGTGGTCCATCCGATTGCTCCCGTAATCGCATTCGCACTCGCCCAGGAACCTAAGGTGAGCATCAACGCTTGATCGCGTTTGGCTCTTTCGGTATTGAACGCATCATAGGATTGGGCCCATGACACGGTTCCGAAGAAAAAAATCAATCCGAAAAAGCCTAAGGCTTTACCTCTTTGAGTACGCACAAGCAGCCGTTGATTCTTATTTCATTTGGAATTGATCCAAGTATAAATCAAATGCGTACTTAGAAATTCCATAAGGCTGCTGCAACTTTAAAATACCGGCCCAATTGGGCTTATTCGTTGGCCAATGAGAAGGAAGGTAATAACCTTGACCCTGGAGGAATAAGGATCGCTTTTTCCCTTCTTTCAATGGTAATCCGTTGAATTCTACTTTTAACGATTCTCCCTGTTTTAACGTGAGGTATTGCGCATCGTTGTTTAAAATCACCTCTGCTCGCTCTTGACCATCTAAGGTTGCGGTGGTGGCTTTGATCGGGTACGCTTCAAGGGGTGTTTGGATTCCTTGGTCAACGGCTATTTGATCTAGAGCCCAAAGGTTGAATCCTGCAGCCAATTGAATCTGTAATTCCCCTTTCTGAATATACTCCTTTTTCAAAGGAATCGCTAGTTCATGGTACGCTACGTTACCTACCATATCGACTTGATCGACCTTCACCCATTGCTTTCCATCTTTTACCAAAACCGTTAAAGCAGCACCTTTTTCCTCAAATGCCTGTTCCAAAGTTGCTTTGGATTTGGATCCATTTTTAGCCGCCCACGGCTCGTAGGAGGATCCTAGGGCCTCCTTGATGGATTCGTTAACCACCCCAGCAAAAGCACTGTTTTTAACCCGTAATATTAAGCGAAGGTCTTTGCGATTATCGAGTCCTTGAAACGTACTATACACGTTTTGGTAGGCCTGAGAAGAGAGCAAATTAAACGCATACGCTTTATCGTCTGCCGTGCTTACTAAGGCCGCTTGGTCATTTTTCTTGGCATCCACCACCTGCTGCGGCGCTATAGTGCCTTTTAGGGAATAGAAATTTCCTTGTTTATCGCTCACTACGCGTTCGTTCTCATTGTGCAAAACCGCCCAAAGGCTTAAATCATTGAGGGATTGAATCTCAGATTCTTCGTTTCGAATTTCCATCGATAGGTTGTCTGCATTTGGAGTGAAATCATCTAATCGCTTAAAATCGGTGCGCTCTAAGGAAGAATTGGTGGCCCCAGCGAAAAGGGAGTTGTTGTAAACCCAATGGGTACCGTTGTTAAGGTAAATCCTTGGACAATTACATGCGACTACCAAAGCAATAATTATTGCCAAAGCAAGTATAAGCAACAAAACATAAAGAACTATCAAAATAATCCTAGCGACATCGTCTCCATCGGCCTTCTTTTGCTTCTCTAAAATTTCCATTTTAACCACATTGGAATCCTGAAATTTAATATGCTCACCGTCTGACACCGTAGCTTTTTCAAGGTGAAAATGAAATTGGTTCTTTGTCTTTAACTGGTTATTGGTATTTACGATGCGTTCAATTTCTTTCATCGTGACATCGGAACTCACAGAAGCCTTAGAGGATTTTATTGGAGGAGGTGCGAGTTCAGATTGGTTGTCTCCCAATCCTCGAGAAATTCCGTCCAAGTAGACTGATAACTCTTTAGCTTCTGGTGTCGCTAAATCACCACTGATTTCGTGGCCATTGCGCTCCACATTCTTGAGTTCTTTTGTTGCTCCGTTAACATGGACGTATAGCACCGTGTTTTCAGGGGTAAGGGCTAAGGACTTACGGATTTCATCAATTTTTTCAACGCTTTTAATTCTGTAAACGCTGCAAGCATTAACCATGGCCACTAAAGTGATCCAGGCAACCGTTTTTAAAAAAGTTTTATTTCTCATGGGGTTTAATTTAATGGATTAACAAAGGCGGGATTTGAACACCCTTGAGCCTGTAAATCAGACAGCGTCTCTAGATATTCGCTTCCCAAAATATGGGTGCTTTTATTTCGACAATAAGGACAAGCTTGAATGTAGCCATCGGTATCTACGTAAATCATCATGGACGCAGCTCCTGCACAGCCTAAGGACCGGTACTGGAATGCAGGGTAAACGAGAAGGGGTAACTGTTGAAACTCCTTTTTGGTATTCACTTCCATGAAAAACGCATCGAGAACCGCAATCTCTTCATGGCTTAGCTCTACCTCCATGCCCGCATAATTCCCCACCGCCCTCGGTTCCAAAAACATAACAAACGAGGCCTTGTTTTCCGCTGCAAAACGCATATAAGCAAGCAAGTCTTCGCGATTGCACATCTCTTTAGTAACGCACAAGGTAAAGGTAAGGACCATATCAGCCTTTCGAACATTGGCTGCTGCATCAAGGGCCCATTGGAACACCTTATCGTTCCTTCGGAACGCATTATGTTTTTCCGGCAGGTAATGATCGATGCTCAAATAAACCCCTGTTAATCCGGCCTCTTTTAGCAAGAAAGCATTCTCTTCAGACATTTTAAATCCAGAGGTAAAGATGGAGAAGTCCACGTTTTTATCCCCATATTTCAGCAGTTCAATCAAGTCTTGTACATTGGTCATAGGCTCTCCGCCCGCATAATGAACCATTGGAACACCCGCTGAGCGAAGTTTATCCAAAATGCGTTTGTGGTCATCCAAGGTCAGGGTTTCTTTTTGATTTAGGGCCTCGGCTTCAAAGCAATGTTCGCAATTCAGGGGACATTTTTTTGTGAGCGCAATTTGAACCACGGCGAGCGCTTCAAGGTGGTTGGGAGGTTGATTCAGTGCTTTTAGGGCTTGAATTTCAACGGGACGAAAGAAATTTTTCGAAGGAAAGCCGTTCGCATTACACGAAATAAAAGTTCTTCCATTAGAACGTACTGCTTTGGGTAATCCTTTGCTAATGGTAAACCGAGATTTGAAGGCCACAATGCCCTTTAGTGCTTTAATAAGTTGATTGGGGCGAGGAAATCGTAGCGCCATGCGCGCGACAATAAACAGCTTAATCCTCCATTCAATGAATGCCAGATGTAGCCCTCGTATTTGATGGTTATCCCTCATTACCTTAGATTAAAGGTAGTTAAATTATTCCAACGTCGCACATTAAGAATCGATTGACCCTTTTTCGGTGGACTTTCCCACGCGTTATGCCATGAAAATCATTGTTTCTATCTTTGCTTTATGTACTTCACCGCAGGAGAAAAGGTATCGCTATTGAACGAAACAGGAATATACACCCTCCTCGGTTTATCTGGACCTTCTGCTACGGTATTAGACGAACATGGCTTTGAACGAAAAGTAGACCGAATGCGCCTAGTAAAACGCATACCAATGGTGGGAACTCCTGTAAATAAAGATGGGGAGGAAAAACGTGAAGTGGGTCAAATTAAGAAAGAGGAACGCCTGCCCCAAATCGATTTACACGCCGAAGCATTGGGTCTCTTGAACTACCCTCCTCACGAACTTTTATCCAAGCAAGTGGAAGCGTGTAGGGCCTTTATTAATCAAAGCATCAAAGCACGATCAGGAAAAGTTCTTATTGTCCATGGGGTTGGCGATGGAACCTTACGGAATGCCATTCGACAAATGCTTCAACAGCGCAAAGGCATAAGTTGTCACGATGGAAATTATTCTGCACGAGGAGTGGGATCTACCCTAGTTATTCTCTCCGTAACCCAGGCGGAAACGCTGTAAATTATAGGTGTAAAAAAGCTTTTTTTGCCAGCAAGGAATCGTTACTTTCTCGATAGTTCGGGTCATCGACGCAACAATCTACCGGACAAACAGCAGCGCATTGGGGTTCGTCGTGAAATCCCACACATTCGGTGCATTTGTGGTGGGTGATGTAGTATACGTCCATATTCACTGGCTCGTTTGGTGCTTCCGCATCCAACTCCTTGCCGTCCAAGGCGTCAATGATTCCGCGAAGCGAGGTGCCGTCAGAATACTTCCATTCTGCACCGCCTTCATAGATTGCATTGTTTGGACATTCTGGTTCGCACGCGCCACAGTTAATGCACTCATCGGTAATCATTATTGCCATAACAGGTTTTTATTTTTGCAAATATACAAGGCTCGGTTAAATTAACGAGCATTTGATGCTAAAACAGCCTACACCTTGATTTGTTTTGATCCTTCTGAAAAGCGCATTACAAATCGAGAAATCCACCATGGAAAACTATACCTTTGCAATTCCATGGAACGTGAAACCCTTATCCTGCATTTAGCTGAACTTGGAACGTTTATCGATTCCGTATTAGCAGAAAAACCCAATCCTCGCTTTTCAATGGAGCGCTATGAAGAAATGAACAAGGTCATACGAACCGAAATTCATCGCAACGGATGGTTCGACGAAGCGTCAGTGCGCGCATCGCTCCAAGGAATACGTTCTTGGATGCATGCAGATGCAATGAGCGCCTTGATTGAACCCTATTCTTTTCGAGCCTTTCACCCATCCTTAGCGCTTATATTAGCGGGAAACCTTCCATTGGTTGGTTTCCATGACGTCCTATGTGGTTTATTAAGCGGATATAGGTTACAAGTAAAAATGAGTTCGGAGGACAAGACACTGCTTCCGGTATTTGTAAATGTTTTAAGCGAAATCGACCCTATTTACACGCAGCTTATAACCTTAAATCCCCCGCGGTTGAGTGGCTATGATGCGGTTATTGGAACGGGTAGCGACTCCACCTTGCTGCATTTAAGCGCTTACTTTAGGGAAAAACCCCATTTGCTGCGCGGAAACCGCACCTCGGTTGCGGTGTTGGATGGAAATGAAACCGATGAAACATTAGGAAAATTGGCAGAGGATATCTTCCGGTACTACGGCCGAGGATGCAGAAACGTCACCCATTTAATTGTACCCAAAGGCTATTCATTTGACCGGTTTTTTTCCGCATTATATCCCCACAAGGAGGTGGTTCAAAACAAAAAATATGGAAACAATTACGAATATAACCGTGCGGTTTTTTTGTTGAGTCAACAGCCGGTGCTTGAAAATGGCTTTGTCTTGCTGGTAGAAAGCGAATCTTTACACCCTCCTTTGGCGACATTGTATTACCATACTTATTCGACTGATTCAGAGGTTACGAGGTATTTATCAGGCCATTCTGAACAGATTCAGTGTGTGGTAGGACGAGGTGACACTCCCTTTGGAAGTACCCAATGCCCTGAGATAAGTGATTTTGCCGACAACATCAACACCCTTTCGTTTCTAGCAGTTGCCCACAATTGATTTCCTTTTTTTACCTTTGATGCATGGCGGTTTTTGGCGAATCAATAATTTACAAGAGCAGGGAGGAAATTGAAATCATGCGACAGGCGGCCTTAGTGGTAAGCAGAACCTTAGGGGAAGTTGCCAAACGATTGAAACCGGGCATTACCCCTGCTTTCCTTGATCAAATGGCCGAGGATTACATTAAAAGCCAGGGTGCCATACCCGGATTTAAAGGGCTCTATGGATGTCCGAGTACATTGCTCATATCGGTAAACGAACAGGTAGTTCATGGCTTACCTACGGAAAAACCCATAGAAGAAGGGGATATTGTTTCCGTTGATTGCGGAGCGGTATATAAAGGGTATTATGGAGACCATGCCTACACGTTTGAGGTAGGTGCAGTGAGTGAAGAAAAACGCAATTTATGTGCTGTGACCAAGGAATGTCTTTATTTAGGAATTGAAGCATGTCATACTGGGAATCGGATCGAAGACATTGGTTATGCCATTCAGCAACATGCCGAAAAAATGGGTTTTGGTGTCGTTAGGGATCTTGTTGGGCATGGGTTAGGCAAAAAATTACACGAAGAACCGCAGGTGCCCAATTATGGACGAAGAGGAAGGGGAAAACGAATTCAAAACGGACTTACCATCGCTATTGAACCCATGATTAACATGGGAACCTACAAGGTAAAAACGCTAGAGGATCAATGGACCATAGTAACGGAAGATGGTTTACCGAGTGCCCATTTCGAGCATAACGTGGCTGTTATCGACGGGAAAGCGGAAATCTTATCTACCTTCGACTACATATACGATGCCTTGAAGCGGTAATGGATAAATCGGTAAAGACAGCTTTAATTGGATTTTTAGTGGTATTGATTTATACCTTATTCCTTTGGGTTGATACCCAACGTTGGGTGGTTCCTTTTCCGTTGTTCAGCTATATTTTATGGGTAGTGGTATTGGCTCAAAGGATGGGCAACCAAACGCATAAAAGCGAATTTAACCTGCTCTTGTTGTATCTTTCCCTTCGATGTTTAGGCAATCCCTTTACCTATACCTTTTTTTTAAACGAAACGCAGTATTATGCGTTCGTAGAGGGCCCTGTTTTATCAATGATTCGGATCCTTGAATCTTTGGTTGTGCTTCCGCTAATCGTACGCGCGATAGGGTTTAGCAATGTAATTCGACGCCTCCTAACCATTGGCCTTTTCGTCGCTCATGGCCTTACTTTACTTCCATCCTTCGAAGCTTGGAATTATGGGATAATCCCGCTCTTGGTTCTGGTACTTTTTATCGTAAAAGAGAGGCCTATTATTCTTTCGGCTTTAGTGCTTATGGGGTTTTTTGATGTCCTTGAGGGGCTGAGTATTTGGCTGGGATAAAACCACGATGATGGGATGGAGCCATCCACTAAAAGGATCGCACAGCCCTTACCAAGGTCTTACTCGTTTTGTCGTAATAATTGGTCGGTTTGGCATCGTAAAAACTGAAAAACCAAGCTGCAGCTGCGTTAGATTCTGTGGAGGACCAATATAAATTCATTTCCATGGGATCCGTTCCTTCCATTTCACCTAAGGCTTTTTCAACCGTGAATAGGTTCGAGTGTAAGGCCTGTAGCTCATAGATTGCTGGCAAATACCAATCGTTGAATCCTTCGCTTTTATAGGAATCGCAAATACCGGCAGCACTCATTGTATCATGGGTTGCCAGTAGAATAGCATTGGTGTTGGAACGGCCATCCCAGGTGCTTTCGCAGCCTTCCAAATCCACTTCCTTGTCGCCCCACGCTACTTCCCGAGATAGGTTGGTTAACGAAAGGACCAATCCATGCTGCTGCCCTTGGTCGTCGAGGTATAAATGATAGATAATCCCCCCTTCCGCATGCTGCCCAAGGAAATAGGATTTTTGTGCCAAAAGGTTTCCAGCAAGGGAAACAAGAAGGATGGAAAGGAAATGTTTCATGAAGCTTATTTTGGGAAAGGTACAAATTGCATTTAAAACGCTGGTCTTATTTCAATTCTAATAGACAGTAGTTTTCATCTTCGGCTACTATTTTACCCAAAAAAGTTGGACACGGTACCGATCGAGTATTGCACACTAAAAAACGACAACCCTTCGCTTTTATCGCTTTTATAAATGGTTCTTGTTGGCATTGATCGTTGCTCACGTTCCACCCCTTTCTGTTCAAAAAAAACAACTCTTGAGGGTTGCTGTTGCCATTGATAGCCACCAGCGCCTTGGAAGGAATATGCTGGTCTGCTAAAGTTTTCAAGGATAGCTTATACGCCTCGTTTTCGTTCCAGCTGAGGTCATGCCATTGGTTTCCTAACGATTCTGAAGCGATAATCGCCATGACCAACCATGCATATTTACCCGTTGAAGCAATTCCCCACCCGGCAAGAAGTGATAATACCGGAACCAAGGGTAGGATGTAATAATCGTGGGAAATAAATATAGCACCTGATTTTAGGGCATAGGCAGCAAAAAGAACCAAAAAAACAACAAGGGAAATCCAAACCGAACGATCTACCCCATGATTCCAAGCACGATAGATACCGTACATCCCTGCGCAAAAACCAAAAAACCCGAAAAATGGATGAAACACTAAATGATGCAGCAAGGTTAAAGGCTTATGCAATAAAACCGATGCACCATTTGTCCAACTGCCTCCAAGGTTGTACCAATTACCATAGGTACCTTCCAAGTAGGGATTCCAAACAAAGTACCAAAGAAAGGCAGGAATTAGGCTCAACACGGGAATCAACATAACCCATGCTTTCTTTGGTTTATTGCGGTAATACAAGTAGGCAAAAAAAAGAAAAGACCAAAGGGGTAGCATCGATATTTTTAAAAGCAATCCCAGGCTTAAAAAAAGGAAAGAGAGAAAAATATAGCGTTTTTCACCCCGACAAAACGCTTCGAAAAAGTAAAACATGCCAATAATATAAACGGCCAATGCGGCAGTATCCGGCATTACTTTACGGCTGTACATGAAAAAACATGAGACCATGAAAAGGATCGTCGAATAAAAGGCATGTTTTTCAGACACAAAACGACGAATCAATGCGTAAAAATAAAATAAGCCTAAGCAGGAAATAACAAGGGTTATAGCTCGACCAAGGCCTGGATGAAACCCAAACCACAACGAGAGTTTTCCGTGGAGGTAATAAAGCAAAGGAAACTCCATTCCAATGATACCAGAGCCGCCGTTGGTTTCATCCACCATAGGAAAGAAAAAAGAGGTATTTCCTTGGAAATAATTCCGGGCAACCATGAGCCCTGTTGCTTGACGCCAGCTGTGAGCGGCTTCAATAGGCGGATACCAAATCCCGAGGAGATGCACTACAAGGAACAATGCAATCCAGAAGGACGCGTTCCCAAGGATCTTACGCCACCAAGGATTGCTCAACGTACGTTTTAAAATTATGCAGGATGGCTTGCCAACCTTGTTGTTGCAATTCTACTGGATTTTCAGACTCGGGATCAAATTTCCAGACCACCTTCGTACCCTCATGGTTCGAGGAAAAATTTACTTCAACCAAACGCCCATCTTCAAGGGTATAATTCAAGGTTGACTCCTCTAAAACCTTTGAGAAAGTGGCCTTAAAATCGAATCCAAAGGATCCATCTTTTGCCTCCATACGAATACAAAAGCTACCACCAGAATTAACATCCATTTGGGCATGCGGACAACACCAATCTGGTGATGCAAAGTACCAATGTACAATATGGGATGGATGTATCCATGCCTGCCAAACTTGAGTTCTAGAGGCTTTAATATCAATACTAACTTCAATCATCGGTTGTTTTCTATTAGGTAGGTTAGTACTTTTTCCATGAGGTGCGCTCGATCTTTCCCAATCACATTGTGTTTGTGCATTGGATAGGCAAAGAAATCCACTTGCTTCCCTTCTTCAACCAGCTTCTTGATCAAGGAATAGCTGTGTTGCATGACCACGACATCGTCTACGGTTCCGTGGATTAAAAGCAATTTACCGCTTAAATTCTTCGCATGGTTCGCAAGGGCATTGGCCGAATAGCCTTCCTCATTTTCTTCGGGTCGATCCATATATCGTTCGCCATACATTACTTCATAAAATCTCCAATCGGTTACAGGCCCCCCTGCAACACCTACATTGAAAACGCCCGGATGACGCAGCATCAAAGAGGAGGTCATAAAGCCACCGAAAGACCAACCGTGAACAGCGAATCGCTTTGCATCGACATACGGCAATCCCTTCAAGAATTCAACGCCTGTCAATTGATCCTCCATTTCCACAGTACCCAATTGGCGATGTATTTGTGATTCAAATGCAAATCCTCGTTCTGCTGAACCCCTGTTGTCCAAGGTAAAGACCAGGTATCCTTGCTCAGCTAACCAATTCATCCAAAGATTAGCCCCGGCGTTGTGGGTATTGGTTACCATTTGGGCATGCGGACCTCCATAGACGTAGATCAACACTGGGTATTTGGTTTGGGGATTAAAATTCGAGGGCTTTACCATTCGGTAATATAAATCTGATCCATCCTTTCCTTTAATGGTTCCAATTTCTGCAGTACCTAGGGCGTAATCCAACATGGGATCGCTTGATTCTTTTATCAATTTCGCCATTTTACCATTGGTCGTATAAATCATTTCGTGGTTTGGCATGGTCATGCTTGTGTAAGCGTCGTAGTAATAAAGGCCATCATCGGACAAATCGAACCGATGAACGCCCTCATTTTTAGATAATGCCTTAGCATTTCCAACAAGGTCCGTTACGTAAACCATAGTATTGCAGGGATTTTCTCCTGTAGCCGCATAGTAAATGCGTTTATTTTTTGCGTCAACTTCTAGGATATCCTTCACCACAAAGCGATGGTTCGTAATTTGTTTAACCCCATCTTCTAATGTTTCCATCGGTTTGCCTTCAAATGCAAAAGTCGATGTGACTCGGTCAAAACTCACCAAATAGACGTTCATAAAACCGTCCCTTTCCGACATCCAAAGAAAATCATTTCCTTGACCGATAAAATACGCGGGGTGTTCAGGTTCAACCCATTTCTGGTTTTTCTCATGCCACAACGTTTTAATCTTTTTCCCTTTTTTTACCTCAAAAACGGATAACCAATATTCGTTTTGGGCTCGATTCACTTCAGCAATGATGCAGTACTTCTCGTCGGGTGTAAAGGCAAAATTGGTTAAGTAATCATCTGCATTATTACTCGGTTTAATGAACACCGTCCTCTTCGTTTTACAATTATAAATACCCACCCGCGGTTTCTCCGATTTTTGTCCTGCCATAGGATATTTAATGGACTCAAGTGATCCTGGCGTCGTGTTGCTATTTAGTAGAGGATATTCCGCAACCTCGCTTTCATCTTTTTGATAAAACGCCAAATAATTCGCGTTTTCGGACCAAAAAATACCTTTGTCAATGCCGAATTCATTGCGTGCAATGGACTGACCTGAGACAATGTTCTTATCCTCGTTTTTGGTTACCGCTTTACCGTTCAGGTAAAGGTTGTTGCCAAGGGTGTAGGCGCAATTTCCCGATCGTGGATGGAAGTTGACGTTTTCATAATCGCCTAAATCGCTTTGTTTCAACACAAGTTGTTTGGTCTTCACGTTAAAGGTGAAAATTACATTTCCCGTATTCATTAAAAGTTCATCAGAGGTCAGCCACTCATAACCGTAAAGATTTAGGATTTGGTTTTCCGATGACAGTTTTGCATTGATTTCATCCACATTACAAACCACGCGCTCACCTTCTTGTGTAAGGTTGTAAGCGATTATGGATTTATAATCAGAGGAGAGCAAAGAATATTCAGATAGGTTTTTTATCCACGAAAAACCCAAGGTTCTTTGAGGTGACAAAGCCCGTTGTTTCAGGACAGATTCCGTTATTGTAATCGTTTTCTTCTGGGCATAAAAAGCAAGGCAAACAAAGAAAAATGAGGATAGAAAAATAACTCGCATAACTAGTTTCGGTGTATAAATTGGTTAAAAAAAGATTCCATAGGTTTTCCTACTTCATAGGCATGAACAAGGGTTTCCATCAGATCGTCCGTAAGCAATAAGTCGACGGGAAAGGTCGCATAAAAGTAAAATTGTTTGTTGTACAACAGGGGTTGCTTCTGCGCTATCGATTTCCATTCGGCAGGAAGCACCTTATTTTTTTCTCCGTGAATTTCTCCGTAAAAAGCTTTGAAATCAGGGGCATTCAGAAGGGATTCAAAACGTTCCAGGTGCGTTGCAATACCGGATCGAAGCTGCGCCAAATTGACTTTATCGATTTCATATACTCCGCCATAGACCCGAACGTGTTCCGGCGTAAGTTCATAATAAATCCCATTAATGGCCGTACTTTTTTTACCCTCTGGCGCTACCACAGCAGAACCCATCAATTTGTAAGGGGTCTTGTCCGTTGAAAAACGAATATCACGGTTAATGCGAAAAATACAGTCTTTGGCAAGCAGGCCTTCAAAGGGTTTGTTTTGGGTCGCCAAACGATCTATCAGTGCTTGTGTAAAGGCTGAAAAGGGTTGTTTCACGGATGCCTCATACCTTTTGCGATGGACATCAAACCAATCTTTGTGATTGTTCGCTGCCAATTCAATGAAAAAGTCGATGTAATCTTGAGAAAAATAGGGCATGAACCTTAAATTGCGTTCGAAAGGTACTTAAAATGGATGGAATGTCCATCATGCCTATTAAATCCTAGGAATTCCTTGGTGCATGCCATAAATTATACTATCTTTGCACCCTTAAAAAATTATTAACTAATTAAGAACCTTATGAATTCTTATGAAACTGTTTTCATTTTAACTCCCGTTTTGTCTGAGGATCAGGCAAAGGAAGCAGTGCAGAAATTCGAAGGCGATATCAAAGGCATGGGTGCCAAGATCAAGCATTCGGAAAATTGGGGACTGCGCAAACTGGCTTATCCGATTCAAAAAAAGTCCACTGGATTTTATTTTTTGATGGAATTTGAAGCCGAAGGGTCTGTTATTGCAGGCTATGAATTAATGATGAAGCGTGACGAGCGTGTACTGCGGTTTTTGACCGTGCGTATGGATGCAGACCACGTGGCTTATGCTGAAAAGCGTAGAGCGAAAGCATCGGCTAATTAATTATTAACCCTAAAACATTACCGAGATGTCAAATGATATTAGATACCTAACCCCGATTAATATTGATATTAAGAAGGATAAATACTGCCGATTCAAAAAATCAGGCATTAAATTCATCGATTACAAAGATGCCAACTACTTGTTGAAACTGGTGAACGAGCAAGGAAAAATTCTTCCAAGAAGAATTACAGGAACCTCTGCAAAGTTCCAAGGACGAGTGAATAAGGCCATCAAACGAGCACGTCATATTGCGTTGATGCCTTACGTAGGAGATATGTTGAAATAATCGATTAAATATTGAATCATGGAAGTCATTCTATTAAAAAACGTAGATAAATTAGGGTACGCCAATGAAGTGGTTACCGTAAAACCAGGGTACGGAAGAAATTTCCTTATTCCTCAAGGCTATGCAATTTTAGCCACGGTAAGTGCTAAAAAAGCACACGAAGAAGTCATGCGACAGAAATCTCATAAAGAGACGAAACTGTTGGCTGAAGCCCAAGAATTAGCAGCCAAACTCGCTGAGGTTAATGTTACTATTTCAACCAAGGCCGGAGAAAACGGAAAAATTTATGGATCCATCAATACCATCCAATTATCGGATGCCTTAAAGGCAGCGGGGTTTGATATTGACCGTAAATCCTTAAAAATTAAAGACGAGCCAATCCGTGAGGTCGGTTCGTATGAGGCTGAAGCAAATTTATACAAAGGAGTAAAGCAAGCGGTAAAATTTGCCGTTGTAGCTGAATAATTGATTTTTCGTTGTTTAAGCGTAACCCCGGCGATTGTCGGGGTTATTTTTTTGCGTTAACGAGGTCTAATGCCCTTGCTCCAAAAACATTATTGTTCCACACCCCTTGCACGTTTCCATTATCGATTAACACATAACTGGGGAAATAGCCCTTGACCAATTGAAGCATTTTGTGGCTATCCTGACTCAAGGCGCACGAAACATTAGCAGGAAGGAGGCGACGGAAAAAGTCAACATCCGAAGAATCTTTGGATAGCAAGACATATTCAATGGGGACCTTAATGAATGAGGACCATTGCCGCACGTTTTCTGTTGAAGCGATGCAACTGTGGCAATCTGGATCTGCCACCACAAGGAGCCTTCGATCTTTGGGTAAGACAAGGGTTGTTTTTTCGCGGTAGCCAACTTCAAATAAATCCCCATAGTACCAAGGAGATAAGGAGAAGTAAAGGGCTTCCAAGGAAACGAGCAGTACAATACCAAAGACCCATTTCATTGTTCCAACAAGGGTATTATGCTTTACAAAAATAAAAGCGAGCCCTCCTCCAAGGAAGAAAAAAAAGATATGAGGAAAGGCCTTAGCCAAGGTAAAAGAAAAGCCAATTTCAAGGAGAAAAACTTCTAAACCATTCATGATAAAAAAAGGGGCCGAAGCCCCTAAAAATTACTGAATCTCACAATCCTGAGTGGCGCCTAAAATGGAGGCATCGCCCTCATCACATTTGGTTACGGCATTTTTCTTAGTGTCATTAATGGTTGAACTTGTGGTAACTGTACCATTCAATTTACACTCGCAAGTCCAATCTTTTTTACAAGAGGCCAACAAGACAACAACACCGGCAACTAACATTAACTTTTTCATGGTTTTTAATTTAGAATTCAAAGCTAATAAAAAAAACTGTTTAGATTCCGAATTCAACAACCCAGAAAACCACAGACTATTCACCAGAAGGCGTTCTGATAGCTTCCTTTAGGGCCTCCTCCAACGAACGAACCGCTGCGGTAACCTCCGCAACAATGTCCTCTACCCCACTCGCCTTTACCTTTCTTGGTTCGCCAACAATGACATAACTGACAAAGGGAACAAGCACTTTTTCGCCCTTGGGTAATACTTTACCCATTCCACTCATGTAAATCGGAATATAGGCTACATCGGGCCTTCGATCAAGCAATGCACCTATACCTTTTTGAAAATGCTGAAGTTGTTCGGGAGCACCTCGTGATCCTTCCGGAAAAAGAATAATGGAATGGTTCCTATCCAAATAATTTACCATACGATTGGTCGGACTTTGCTTATTCGAATCCCGATTTCTGTCAATTAAAATGGCATTAGTAAGGAACCGGGTTATTTTTTTCTTAAGCCTTGAATTTCCGAAATAATCTAAGGCTGCAACAGGATGCGTTGTAGGAATTTGCTTTGCGGGTAGGGCTGCCAAAATTGCCATGGTATCCAAATGGCTGTTGTGATTTGAAACAAAAATAAAGGGCCCTTTACCCCTCAAATGCTCCTTGTTGATCCACTTTACGCCAACAATCCACGATAAAAAGTACCGCATGATTACTTTGTACAAAAGAAAAAATCCAAGGGTTCTCATACGGCATAATAGAGGTTATAAACCCAGTAAAAAAAGATGGGTGCCGAAATCGCTAAACTATCGATTCGATCCAAAATACCACCGTGCCCCGGGATGATAGTCCCGGTATCTTTTCTTCCATTATCTCTTTTGATCGCAGATACAATGACATCGCCTACAAATCCCGTACAAGCAATTAACAAACCCGTCACCAAGGATTCCGTGATGCTGAAAGGGGTTAGAAAGCGAATGAAATAAGAAACTAAAACGGTCGTAAGCATCCCGCCTAAAAATCCCTCCCACGTTTTATTGGGACTTACCGTTGCAACAATTTTACGTTTCCCTAACAGGCTACCCCACGTAAATTGAAATACGTCATTCATTTCTGTTAGAAAAACAATGTACAAAAGAAGTCCTCTACCCCCGGAATTAAATCCTTGCAATTCAGGTAGGGAAAGCAGATAAGCAAGGTGGCTAATGGAAAAAACGGTAAACATGAGTTGGGTAGGTAGAATACTCATGGATCGACTAATTTCAACCGTTTCGCCACGCACTACCAAGACGAAGGGTATCCATACGAACATGATAATGGGGATGAAGATGGTAAAAAGATTATAGTACCCTTTGTATGCCAAAAAATACTGAACTGGAATGGCCAAATAACACCAAAAAATGGCTTTTCGATCTTCGGGACGAATGTTCTTACTAATGCTGGTTAACTCACGGAAGGCGACAAAGGACAATAAACCAAAAGCCACGAAGGAAATCATGGGATGTAATACAGTGGCTAAAATAAAAAGCGTTGCCATTACCCACCAGGATCGCGTACGTTGCTTAAGTTCATTAATCTTGGGAATGGGATAAAATCGACCAAGCGCGTAAAACAAAAGAGTGGCAAAAACCAATACACCAAGGATGATGGAAATGATCGTTATTACTTCTTGGTTTTCAGAAAACCTACTCGAGAAAAAATAATTCATTTCGCTAGCGATTTATTGATGCGACGATAAGTTCCGAACCACATTCCGGCAGTAATAACAAGTACGACATAAAAAACGTAATTCAATACCACAGGAAAAAACAGGACAAGCAGACAAAGGAGTCCAAAGACTAAGGCTCGATCGCTTTTACCCATGGGGCCATCATACCTCCGTTCTCCTCCAATGACTTTTCCCATGATGCCTGCCATTTCATTCAACCCCATGGTTACCATAAACAGGACTAACCAATGCGGATACTGCCCCAACCCCATTGTCCATAACAAAGGATAATAAAGCACCGCGTCTGAAATCACATCGCCCATTTCATTCCAAATTTCACCTATATTCGATTGTTGGCTATACGTCCGTGCCATTAATCCATCCAAAGCATTTAAGGCCATTCGTAAAAACAAAAACCCAGGGACTACCGCCCATGCCCAAACGTTTGGAACAAAGAAAATCGAAGCCCCCACCCCAATGGAGGCCAACAGTGCCAGAACCGTAAGATGGTTCGGTGTGGCTCCCATGCGGTGTAAGCGGTGCATGGTTGGCGTTAATAATGCCTGAAACTTGGGTTTTAACCGATAAATCGTACTCATCTCTTCCGCAATTTTATAAAGGGATTATCAACGGGACGCACCTGATGCATGGTTTCAGAAAAATGCCCAGTACGGATGAAGGTAAAAATTTCCTGTGCATATTTTTCTGGTTGTGTATACATTTGATCGTGATTCAACGGAAGGTAAACCCAATCCCTTACCGCTTGATTGAATTGTGCTAAATCCCATCGCAAGGGCCCCATAGCTAAAGTGGACGATTGGTGCTTTCGAATGACATTGGTTGCATAAACTTCGACCATCATGCCGATCGCTATTTGCTCATCCTCAATTTTTGCGTAGGGCGTATCATTGAAATCACGGGTGATTTTACCGAACAATAGGGCATTGATGGCTTTCATCTCGGATAACAAGATGCTTGGCGCACGTTCTTGCAAGGGACTTCGATCATAAATTATGGTTTTAATGTTCCCTTTTCCGTGTTGAATTATCCATTGATTCATGGTCCATGAACCCACAATAAACGACAATACATGAAGGCTTTCGTATTCCTTCAGCTTATGCTTCTCCATGTATTTATGTAACCTTTCTTTCGACGATGCAATGGATTTCCGGGTGAGGTATTTGGGTACGTAAACAGGCATCTCTGCATCCTTGAAATAGCGTCGAAGCGTACCAAGCCCATTGATTTTAGCTCCGAAACCGGATACGATCAGAAGCGCTTCGGAAGGTTTTGTTTTTGAATCCTTATCACCAACCCCATTTACCTGTTGCGAGAAGCAGGTAGCCATTAAAACACAACCCAGAACAAATAGTAAGCAACGCAACATTTGGATTCGAAAATAAGGAATAAAATCATCGAATCGAAGACTTTCTTTATCTGGGATTAGATTTTCCTTTGGATGAATAAAGATTTATCCCATATTGGATGCATTTGTTATTTTTGTCGAAACACTACGCGTATGTCCAAACAATTATTAGCAGGAAAAAAAGGAATAATATTCGGAGCCTTGAACGACCAATCCATCGCTTGGAAGGTGGCTGAAAGGGCCCACGAGGAAGGGGCAGAATTCGTTTTAACCAACGCTCCCATTGCCATGCGTATGGGAGAAATAAACGGATTAGCCGAAAAAACAGGAAGTAAAATCATTCCGGCTGATGCCACGAACGTAGAGGAGCTTGAAAATCTAGTTACCCAATCTATGGAGATTTTAGGAGGAAAAATCGATTTCGTTTTACACTCCATTGGTATGTCTCCCAACGTCCGAAAAGGCAAGCACTACACCGAGAATAATTATCAGTTCTATCAACAAACCATGGATGTGTCTGCCATGTCTTTGCACAAGACCTTAGCTACCCTTTATAAACACGATGCCATGAACGATTGGGGATCCGTTGTTGCTTTAACGTATATCGCTGCCCAGCGCATTTTTCCTGACTACAATGACATGGCTGATGCTAAATCATTGTTGGAGTCTATTGCCCGTTCCTTTGGGTACCATTACGGGATAGCGAAGAAAGTTCGGGTAAATACCATTTCTCAATCGCCCACGGTAACAACTGCAGGACAAGGAATCAAAGGATTTAATGAGTTCATTAATTTTTCTGAGCAGATGTCTCCTTTGGGTAATGCCCCAGCCGTTGCCTGTGCCGATTACTGTATTTCTATGTTTTCTGACTTAACCCGTTACGTCACCATGCAAAACCTCTTTCATGATGGAGGTTTCTCGAATACCGGTGTAACCCAACAGGTCATTGAACGGTTCGGAAATTAATTGTTGGTCAAGCGAAGGAAAAGGGCAATTTCCCCTTTAAATTAGGGTTGATCTTTCTTGGAAAAATCTACGTTATAGGTCAAGCCCATCCACAGCGTATGGTTGCGCTCCATGTCCAATCCGTTACCCTTTATTATAAACTGGTTTAAATACCCCAATTGGAGGTTAGTTTGCTTATTAAACTGCCATCCTAATGCCGTAATGAATCGGTTTTGATCCAGGGGATTTTTCGCAATGCCTTTTCCAAAACCAAGAAATACTTCATTGTTTACATTCAAAAATAAGGTGTTGTCCGATAAACTTGGTTTTGATAAGGGTAAGGTAAGCATTACGCGGTATCGGATGCGGTTTCGAAATCCAACCACTCCTTCATAAACTTGCCCTGAAACGTCCATAAAATACTGATCTAACCAACGTTGCTCCAAGCGATACCGATGTTGAATATCCACCCGGTCCAGGTTCGATTTTAAGGTTATTTGCTCAAAAATCCGTTGCTCATCAAAGGAATGAAGCACCGGTTGTTCCCCGTAGGGATAGGTACGAACCCAGGCATAGCCTAGCATGCAGGAAATCTTGGAATTAATTGCATAATCGATACCCGTGCGGACGAGGTTTTGTTGCCATTGCTGAATTCCATTGGCAGAACGGGCTTGGTATTCGGTTAACCAGGCTACTTTGGGGGAAAGGAGGTGCAGTCCGGTGTAAGAACCCCAAACATGCCTTTGATTCGCGATGTTTTTCTGGGAGAAAAGGGGAGAAATAGCGAACCCGAAAAAAAGGAGGAGAAGACGTTTCATTCCGCAAAAATAAAAAACAGCCTAGGAATCGTAGCGAAATCATTCATAAATTAAAGCCCTTCCCGTATCTTTGTTCAACTTATGACAAATACCTCCATGAAGACAGATTACATCGCTTTAGAAGATCAATTCGGAGCCCACAATTACCACCCCCTACCCGTAGTCCTTGAACGGGGAGAAGGAATGTTTGTGTGGGACGTAAATGGAAAACGGTATTATGACTTCCTTTCCGCCTATTCGGCCGTCAATCAAGGGCATTGTCATCCCAGAATTATTAACGCGCTAACAGAACAAGCGAAAACGTTAACCTTGACCTCGCGCGCATTTTATAACAATAGGCTCGGGCCCTTCGAATCCATGCTTCACAAAACCTTCGGGTATGATCAATTTCTCCCTATGAATACGGGAGCTGAAGCAGTTGAGACAGCCATAAAACTGGCAAGAAAATGGGCTTATGAAGTTAAAGGAATACCAGAAAACCAAGGAAATATCGTGGTCTGTGATGGAAACTTTCATGGCCGTACAACCACCATCGTATCGTTTTCTTCCGACCCCGGTTCCAAAAACAACTTTGGTCCCCATACTCCTGGATTCATTTCGATTCCATACAACGACTTGGATGCCGCAAAAGACGTCTTAAACCAGGTAAATACCATTGGTATACTCTTCGAACCTGTTCAGGGGGAGGCTGGGGTTATCGTCCCGGACGAAACCTACATTTCGGGTCTTCGATCGCTGTGTACACAAACAAAAACCTTATTCATTGCCGATGAAATTCAAACGGGATTAGCAAGAACAGGAAGCCTGTTAGCCGTATGTGGGAATTGTAGCTGCGAATCATCGTGTGAACGGAGTTCAAGCTATCAACGTCCCGATATTTTAATTCTCGGGAAAGCCTTAGGAGGAGGGGTATATCCGGTATCAGGTGTTTTGGCAGACCATGAGGTAATGGACGTCATCAAACCTGGACAACACGGGTCGACCTTTGGTGGAAACCCCTTAGCGTGTGCGGTAGCAACGGAATCCTTAAACGTCCTTATGGAAGAAAAACTCATGCTTAACGCAAGGCGCATGGGTGTAAAATTCCGAAAAGCGATGCAACGTTTGGTGGACCGTAAGGGGTTATTCAGTTTGGTAAGAGGTAAAGGTCTTTTAAATGCGGTTGTTATAAACGATTCACCAGAAAGCGATACAGCATGGAACTTTTGTGTAGCATTGGCGGAAAACGGACTATTGGCCAAACCGACGCACGGAAACATTATTCGTTTTGCCCCTCCCCTAATCATGGATGAGGCAGCATTGGAAGAATGCGTTGGCATAATCGAACAAACCTTTAATCAGTTTAATTCATAAAACGAATGGCGCAACAAATCAAATTCGGCACCGACGGTTGGCGGGCCATTATCGCTAAAGACTTTACCGTAGAAAATGTGGCTAGAGTCACAGAAGCGACAGGGAAGTGGCTGAAGCAACAATCTGCCCAACCCTCAATTGTAATTGGACACGACTGTCGGTTTGGTGGCGAATTGTTTATGCAAACCGCTGCCGCTGTTTTAGTGTCACAAGGAATTAAAGTATATGTAACGCAAGGTTTCGTATCAACGCCAATGATCTCACTAGGCGCGCGCAAATATGGTTGTGATTTAGGGATTATACTTACGGCTAGCCACAATCCTCCTTCCTACAATGGATTTAAATTGAAAGCAAAATTTGGAGGGCCCTTACAACCTGAAAAAATCAATGAAATAGAGAGGATTATTCCCGAAACCTGTACGATTGATTATAGCGGTTTTTCCTTGGAAGAAGCCATAAAACAAAACGGGGTTGAAGTTCTTCCCTTAGAAAAAGATTACCTTGACCATGTCTACGCGCATTTCGATATTCCAGCCATTAAATCCTCGGGATTGCGTTTGATGTACGACGCCATGTACGGCGCTGGACAACGCGTCATACCCCAATTGCTTCCTGAAACGGTACTAATGCACTGCGATCATAACCCTACGTTTCGAGGACAAGCACCAGAACCCATTGGAAAGAACTTGGAAGAATTAGCTTCCTATATTAAATCCCACCAAAACATAGATTGTGCATTAGCAACGGATGGGGATGCAGATCGAATTGGCCTGTATAACAGCCACGGAGAGTTCATTGACTCGCATCACATCATTTTGTTGCTGATTCATTATCTCGTTAAATACAAGGGAATGTCCGGCAAAGTCGCCATTGCTTTTAGCGTAACGCCAAGGGTATACAAAATGTGTGAACATTACGGTTTAGAACATACCACCACCAAAATTGGGTTTAAAGACATTGCAGCCATTATGGTTAAAGAGGACGTACTTTTAGGGGGAGAAGAATCGGGGGGAATTGCAGTGAAAGGTCATATTCCAGAACGGGATGGTATTTGGATGGGACTAATCCTTTGGGAATTCATGGCCAAATCAAGAAAACGATTAGAAGACCTCATCGAAGAGGTGTATGAAATCGTAGGGCCGTTCAAATTTGAACGAAGTGACCTACACCTATCTGAAGCATTGAAAGAACGTATTGTTTCACAATGTACGGCTAATCACTTCACTTATTTTGGGAACTATCCGATCAAGGACACGCTCACCACTGATGGATTTAAGTATATACTTGACGAGAATCGATGGGTAATGATTCGGCCATCGGGCACCGAACCAGTTTTGCGCATCTATGCGGAAGCCCCAACCCTCGAGGAGGTTCGAGAAATTTTAAAAGCAACGGAAGCTACAATTTGCGGAATTGATTTGAAATAAGTCTGATCCAAAAGCTAGGAGGAAGATTGTTGTTTCCCCCTTCGAAGGGAGAGGAAGAAATATCCTAATGTCCTTTTTAGACTTTAAGACGTTAGGATATTAAGATTTTAAGAGAATACAAGATTCTTTAAGTCTTTCTGTCCTTTTATCCTTATATCCTAAAGTCTTATTATCTACCCCAAAGCTACATCCAATACCATCATCACCACAAAACCACCAATGAAGCCCAATACCGCCAGATCGGTGTATTTATCGCGTTGGGTTTCGGGAATTACTTCTTCTACCACCACGAAGATCATTGCTCCCGCAGCAAAAGCCAAGGCAAAAGGCAGAATGGGCTGAATATAAATCACGGCTAAGGCCCCCACTACTCCGGCGATGGGTTCTACAATGGCTGACAATTGACCGTACCAAAACGCCTTGAAACGGCTTGCACCCGCACGACGCAACGGCATAGCCACAGCAAAGCCTTCTGGAAAATTTTGAATCGCAATTCCTATGGCTAAGGCAACCGCCGCACCAATCGTTGCTCCTCCCATACCATTCGCAGCAGCACCAAATAATACGCCCACAGCCAAACCCTCGGGAATGTTGTGTAAGGTAATTGCCAATACCAATAAGGTTGTTTTATGCAATTGGGTTTTCACCCCTTCGGACTCCTCATCGTTAAAATTGAGATGCAAGTGGGGCATTTTTTTATCGAGAATGAAAAGAAACAAGGCGCCCACTAAAAAACCTACAGCAGCTGGCATCCAAGGCATGGAAGGATATAATTTTTCCGACATCTCAATGGAAGGATTGAGTAGGGACCAAAAACTTGCTGCCACCATAACTCCTCCAGTAAATCCTAACATGGCGTCCAAAAGGCCTCTATGCATGGTTTTAAACAAAAAAACCAAGGCCGCACCAGCGGCTGTAACCAACCACGTAAAAGTAGTAGCCAACAAGGCTGCCCAAACCGGGTGTAGGTTTTCAAAAAAACTAAGTAAAGAATTCACCTTTCAAAGGTAGGAACATTTGCGTTTCAACGGTAGTTTTCCTACATTTGAATAGATTTAGACTTATGAACCTACGAATTCTCTCCCTTTTTGCCCTCTTTTTTTTCGTTTTAAACAGTTGCCAAAAACAGAACGATACCGTCTTGCGTGTTTACGTCGGATACAACGGTCAGCCTAAGTTAGGGGCAAAAGTTGTTATTGATGGGGTTACCCCCAATGCACCCTACAGCCCTTTTGTTATGGAAGAAATTACCGATGTTAACGGACTGGCAGAATTCAATCTTAAAGAGTACATTAAACCAGGTTCCTTTGGAGGAAGTACGGTCGATTGCTCGGTTCACCTGATTAAAAATTCCCCTCAAAGCGATACGATAAAAACTATTTTCGTAGAGGCATTCAAAACCACTAAGCAAGAATTTTTATTCTAGGTTTGTACCTTTCCTTCGTAAGGCCCTCATAGTTCCGTGCGCTTTCGTACCTTTGCCATCATTTTGTTTATATGAGTAAAAATATAGCTACCCGCGAAGCAGATTATT
The DNA here is from genome assembly GCA_903823565.1 of uncultured Flavobacteriales bacterium. GTDB lineage: Bacteria > Bacteroidota > Bacteroidia > Flavobacteriales_D > Crocinitomicaceae > UBA952. The sequence continues at coordinate 23,111 of CAIJTF010000089.1, forward strand.
CGAAGTGGTACAATGACATTGTCCATCAGGCAGATTTAGCCGAACATTCCGACGTTAAAGGGTGTATGGTTATTAAACCTTATGGCTACGCCATTTGGGAAAACATGCGCGATGTTCTTGATCGAATGTTTAAGGAAACCGGTCACTCCAATGCCTATTTCCCCCTATTCATACCTAAATCATACCTAAGTAAGGAGGCGAGCCATGTGGAAGGCTTTGCCAAAGAATGTGCTGTTGTTACCCATTATCGCCTCAAAGCCACCGCCGATGGAAAAGGCGTTGAGGTAGATCCGGAAGCTAAACTACAGGAAGAATTGATTGTTCGTCCTACCTCGGAAACCATTATTTGGAACTCGTATCGGAATTGGATTCAATCGTACCGCGATTTACCCATCCTAATCAACCAATGGGCTAACGTAGTCCGTTGGGAAATGCGAACCCGTTTATTCTTGCGGACCGCTGAATTTCTTTGGCAAGAAGGGCATACCGCTCATGCCACCAAAGAAGAGGCCATCGAGGAAACCGAGCAAATGCTTCGAGTATATGCTGATTTTGCCGAGAATTTTATGGCAATGCCCGTAATTATGGGAAGAAAAACGGCTAGTGAACGGTTTGCTGGCGCCGACGATACCCTTTGTATTGAAGCCATGATGCAGGATGGAAAAGCCTTGCAAGCAGGGACCTCACATTTTTTGGGACAGAATTTTGCGAAAGCCTTTGATGTGAAATTTGCAGATAAACAAGGTAAACTCGATTTTGTATGGGCTACTTCGTGGGGTGTTTCAACCCGCCTTATGGGCGCCCTAGTCATGACCCATTCCGACGACGAGGGATTAGTTCTACCTCCCAAATTGGCACCAATACAAGTAGTGGCTATTCCAATATATAAGACAGAAGAGGAACTTGAGTTAATTGAAGAGAAATTTAAATCCCTAGGAAATTCCCTCAAAGCACTCGGAATTCGGTTTAAGTTCGATGGGGATGACAACAAACGTCCTGGATGGAAATTTAACGAATACGAATTGAAAGGCGTACCCATTCGATTGGCCATGGGCCCTAGAGATTTGGAAAACGGACAAGTCGAAATTGCTCGTAGAGATACTAAAGAAAAATCCTCCGTGCCCGTGGAAGGTGTCGTTGAACACATTGCCGCATTGCTGCATGAAATTCAGTCCAATTTATTGGAACGGTCTAAACGTCATCGAGAAGCGAATACCTTTCGGGTAGAAACGTATGAAGAATTTAAGCAGCGAATCGATGAGGGTGGCTTTTTCTTAGCGCATTGGGATGGAACAGCAGAAACCGAAGAATTAATTAAGAATGAAACGAAGGCTACCATTCGATGTATTCCTTTTGATGGACCCAGCGAAGCCGGCGTTTGTATGGTAACTGGTAAACTTTCCCCACAACGCGTAATTTTTGCCAAAGCCTATTAACCTTGGCGGCATTTAAATTCAAAGAATTTACCCTATTTAAGAACGTGCATTCCCACAAATTGGGAACAGATGCCATGCTCCTTGGTGCTTTTTGTCAAACAGAAATTGGGTTGCGAGGTTTAGATGCGGGTGCAGGATCAGGGGTCCTTGGCCTCATGATGGCTCAAAAATTTCCCTCAATGCAGGTGGATTGTGTAGAGGCCGATCCTCAAGCCCATGAAGAATGTGCCTACAATTTAGTACACAGTCCCTTTAGCGCACGCATGAACGCATTTTGTGAGGATATTAATTCCTTTAAAAAGCCCTATGCCTATGATCTTATCGTAAGCAATCCACCCTATTACTTTAGCAATAATCCTTCTACCACAAAAAATAAACTACAAAAGCACATGGATATGGAATCCGTGGAACCCTGGTTAGCCGCCTGCTTTTCCATGCTTTCACCCAATGGAAGTTTCTGGATTATCTACCCAGAAAATGAATCCAAGCGCTTCGAAGGCCTCTTTCATACCTTGAATTTATTCCCATCCGAATCGATTGGAATCTTAAACCAGCATGGAGCGTGCATCCGAAAAATTGCGCACCTTCGAAAACAGAGCAATACCTGTGATCATACAACCTTTACGCTTCGCGACAGCAACGGGGATTATTCAGAAGCCTATAAGTCGCTAACCCATGCCTTTCATCACTCCTTGCCTAAACGGTAACTTAGGTTACCATTTACCTTGTAGCCTTTGAGTATCTTCGCAAAAAATGGAATATGAAAAAGGGATCTAAATTATATAGCATCGCTACCATGACATGTCCTCAGTGCCAGGAAGGTCGGTTCATGGTTGCGCATCCATATCGGTTTTCTACCATGGGAGAGGTCAACGATCATTGTGAAAAATGCGGGCTTAATTTAAAACCTGAACCTGGATTCTATTACGGCGCCATGTACGTTTCCTACGCGCTTGGGGTAGCCGTCTTCGTTACCATTTGGGCCTCTTGTAATTGGTTTTTCGACAATGTGGATGTATGGACTCAAATCAGTTTAGTCCTCATTGCTCTGGTTGGCCTAGGACCTTACCTTTATGCCTTATCGAAAGTGATCTGGGCGAATTTTTTTATACATTACAAGAAAAATGCAACCCTTCGATAAAAAACAATTACTCCACGAATCCATTGGGTATATCCTCGAAGCCGACCTGCTAGAGGAAATGAGTCACATTGCCAAAATTCGGGAGACCATACAAGACGAAGTCATCATTCACGTGGGAGATACGTTGCAAATGATACCCATCGTAATTCAAGGTTCGATAAAAGTTTCTCGGGAAAATCCAAACGGGGAAGAACTCCTACTTTACTACATCGAGGGTGGGGACACCTGTGCTATGACTTTGCAATGTTGTGTTCGAAAAACCGACTCTCAAGTGAAAGCTACGGCCATGGAACCTTCTTTGCTGTTGATGTTTCCGACTGCTTTCATGAGCCAATGGATGGATAAATACCCTTCGTGGCGGACCTATATTTTACAATCCTACCATACCCGTATGATGGAATTAATGGAAACCATTGATGAAATTGCTTTTATGCGCTTAGACGAACGCTTATTAAAATACCTTACGGATCAAGCGAAATTATTAGGAACGATGGAATTGCATCATACGCATCAAGAAATTGCCGACGACCTGCATTCTTCGAGGGTAGTTATTTCTCGTTTACTGAAACAGCTGGAGAACAAAGGAACAATCCAAATTAAACGCCATCGCATTGTATTGAATACCCTCTAGTCTTTCCGCTGTAATTTGAATTCTGAAGATTTATGAAAGGTAATGTTTGGATAGTCTTGTTCTGCCATGGACAATAGAAATGGTGTTTCTGCAAGGAACACCCAATTTTCGTCCTTATCGGTTGCCATATGGTTAAATTTAGCCTTTTTAAACCGATCCATCTCTTCCTCATTTTCCGACGTCAACCAACACGCTTTGACATAATTTCGGGGGACAAATCGACAATTCGCACCATACTCATGCATTAATCGGTATGCAATAACCTCGAACTGCAGTTGACCAACGGTGCCAACAATTTTTCGATTACCCGGCTGCTGAATAAAAAGTTGTGCGACCCCTTCGTCAATTAACTGACGAATTCCCTTGTCTAGTTGTTTCGATTTCAAGGGATCAAGATTTTCCAATTCTTGAAATATTTCGGGAGAAAAACTTGGAATTCCCTGAAACATCATGCGTTCGCCCTCAGTTAGGGTGTCTCCTATTTTAAAATTACCGGAGTCGTACAACCCAACCACATCGCCAGGGAAGGCTTCATCTATAACGCTTTTATCCTGTGCCATAAAGGATGTTGGATTTGGAAACTTCATTTTTTTATCCCCTCGTACATGAAAATAGAACTGGTTGCGTTCAAACTTTCCTGAAACGATCCGTAAAAAAGCTATTCTGTCTCGGTGTTTGGGATCCAAATTAGCATGAATTTTAAATACAAACCCAGTGAACTTTTCTTCAGAAGGTTCAATCCGCCTTTTATCGGTATCCCTGCCACGGGGCGAAGGTGAAATTTCACAAAAGGTATCCAAGAGTTCTTTTACTCCAAAATTATTCACCGCAGAACCGAAAAATACGGGAGCCACATCTCCTTTAAGATAAGCATCCCGGTTAAACGCATCATACACCCCTTCGACCATTGCTAACTCATCACGCAATTCCGTAGCAGGAGATTCTCCAACCAACTCATCCAATTCTTGACTTTCCAAGGATGTAATTGACACAACGTCCTGCGATATTTTGGTCTTATTCGCAGAGAATAAATTCAAGCCTTTTTGATAAATGTTATATACCCCTTGAAAACGATCACCCATCCCAATTGGCCACGTTAATGGACACACACGAATGGATAAGGATTTTTCCAATTCATCCAATAAATCAAATGCCTCTTTCCCCTCACGGTCCATTTTATTAATAAAAATGATCACCGGCGTTTTTCGCATTCTACAAACCTCCATAAGTTTTTCGGTTTGTTCCTCCACACCGTTGGCGCAATCAATAACTAGGATTACGGAATCTACTGCGGTGAGGGTCCGAAAGGTATCCTCAGCGAAATCCTTGTGACCAGGGGTATCTAAGATGTTAATTTGCTTTCCTTGATATTGAAAAGCCATGACAGATGTAGCCACAGAGATTCCTCGTTGTTTCTCGATTTCCATGAAATCCGAGGTAGCAGCTTTCTTAATTTTGTTGTTTTTAACAGCCCCCGCGGTTTGAATCGCCCCTCCAAACAAAAGCAGTTTTTCGGTCAGCGTGGTTTTACCGGCATCGGGGTGGGATATGATCCCAAAGGTTCTCCTTTTTTCGGTAGCTTCAGAATGTTTCATAACAACAAAAAGACCACACAAGGTGGTCTTTAAACGCTTTTATTTATATGGTTAGAATACCTCGTTCGCTGAAAAATGAAATGCACCTTCAATCGCTGCATTTTCGTCGGAGTCTGAACCGTGAACGGCATTGCGTCCTTTGCTTTCAGCAAAGTACTTTCTGATGGTTCCCTCTGCTGCTTCCGCTGGATCTGTGGCACCAATTAGTTTCCTAAAGTCCTCAACGGCATTATCCTTTTCTAAAATAGCAGCCACAATGGGTCCTGAGGTCATATAAGACACCAATTCTCCATAAAAAGGACGTTCCTTATGCACTTCATAAAAAGCACCAGCCTGGGCTTCCGTAAGACGCGTATATTTCATTGCTTTGATAGTAAATCCTGCATCGATAATCATTGAAAGGATTTTTCCCATGTGTCCATTTTCAATTGCGTCAGGTTTTAACATGGTAAACGTTCGATTTGTAGCCATTTTATTTGTATTTTGGTGCAAAGATACGTTGTTTTTCTTATCCATTTTGAAATTCATTAATTATGATTTATCGATTTTTTCTGGCGCTTCCCTTAGTTATCGCTTTTGGATGTTCTTCCAATGAAGAACCTCGTGCTGCAGTACCCATGAAACCAAAACCGCTTCCTAAACCAACGGCATCGCAACCTATTTCCACCAACGAGCCGCCAACTTCCTTGAAGACAAGCACCGAAAAACCGAAAGCATCGAACGAGGTTCTGCCAGAAACCGTGGTCAAGAAGGAAAAAACGGAAGCCAAGGCCGTTACCCCCAATAACCCAATCCAACAAAAACCGAAAAAAGAAGAATCCAACTATACCTTTCCACAACACGCTGAGTGGAAAACCACCTTCGAAAACAACGCAGAACTTATGGCACTTTATGAGGAATCGGTAACTTCCTATTTAAAAGGAGTACAGAATAATTTAAACACGCAGCCAAAACTAATGATCAAAGAACATATGGTAGCACATGTCTATGGCGAAAAAGTTTATAACACCTTTTATGAATCCCCAGAATTTGCAGAGTTTTGCAAAACTTCGTTCAAAAAATCGGATGCCCTTAAAACGTTTTTGTCAAAAAACAAAAAACGTATTATTTGGGACTAGCATCCATGGAAATGGGTTTGCGCTTCGCGGCAAACTCAATAATAATTCCCAATGTGGGTTGAACAATGCCTGAAGCATTATCAATTAACTTGGTTTGGTAGCGTGTTGGATCGTTGGGATCCACCAAGGGAGCACCTGTAGCATCGGTCTGTACCAAAAGGATGGGTGCTACTTTGGTTTTATACCCGTAAAGATTTTGAATGTCGAGGTAAAAGTTCAAATTAAACTTGTCCAAAAAGAACTTTTTATCTAAACGTACATTGAGTTGGTGGAAGCTTGACTCACGCTGCGTATTCAGTTTACTGTAATCCAATAAACCAATACCATTGATGTTCCAATTAGCAATCAAACTTGAGGTAGGGATATCGTATGGGGTATAAGGCGATCCCCCTGAAAATAGCCATCGCATTCCAAATTCCCAACCCTTTTTGAAGCGTTTACCACCCGTCAATGAAACGATATGGCGGCTGTCCCAAGCCGTAGGCACATAGGCACCCTTTTTATCAAGAAACTCCGAAATAACATAGGTATAGGCAAATACAGAATAAAAGCCTTTGTACAATTTTTGTTGGAACAGAAACTCCGCGCCATACGTTCTTCCCTCTGAAATGCTTTTCACGGCCTCATTACCAACAACCCCGAAATCGGATCCTTGATTCGCTAAACAAATCGAATCCTTCAAACTGAATGGATAGTTGCTGTAGTTTTTGTAAAATCCTTCCAAGGTAATTCTTGAGCTTTTCTTCGTTCGATATTCCAACCCAAAAACGTAATGGTCCGCTCGGATGTATTCAAGTCCGTTATCCTTATTGACTAGGGTCCCCGCGTTGTTTCGGTAACCTAAAATCGTATAGGCCGGAATTTGGTGGTACCTCGCCACATTCATATTCAGTGCAAAAGCTTCGTTCAACCGATAATTGACCGATAGCGTAGGAGAAATTTGTTTGAAGGGGTTGGCCATTGATTTACTGTAATTTGAACCATCCATCCGAACGCCGACCGATACATTTAATTTTTCATCGAAAAATGCTTGACTCAATTGAGAAAATGCAGCATACTTACTCAAGAACAAATCCGAAGTATAATCAATAACAACCGGAATACCTTGTATGGTAATATTGTTGTAAGTCTCATTTCTATACCGGGCGTATTCATAAGCAACTCCGACATTCCATTTCATTCCGCCCTGGCGGTAGGTGTGTTCCAACCTTACTTTATTCTCCGCTTCAAAGGATGCATAGTTTTGAATCAAATTTGCTGGCGTTTCAATCAGATCTTTATACCTGTAGGCTTTGTTGTTCAACATATTCCTAGAAACCACAATCTGTTGAATGGATTGCTTGCCCAGGTGTTGATAATTCACTCCAAACGTATAATTCCATTGGCTTTGCATAGGAATATTACCCAATAAGAAATCATTATATTCTCGTTGAGTGGTGTCTGAAATCCCGTCGTTCACACTTGCGTTCAACGCGAATTGATCGATGGCACCTAAACCGATAAACGATAGTTTATTTTTGGCATTTATCGGCACGTTCACTTTGTATTGAAAGTCATTGTAAGTCGGTAAAATTGGAAGTTTAAGCGCCGCAAAAAGAAATTGTAGGTAAGACCTTCTTGCGGAAAAAATAAAGTTCGATTTTTTCCCCAACGGCCCATCCAAGGTCAATGCCGCATCGCTGGATCCTAGCGCAAAGTTTGTAATTAACCCATCGGCATTTCCGTCCTTTTGCTTGAAGGCCAAAACGCTGCTTAATCCATTTGCTCGGTTCATCGGAAAGGCACCGGAATAAAAATCCACCTCACTAATAAAGTTGACGTTCAACAAACCCACGGGCCCACCACTCGATCCCTGTGTGGCAAAATGGTTAATGTTCGGCACTTCAATTCCATCGAGGTAAAAACGGTTTTCGCCCGGAGAACCACCACGAATGATGATATCGTTTCGAAAGGTAGCACGGGAAGCTACCCCTGGAAGGGCCGCAATTACTTTGCTCACGTCTCGGTTCGCCCCCGGTAAACGTTCAATTTCGGTAGCATTTAAAGTTTTTAAAGAAACGGGAGATTCCACACTGCGCTGGAATTTTGGTCCCTTGACTACAATTTCCCGCGTTACCTTTTCCGTCAGTTCACGCTCCAGGTAAAACTCCAAGGTAACCGTCCTTGCATTGGTAACGGTAATCTCGTTTTGAAATGCTTCTTTGGTTCCTTTACCCTTTGCCTTGAACGAATAAATTCCAGGAGGCAAGTTGGTGAATTCAAAAAGTCCCTGAGCATTGGTAGCTACTTCTTTTTCCAATTCAACACAGGTTACCGTTACTTGAGGTAAGAGCTGATTATTTGACAAATCGAAGGCCTTTCCTCGAACCAAACCGTTTTGAGCGAACACATTGCCTAACGCAAATAAGAAAAAGTAGCGGAGTATTTGTTTCATGATATTGTAAAAAAGTGAAACAAAAAGCAGGACGTTTTGTTCTCAATTTCTATCATCATGATTGCCTTATTCCGCGAAAAAGTGGTGTATCACATTAGAAATCATTTGTTTGCCATGGGGCGTAAGAATGGATTCTGGATGAAATTGTACCCCACATTGCTTGCGCTGGCTAGAGGCCAAAGACATAACCGTACCCCTATCGCCTACACTCGTGATGTAATGCTGGTTTAGTCCTTCAATTCTCCAACTGTGGTATAAACCTACCTCGACAAAATCGGGTAAGCTCGAAAAAAGAAAGGCCTCAGGGTTGAAGGAAAGTTGGGTAGAAACCCCATGCCGTACTTCTGACATATTCACCAAAGTCCCGCCCATCGATTGTCCAAGACCTTGCATTCCGAGACAAACACCAAATACGGGAATCCTTCCAACACAATGGTTGATAATAGGCATCATTGAAACGGTTTCTTCAGGCAAGCCCGGGCCAGGAGAGAGTACTATACCAGAATAATTCGATAAAAACGATAGGTCATTGGGTTCCATTTGGGCATCCGAAAACACGTCTACAGTAACGCCCAAGGAGGAAAAATAATGAACCAAGTTAAACACGAAAGAATCGTAAAAATCAACGACTAAAATGCGCATTTGGGTATAAAGTTTTACTTTTACAAATGTAGAATTTAAGACCTTAGCTTCATGAAAACCACTAAAAAAGCCGTTACAAATCCATCGGCCCCTAAGCCCATCGGCCCCTACACACCAGGAATTCTAGTTGGCGACACCTTGTTTGTTAGCGGACACGTACCCATAGACCCTGAAACGAAATCCCTAGTGCAGGAAAACATGACCCAAGCAACGGCTCAAATTTTAACCAATATCAATAATTTATTGAAAACGGAAGGCTTTACCTTGGAAAACGTCGTGAAATCGACCATTTTCTTAACCGATTTAAATGATTTCAACGAGGTCAATGCATGCTACGCCACCTTTTTTCAAGGCATACCCCCTGCCCGAGAGACCGTTGAAGTTAGCCGTTTGCCCTTGGATGCACGGATTGAAATCTCTTGTATTGCCGTAAAAGGGTGAAAAAAACAACTGCACCGAAGCTTTCCATTATCATTGTTAATTACAATGTAGCGTATTTCTTGGAACAGTGCTTAAGCGCCGTTTTTCAAAGCGATTGTGCCTCTGATATTGAAGTGATTGTAATAGACAATGCCAGTATTGATCGATCCGCTGAGATGGTTCAAACGAAATTTCCACAAGTGAGATGGATTCCTAACCAAGAAAATGTAGGTTTTTCACGAGCAAACAACCAAGGAATTGCAATAGCCAATGGTACCTACGTATTATTGCTAAATCCCGATACCGTCGTTGAAGAAGAAACCTTCTCCAAGGTGATTCAGAAAATGGAGGAGGATCAAGACATTGGTGGTCTTGGCGTTCGCATGGTTGATGGTAAAGGGAATTTTCTTCCGGAATCAAAACGCGGATTACCTACTCCTCTAGTTGCCTTTTACAAAATCTTTGGTTTATCTACCCTTTTTCCAAATTCTAGGATTTTTGGAACGTACCATTTGGGATTTTTGGATCCAAAACAGACACACGAAGTGGATGTATTAAGTGGGGCTTTCATGTGTGTTCGAAAATCAGTACTAGACTCCATCGGTTATTTGGACGAAACCTTTTTCATGTATGGTGAGGACATCGATTTATCCTATCGCATTACTCAGGCCGGATTCAAGAATATTTATTTTCCCGAGACAACGATCATCCACTACAAAGGAGAGAGTACCAAAAAAAGTTCGGTGAATTATGTCCTTGTCTTTTACAAGGCTATGTCCATATTTGCGAACAAACACTTCAGTCAAAACAATGCATTTCTTTTCTCCTTGCTCATTCATGCAGGCATCTTTACTCGGGCAACACTGGCCCTTGTGAATAGAGGAGTCAAAAAGCTCTTTCCGCTGCTTTGGACCGGAGGCACCTTGTTGATGGGCCTCTATCTTTTGACCTTACCCTGGAAAAACCAACATATTTCCTTTCCAACCTCGGCCTTTACCGTTCTTATTCCAAGCTACTTTTTCGTGTGGTCGTCTACGAATCTTTTGTTTGGAACCTATGATCCACCTTTCAAAATATCCAAAGCCATTAAGGGTTCCTTAGCCGGGACTTTGATAATACTCGCAGCCTATGCCCTCTTACCCAAAGCGCTTCAATTTTCAAGATTGTACATTCTACTTGGTGGGTTGTGGTTTATCGTATGGACCTTTGTTGACCGGTTTATTCAATTTTATTTGTTCCGGTTAGAAAACGGCTGGAATCCCTTAAGAAAAAACCGCTTTCTTATCGTTGGCGATCACGATGAATTTCTACGCATAAAAAACTTGTTGATTCAGAACATTCAAGATGTTGACTACATGCATGGCGTTTACCTCAAACAACCCTACTTAGAGGCGAAAGCTTCGGAAGAAAACTGGATCGATACGATACCGTTCAACGATTACGATGAAATTGTTTTTAGTGCCAAAAACTTGGATGCATCGAAAATAATTTTTTACATGTCGCAAATTAAATACAAAGCCCTCGACTTTAAAATTGCTCAGCCGGAGGCCGATTTCATTATCGGAAGCAACTCCATTGATACCCAAGGGGAAGCGTATCGCGTGAACATTAACCCCTTGAGTCGACCTGAAAACTTACGTTCCAAAAGGTTCATTGATTTTCTCTTAGCCCTAGGATTTTTGTTATTTAGTCCAATTTTATTTTGGCTTTATACCAACAAAATTGGTTTTATAAAAAATGCTTGGGACGTATTGATTTCCAAGAAAACATGGATAGGATTCACGCTCGACAAGAACCAAAAAATGGATCCTTTTTTACCCAGAATTAAAGCGGGAATACTAACCCCATTAGACATAAACGAGGCGATGTCGCCTGATCTACAGGATAAATTTAACCTGATTTATGCCCGGGATTACTCCGTTTGGAAAGACCTTGCCTTCGTCCTTCGGTTGATTCGTAAACTTGACCGTTAAAATCGAAAAAAAATAACTCCTTTTTCATACCTTTGCGCGACATCAATACTGTAGTATGGCTGAAATAGAAATTCGTTTGCCTAAAATGGGCGAAAGCGTTACCGAAGCAACAATTACCAATTGGCTAAAGAAAGTTGGGGATGCTGTTGCCATGGATGAACCTTTGGTCGAAGTAGCCACGGATAAAGTGGATAATGAATTGCCCTCAGAAGCTGCAGGAATTTTAGTTCGACAACTTTTTCAAAAGGATGAGGTAGCCAAGGTTGGTGAGGTAATCGCAATACTATCCACCGACGGCGATGCTTCGCCAATGCAGGAGACTACTCAGGAAGCAGTACCCGCCCCAACGAACGTTCAAGTCCAGCCCGAAAGTGAAGCCTCAATACCTATCGATGAGCCACAATCCGTAAGCGAAAAGATTGCTTCAGGATCAAACGGACGATTTTATTCCCCCTTGGTAAGAAGCATCGCTCAAAAGGAACAAATCAGCCAAGAAGAATTACAGAGCATTCCCGGAACGGGCATGGAAGGTAGAGTCACGAAAAAAGACATACTAAACCACTTGTCGAACCGCGCTAATAGTGGCGTGAAAGAGGCGAGCCAAGAAGTAGAGAAAAAAGGATCAGCTCCTACTGCTCCAACCTCCCCTCCTATCCCATCGGGCGGCGAGGAAATTATAGAAATGGACAGAATGCGCAAGCTCATTGCGGATCATATGGTCATGTCGAAGCAAGTTTCACCCCATGTTACGTCTTTCGTAGAAGCCGATGTAACCAATATTGTTTTGTGGAGAAATAAAGTCAAGAAGGACTTCCTAACGCGAGAAGGTGAGAACATCACCTTTACCCCGATTTTTATTGAGGCCGTAGCAAGAGCTATTCAAGATTTCCCCATGATCAATGTTTCCGTAAGCGGCACCAACATCATTAAAAAACGGGACATCAACATAGGAATGGCAACCGCACTGCCTTCAGGTAATCTTATCGTACCAGTTATACGCCACGCAGATCGATTGAATTTGGTTGGATTGACGAAGGCTGTGAATCAATTGGCAAATAACGCAAGGAATAATAAATTAAAACCCGAAGATATTCAAGGCGGGACCTACACCATAACAAATGTTGGTACCTTCGGAAACGTCATGGGAACCCCTATAATCAACCAACCACAAGTAGCGATTTTAGCCTTAGGTGCTATCCGTAAAGTACCCGCTGTAATTGAAACCAAAGACGGAGATTTTATTGGTATCCGTCATAAAATGTTTCTTTCCCACTCGTATGACCATCGCGTAGTGGATGGCGCTTTAGGGGGGCAGTTCGTTCGCCGCGTTGCGGATTATTTAGAACAATTTGACGCTGACAGAAAATTTTAAGTAAATTCAAAGACTAATAATAGACTCATGAAAAAAATTACGCTTTTTCTCTGCTTACTATCCGGAACTGTTTTTGGACAAATGACCGAAACGGAAGTAAAAGAAATGATAAACGGAGCCAGTGAGCCTCAGCTCGTGGTGGAATGCTCTCGCTTTTTACAAGAGAATTTTTATCATTTTGCAGACTTGGTTACCGATAAGTTACTCAAAATGGACGCAAAAAACGGTAACTATAACTATCGGAAAGGATTTATTTTACTGGGGATGAATAAGAATCCCGAAACTGCACTTAAACACTTAGAAACCGCCTCTGCGAAAACCGAAGTAAATTATGATATTTACTCGCCGAACGAAAAGTCAGCCCCCATTGATGTCTTTTTCTACCTTGGAATTTGCCATCACCGGCTTGGTAATTTGGATAAGGCCTTGGCGAATTACAACAAATTTTTAGAGCAAACATCCAATAAATCCACCTTAATTCCTGAAGCTAAAACTCGAATTGCGCAAGTAGCTTCTGCCAAGAAATTAATGCAAAGTGGGGATGTAAAGGTTTTAAACAATTCCCTTTCCGATATCAATTCACCCTTCGATGAATCAAACCCCATTAGTTCACCGGATGGTAAATCCTTGATTTATTCCTCCGCTCGCCCGAGACCCGATAACCAATCCGCAACGGCTGTAGAACCAATGTTCAATGTTTTACCTGCCGATGTTTATCAAATTACCGCCAACAAAGCCGGGGTTTGGTCTCCTTCTACCTCCTTTGCCCTTAATGAAGCTAAAGTAGATGAACGTATTAGTAGCCTTTCCTTAGATGAAAGAACCGCCTATTATTCACGCTGGAACGATCCTGAAATTCACCTTACTTCCTACAAAGGAGGGCAATTTGATAAAGCCCAAAAAGTGGGACTCACAGTAAACAACGGAAAAGAAAAAACGCCGCCATTTAATTTACAGATGACCATTTCTGCGGATGGAAATACCGCATTCTTTGTTTCAAACGCCCTGAGCGGCAAAGGGGGCTGGGACCTATTCATGACTCAAAAACAAAACGAGAAATGGTCGGCTGCCACGAACCTAACGATGCTAAACAGCCCTTCCGATGAAATGGCACCGTGTTTATCCCTAGACGGAAAAACACTGTACTTTGTGAGCAACAATTCTGAAAGCATGGGTGGCTACGATGTTTTTAAATCGACGCAAGACGAAAATGGCATGTGGAGTAAACCTGTAAACTTGGGGTCAAACGTAAACTCCTTTTCCGACGAAGTTGGTTTTAGTTTAACGGGTAATGGACAAAACGGCTATGTAGTTTCCAACCGACCGGGAACCAAAGGGATGTATGATATCTTTACGTGTGCGCTGAACGAGGTTCCATCAAATGTTGCCATGTTAGATGGTAGAATTGTTAATACCAAAGGGAAAGAAATACCTGAAGATTCGTACATTACCCTAAAGTGCGTTAACTGTTCAAATACCGCAGAATCGGTTATTACCCCTCGGATGCGGGATGGTGGATTCTTTAGTTCTCTTGAAAAATGTAAAGAGTACGAATTGGCTTATTATTACGGGCCTTTAACCAAAAAACCATATACCAATCGCTTTAAAACATCCTGTGACCCCACCTTCGAGGTGATCAGCAAGCGAGTACTCATCCTAGACGAGGATAAAAAAATCGTGCCCTTCCCTACCTATGAAATTCGTGGCGTAGTAACGGATATCGCTTCAGGAAAGCCCATCACGGATGCTAAAATTTCCATCAATATAAATACCAAGGCTGAAGATAAATCTACCAACGCCACGGGTACCTTCAATTCGTACCTCATCGACAAATACGAATTTGAAACCCATATTGAAGGTGCCATCAAAGTGGACGCGGATGGATACTTAAGCGCATCCCAGAACATTTCTACGGATTTATTAGAGGATTCTGTGGTGGTAGTGAATTTCCAGCTCGAATCAAGTGGTAAAGGTTTCTTAGGCCCATACGTTATCAATTACCAATTCGATAAATATAAGTTAACTACAGAATCCAAAACGAAACTGGAAGAGGTTATTAAGTTAATGAACGACAATCCTGCCGTCAAAATAGAAATTAGATCCCATACCGATAGCCGAGGTCCTAAACACTACAACCAGTGGTTATCTGAAATGCGAGCTAATACAGCCGCAGAGTACTTGAAGTCCAAAGTTTCCAGTCCAAATCGCATTTCCTTTAAAGGATTTGGAGAATCTGAACTCCTTAAACCGTGTGGAGATGGCGTAAAATGTAGCGACGAAGAGCACTATGAAAATCGAAGAACTGAATTTATCATTCTTAACTAAGCATGACCCGTTTAAGGCTCCAAAAGCCCCTTTGCTTTTTCGATCTTGAGACCACAGGAACACAGATAACGAAGGATAGAATTGTTCAACTTGCCGTCGTAAAACTAAATCCAGATGGATCCAAGGAGGAGCGAAATTTTATCGTCAATCCGGAAATATCAATTCCTGAAGAGATTTCTGCCATTCACGGTATCACGGACGAGATGGTAAAAGACAAACCGAAGCTGACTGACGTCGCCGAGGAAATTATTTCGTTTTTTAACGATTCAGACCTTGCTGGCTATAATTCCAACAAATTCGATATTCCATTTCTGGTAGAAGAATTCTTGCGTATCGCAAAACCCTTCCCAATGGAAGGACGCCATTTCATCGATGTCCAGAATATCTTCCATAAAATGGAACAACGGACCTTAGCCGCTGCCTTTAAATTCTATTGTGGTCAAACCATGGAAAACGCCCACGATGCTTTGTACGATACACAAGTCACTTTGGACGTCTTTTTGGCCCAGCTAGAACGCTATGAAAGTTTGTCCGAGGACGTTAAATCCTTGGCAGAATTCTCCAAAAACAGCGCACATGGGTCTGTCGATTTCGCCGGTAGATTGGCGAGAAATGAAAAACAGGAAATCATCTATAACTTTGGGAAACATAAAGGAAAAACCATTGAAAACGTGCTCAAACTAGAGCCCGGGTATTATGGTTGGATGTTGGAAGCAGATTTTCCGAATGAAACCAAGGAAAGGCTTCGAGAAGAAGTACAACGCTTAAAGGGACTTCGAGAACAAAAAAAAGAGGAGGGAATGTCCGATAAATTATCACAACTCGCGTCCAAATTCAATACAAAATGAAAATTATCTGTATTGGAAGGAACTACCGCGATCATGCAGCGGAAATGAACGCTGAGGTTCCAACAGAACCCGTGTTTTTCATGAAACCCGATACTGCCGTTCTAAAAGATAATACCTTTTATTTTCCCAGTTTTACCTCAGAAATCCATTACGAATGTGAGTTGTTGGTGAGGATCGATCGAATGGGAAAACACATTGATCCCGCCTTTGCGCACAAATACTATAGTTCCATTGGTCTTGGCATCGATTTTACAGCCCGTGACTTACAAAGCCGTTGTAAGGATAAAGGTCTACCCTGGGAAATAGCCAAAGCATTTGATCAAAGCGCAGTGCTATCCAACCATTGGATTTCAAAGGATGGAATTAATCCGAATTCCATTTCCTTTGATTTCTATCAAAATGGAGTGCTTAAGCAATCAGGAGATACCGCGAGCATGCTCTTTACCATTGACCAAATCATCGCGTACGTTTCTAAATTCATAACCCTAAAAACGGGAGACGTAATTTTTACAGGGACCCCTGCTGGGGTTGGACCAATAAAACCGGGAGATAAATTGCTAGGTAGGCTTTTAGGGAAAGAAATGTTCTCAATAGATGTTGCCTAAGCCTTAATAAACCTTCCAATTACCTTCCCTTCCCGTTTCAAAAGATATACGCCTTTCGCTAAAAAGTGAAGCGATAGAGAACCCTTAGATTCCGAAATTTGTCCTTCAAAAACTTTTACGCCTTCAAGGGAAAACAGCGTTATATTTCCAATGGATTCATGGCTCTCCAAAGTCAACAATTCATTAAAAGGATTAGGATAAGCATTGCAAACCCCAAAGGAGACCTCATTGTTCGACAAGGTTGAACCCGTCTGATGCTCTAGGCGAAATATACCCCCTAAATCTTGCCCAAGGTATAAATCTAGACGACTATCTTGATCCAAATCATCCACCCATGCCGCTGAAAAGGCCCCTAAATCTAATCCTAAAAATGGATAGGATCGTAGATGAAAAACCCCACTGGAAAGGGATTGAATGTTATCGTAGAAACGCAATTTCCCATCAAAAGCACCGACTAATAGGTAGGTGGTGTCGTTGTGGGTAAAAAAGTGAGGTAGCGGAAATCCATCGGGTGTTTGTACCTCCACATCTATACCACCAAGCTGCGCATTCAGCAACTGAAAATTGGGTAGCGATGTTGTCCCCATATTTTCGTAATAGAGGATTTCTCCCGTTTTTTCCCCTACAACCAAGTCCAAAAGGCCATCCTTGTTCAAGTCAAACAATTGAGGGGCCGCAAATTGTCCCACATCAATTCCAGCAAATTGGGTTTGGGGCATACCGAATATTGGCGAGCTTCCTGTGCTTTGGTTTAAGAAGTACATTAACGTGCCATTCTCTAATCCCAAAATTAACTCGGGTTTATTGTCGCCGTTTAAATCTCCAAAAGTTGGGAGGATTCTAAAGCCTAAATTCAATTGACTTAAATTGAGAAAATCAGCGTCGATAAAGGTGAAAATGGGATTTGATGAAGTTCCTGTATTTTTATAATACGCAATTCTTGATTCTTTTTCTAAGGTTGGTTTATAGGCGAAATAATTGGCGACAAACAAGTCCAGCAGACCATCGTTGGTAACATCAGCAAATACGGGAACCGATCCTATCCCATGTTCAATCATTTCTTCTTGCAAGAAGGAATTCGTTTCAAAAATAAAATTAGGCAAGGTGGTAGTACCTTGGTTTTTATATTTCCATACTGAATGTTCGTTTTCTGAAGTCCCCTTCGCATTTGGACTGCATAATAAGTCTTTCTTTCCATCAAAATCTACGTCAAGATAAAACGCTGCGGGGAACAATTGTAAATCTAAAGATACCGAATTGGAAGGAAAATTGGGATCCACAGAAACCATGGACGAATGGGTATTAGGACCTGTTCCTCCATTAATTAACTTGTTTAAATTACCGTAGGCTACGTCACCAATTAATAAATCCAAAACACCGGAATTGTCCAAGTCAATAGCCAAAAGTGTTGATCCAGAATGCGCCTTCGATTCATCCTCTGGTTTAATGACAACAGGTGTCTCCGGATTTGGAACGTTACCCGAAGTACACAAGGTACTATTATCGAATAAGGTTATTGCATTCGAGGTTACCTCTTCTTTAAAACCACCCCAACACCGATTTTTTAATACGAACGTAAGGCTATCGCTGTGGCCATACCATTCTTGAGAGACATTTTTATGATACTCCACGTGATCCCCCGCGATTGAAAAAGTAAGGATATCTAAATCCTGATCGCCATCCACATCTACAATGGCCGGAATGTCTGCCGAACTAACATAAAGCCCCATGAAATTTCCATTATAATCTGAATAAAGAAGGTTTTTCACGAGCATCCACTGTAATCCTGAACCAGGACTCCCAACGTTTCGAAACACCTTCATGCCGCCGATGCCATAGGTGAATAAATCGTTTTTACCGTCCTGATCGTAGTCCACTAATTGCATCCGATAACGCAAATCACTCGGAAAATAAGCGTCCCCCTCGGGATCAAAGCGATAGAAATGAATTCCACCTTCCACTACGTGCACAAAAACACGAATTTGGTCATTGCTACGGTCGAAAACAACCAAATCCAAATCGCCATCAAAATCGTAATCCAATTCAGAAAACTGGGCATAATTTAAGCCGCCAGCCCATGGGTTTTCTAAGGCATTGCCTAACTTTTGAACCAATATGGAATCATTAAAATTAAACTGGAATTGGGAACGAACCTCACGCGGTGTGGCAACAAAAAAGAAAAATAAAAACCAAACTAAATGGAACGTAAGCTTCATGAACGTAAATTTACGGAACAATTTAAGGATATGAAGAGAATTTTGATGCTTATCGTTGTTAATGTAATCTTTTCGGTACAAGCCTCTGATAGCCTCAAAGTTTTGTTTATCGGAAATAGCTACACCTATGCGAACGATTTGCCTGGTATGTTTGCACAGATTGCTTCAGCCCTTGGCGATTGGTCCTTGGTTGATTCTAAAACCAATGGGGGGTATACCTTTCAAATGCATGCCCAAGATCCATTAACGTATCAAAAAATTCACGCACACCCTTGGAATTATGTCATTTTACAAGGTCAAAGCCAAGAACCCTCCTTCCCTTTTGCCCAAGTCAACAACCAAACCTTACCGTTCGCCGTTCAAATATCAGACTCCGTTCATTCCATTCAACCTTGTGCTCAAGTTAACTTTTTCATGACGTGGGGACGTGAAAACGGCGATCCACAATGGGATAGCATAAATACTTTTCACAAAATGAACGATCGTCTGCGAAGTGCCTATCTTCGGATTGCAGACTCCAGCAATGGAAGCGTAAGCCCTGTAGGTGCAGCGTGGCGAAATTTTAGAGACCTATTTCCAAGCGTTTCTTTGTATTCTGGTGATGGATCACATCCCAATACAACAGGGACCTTCTTGGCCGCTGCAACCTTTTACTCGGCTCTTTACCATAAAACTATTCCCAATAACCTATCTTATAATCCCGGAATAGACCCGATAGTATTCGGGAACATTATTCAATGCGTAAATGCAACTGTGATGGACAGTTTAAGCACATGGAAACTAATGCATCACGATTCCCTTTTGGTTTTTAACGCAACGTACTTAAGCGGTGGAATCCCGGGAAGTTACCAATTTGAAGCCAATTGCCCCAATTGTGAATCATTGTTTTGGAATTTTGATGATAACCAAACAGCACAAGGAGCGAGCGTTTTGCACACCTTTCAACCGGGAACCTTTTGGGTAACCTGCACAGGTAACAACGCATGCGGGACATACACCGACAGTCTTTTCATTCAGGTGGGAGGGGTAAATCAGTTGGAGCATCATTCCTTAAAACTAACCATCCGAGCCATTGGTCCGAATCAGTGGAGCATTGAACCTTGGTCTTTTGCTGTAGAGGTCTTAAAGGCTTTTGATTACACGGGAAGGAATGTGCCGATTCTTGCTTTGAAACGCTCTGAAGTTTCTTTGGAATTCTCAACTCCGATTGAAAATCCGATTCTTTTTTCACCTCAATTCTCCTTCATTCGACCTCCCATTTGGGTAGAGGAACATTGATGAATGGGGTCCATCAAATCCAACACGCTTTTTACCGGTGAAAATACATGAGAAGGTATTTCAATAAAAACGGTATTCCACGCATACATCGATCCATTCCAAAGCCCAGGCTTTTCAATGTGATAGACTAATTTTCCTTGATGTCTTTTACTAACCGCCATGGATAAATCCGTTCGCACAAAGGATGAAAGGGATTGAGAATTGCCTTGAATGTCCTTTTTATACAGCGCCATCATAACCGGATTAAAATGGGTGCTTCCCGTAAGGCATGACATATTGCCTTGGCTAATTTGAGATTTTTCAATAATCTGCTTGCTTATTCCTTTCTGGTCCTTAACCCAAAAAGGTCCCCCACCGGGCATACCTTCATTGCGCACCATACCACAAACCCGGTAAGGACGATTGAAAACAGACACCATAGTATCCCAATCCATCTGAGGATTAAGTTCAGAAGATAAACCAAAACGATGGTTTAGCGATAGGAGTTCCGATGCATTTTTTTCATGGATTGCCTTTTGCACAGAATCCACTATATGAATCAAAAGCCCACCCAACAGTTCCCAATATTGGTTGATTTCGTGATCCATAACACTGCATTGAATGTTATCAATGTTTTTAACAAAGATAACATCGGATGATTGGGTTGATAAATTCTCAATCAAGGCACCATGACCAGATGGTTTTCTCAAAGGTAGACCCTGAGCATCCAATACCGGTTGTTTAAATTCATCAAAAATAAACGCATCAGAAGCTTGGGATTGCGCGCTGCATTGAAGCGAAAAAGGCACATCATGGTCCCTTTCTTTCAGTTTCTCCTCAATCGTTTCCAAGTGGTTATTTTGAATGGTAAAGTGAACTTCTGATGGAACCTTTGAAAACTGTAGCGCCTGTCGAATATGGGCATCTATTGGTGTAGTGGCTATCGAGCCCTCTTGATGGAAAGGAAACAATGCTTTAGGAATATCTCTAAAATTCATCCCATCTGGCAATAGTAAGTACTCACAGAAAGCCAAGGAATGGGCGCTCGAGGCTAAATCCAAATGCTTCCAATGCGGCGCAATGGACGAATAAAAAGCAAATTTGGATAAGTTGGCGATGAACCGCAAGAAATCCTCTTTATCTACCTCATTGGAGGATTGCTGAAATCGATAAATGAACTCGAACATGCGGGAACCTACTCCCGAGGCAGGTATAAACAAAGAAAAAGTACGGTTACTTTCTTTGAAAACACGAATAAATTCTTGCTGTTCCGCGGCATCGATCAAAACGATTCCATCGCCTACTACGCAAGGTCTGTCAATGTCAGGGCTAACCAAATTTGAAAACAAAATATCCCGCTGTTGTTCCATTGCTTCATGTTGTTCCATCGCCGTACGAGATAAAAGATTTAATTTGCAGTGTGAATCTATTGGTCGAAGGTATAAAATATCAATTACAAGCCAAAAAAAGACATGGCATTCATTCACCTTTTGTATTTGACCTAAGCACAGCCCTAGAAACAATTAAGATGGATGTTCCCTCAAAGCAGGCCTTGCATCAACTTGCAAAAGAACAGAAGAATAACCACGCGTATTTTGATATAGAGGACCATGGCGCCGGTTCAAAAAAAAGGGAGGTAAAACGAAGCGTTTCCTCCTTGTATTCCAACAGCGCTACCAAAGGAAAATATGGCTTACTGCTGTATCAACTCATTAACCATTGGCAACCCTTTTCCATTTTAGAATTAGGCACCTCACTCGGTGTTGGAACGCTTCATATGCACTTTGGAAATCCAAGGGCGCACATAACAACCATTGAAGGATCAAAAAAAATCGCATCCATTGCCGAGCAAACGCTAAGCCAATTTGCCCTTGAACCTCATCGAATTCAAGTCATTCAGAGCACGTTTAAAGACTATTTTAAAACGGACATAGAAACGTCTTTTGATTTCATTTATATTGACGGCCATCACGATGGCGTTGCCTTGCTCGAATATGTAGAATGGCTTAAACCGTATATGCACGAGAAAACAATCGTTTTAATCGACGATATTCGATGGAGCCAATCGATGTTTACGGCCTGGAAAACCCTTTGCGCTGAGCCTTATTTCAAGGTAAGCATCGATTTTTTCAGAATGGGCTGCCTTTGTATCCGAAAACACCAAGAGAAGGAACATTTTACCTTGAAGTTTTAATACAAGGGTTTTATGACCTTTAACATTTCTTGGGTATCGTAATTCATTTTGCGATTAACCTGTTCCCTTTTGGTTTTAGCCATACTGCTCTTTACAGCCCTAGCAGGGCTGGGAGTTTGTAATGCGGAAACCCGGTCATCCGCTCTTGGAGCAACTTCGTCCTTGATATCCTCACTAATTTTATCTTGGATGATTTCTTCCGATGCAGTCCATGCATAGGTCCCAACTGCCTCCTGATCGTTTTGACTACTTTCTGTGATAAAAGACGCATCAGAATCCAGGTAGGTTGGACCTTGGTCGCTCTTTAATTCTTCTGGTTTGATGCTTCTAAGGGAATTGGCTTGAGGAACAAAAACATCCTTCTTCGAAGCCTCCTTTTTCGATGGCGCTACCGATGGTTGTTTTTCAATCCTTGGATAATTCTTTTTCGGTTTGGCCGTAGTTTTCGCAATTACCACAGGTGTTTCTACGGAGGGGAATAAAAATCCCTTAATGACCAAGAATAACCCGAGGGATGCCGCCGCTGCAAGGACGGGTATCACTATACGCTTGGAAAGAACAATGATCCCAGGCGGTGGTGAATTATAGGATTCTGCAAAAATCACATCAAGATTATTCTTGACGCCATGCGGTGCCTTAGGAGGGTTAAATTCCGACGACAACAAAAGTATATTTCGCAAGACTTGGTAACTAGCCTCATCATCGCAATACGAACCCAATGCTTCTTTTTGTTCGGCATCAAGTTCCGTGTAGTGAAGTTTCGTAATCACTATTTTTTCTACCAATTCATCATACATTTTCGAATACTTTTAATTGATTAGCCAATCGCTTTATTGCATAAAAAAGGCGGGATTTAACCGTTCCTTCTTGAATTTCCATGATTTCCGAAATTTCCTTAATGGATAAACCATCCATGTGTTTCAGCATAAAAACTTCGCGGTGCTTTTCATCCATCTCATCCAAAGCACCTAATAAAGCATCTTTGAACTGTTTTTCATGAATAACTTTTTCCAAATTAGCATCAGAAGAAACATAGTATAAATGATCTATTCCGGTTTTTGTATTCTTCCTTATTTCGTTTCGCTTAAACTCATTCTTACACATATTGGCTGCAACAGAAAAAATCCACGTTTTAAAACTTCGCGACGCATCGTAATAATGGTGTTTGGTAATCACTTTCGTAAATAAATCCTGTAGTAAATCTTGCGCACGAATTTCATTATACCATAGCATTTTAAAAAAGTAACCGTACAACCGATCCGCGTACCTCCGGTATATTTCATCGAATGCGCCTTTCTCACCCTGTTGAAGGGCAACCATCAACTTTTCATCGGAAAATTCTTGATATTTTATGGCTGAAATACGCATGGTTGTCGGGTTAATTACCCTTTTTAATTTTTTGCTTCTTTTGTTCTATATCCGATTTAATCGTTTGGTCGATTGTTTTTTCATGTTCGGAGGCAGCCTCGATAAACATCAACATGGGAAGATAATTGTTCATAAGAAAGCGGTAATTTTCATCCTTCTTCTGTCCACATTCCAAGAATTTCAAGGAACTATTCAAATGCAAATTGGTAGCGTAAGATTCTTCCAAAGAGGCATCGGGTTGGTATAAAAAGACAAGCCCATTGGGAAGTAATTCCTGCTGAAAATCAACAATATAAGGTTTGGGAAGGGTCATGGAAAAAGCAAATTTACGATCCGGATTGAGCCGAATGAAGTTTCGTAAATAGTCTACATCTATCGAGTTAGTCGTTGGTATGCGAAGGTTCTTTTTTACCATTTGCTCTCGGTATTGTGGACTTTGAAGCAATTCAAGAGAAACGTTAAAAAGGTCCCCTCTGGCCCCTTTGATCTGATGCCATAGAAATCCGTAAGTATCCAACCTGCCATGTGTAATAAGCGTATAACCTTGGGGGATGGAAGCAATAACATCTTCTGAATAGCAAAGCACATCCGAAGGAAAATACTCCATGGCACTTAACGTTTGAAATTCCTTGGCAAAACCTGCGGTATCTCCTACAACAAAGGCATTAGCTGCTGATAAATACAAGGCTTCTTGATGCCTCGGATTTTGATTAAGAGCCTCTTTTAAGGCAAAGGATCGGGCGGCATCGTAATTTCCGGCATCATAAAAGAGTACCTTAGTCTCAACATGGCTTGGATCAATTTGCATCAATTGTTCCGCTTGTTGATTCATTTGTGATTGAAGTGCTGGTGAAGCCGATCTTGACTTTGAATTTTCTTTCTGTTTCGCGCGAATGTTCTTATAAATCTCAACCTCAGACTCGAAACTAACCGATTTTTTAGAGGTAATTATTACCTCTTGAAGCAACTTTTTTTCGAATACGGAATCGGAAAGAGATTCAAATTCTGGCTTTTGAGGAATCGTTGCCCCATTAAAATTATTCGAATTTACAGGGACTTGGGAATAAACAGGCGTAGTGAGTACCAGCAAAAAAAACAGGCGTAGTTTCTTCATACATTCAATTCAAACTTTTTCAATACCCTTAAGTTGTGAAATGGTTCATTTACGAAGGTACGTATGATTTTATAAATCCTTTATCACAAAAATAATACATAGCTTTGTGCGTTACCGAATCCGATGAAACGCACCCTTCTCTTTCTATCATTTTTTTCATTGTTGTTTTGGTGTTCCCTTTCGAGTTGTAAAAAAAACATAGTCTACGCTAAAGGTAATTTAACTTTTTCTACCGATACCGTCGTGTTTGACACGGTTTTTACCACAGTTGGTTCAACAACCAAACAATTTAAACTTTACAACCCGTCAAATAAGCCTCTTAAAATTGACAAAATCAAATTAATGGGCGGAGAACAATCCCCATTTCGGATTAATGTGGATGGGTTGAAAGGACCAGATATATCCGATATCATTGTTGAGGCAAAGGATAGTTTATTTGTATTCGTTGAAGTAACCTTAGACGTTAATAATCAAACGCTTCCCATGGTTGTTGAGGACTCTATTCAATTTACAACGAACGGTACGAACCAATTTATTCAACTGGCGGTTTGGGGTCAAGATGCTTATTTTCATTATAAAGATTTAAACGAAGGAATCTGGCCAAACGACAAACCCCATGTTGTATACGGATATGCGGCGGTTGATTCTTCCAAAACCCTGGAAATTCAAGCGGGAACGCAAATATACATGCATAAAAATTCCATTTTATACGTGTACAAGGGCTGTTTAAAAATTCAAGGCCTATTAAATCAAGAGGTGATCATCCAGGGGGATCGATTAGAGAGCATGTACGATGATGTTTCAGGGCAGTATTATGGTATATATTTTCATGAAGCTTTACCTTCAAGTATTGACTACGCTATTTTAAAAAATGGAACGGTTGGCGTACATCTTTACAGCGAGGATGCTGCTAATCCATCCTATACCTTGGAAATGCGAAACACAAAGATCAGCAATGCTTCTCGCTATGGGGTATTTATATATTCAGGGGCAAAAGTAAAGGCGGAAAATTGCATCCTATCAAAAAACCAGAACCACTCACTGCTGGTACTTGCCGGCGGAGATTTTAATTTTAATCACTGCCATTTATTGGGATACGGAGGTTCTCAGGTTCCAACCGTTGGGATTAGCAATTACTTCTACAATTCCGTAACTGGAGTTACAAGCTTGGGTAACATAGGCGAAGGAAGCATTTCAAATTCGATTATAAGCGGCAATCTGAACGCGGAAATCGTCGTAGATACCCTATCACAGGGGTCAACCGTTAACCTTAATATTCATCATTCGTTAATTAGACATCAAGAAATTCCCACGGCTGCCTACTTCAGTAATATCCTATGGAATGTAGACCCCTTATTTACCGATGTTGCAGAAGGAGACTTCACGTTTAGTAACACTTCTCCTTTGCAAGGAGGTGGAATTCCCTCCGCTGTGCTCACAGATATTCTTGGAAATCCTAGGAATAATCCCCCAGACCTTGGGGCGTATGAATTGCCTTAAGCGTTAGCGTTCATTCCATCCAGGACGTCCATCACGCTTTTAACGGCCTCAGCAGACTCCATAAGAAGGGCTTTTTCCTCGGCATTTAATTCCAATTCAATGATGCGTTCAATTCCATTTTTACCCAAGACCACTGGTACACCTAGATAAATATCTTTTAATCCATATTCCCCTGACAACCAAGCGCAAACAGGGAAGATTCTTTTTTGATCACGAACAATGGCTTCCACCATCTGTGCTGCTGCTGCCCCTGGTGCATACCAGGCAGAGGTACCGAGTAACTTTACAATTTCACCGCCACCGAATTTCGTGCGCTCAATAATCTGATCCAAGGTCTCCGCATCAATTAACTCCGTTACCGGAATTCCAGCAACAGTGGTGTAGCGTGGAAGAGGAACCATCGTGTCGCCATGTCCCCCCATCAGCACCGCTTGAATATCCTTTGGAGACACATTAAGTTCACTCGCCAAGAAAGCCCTATACCTTGCTGTATCCAATACCCCTGCCATTCCAAAAACTTTTTTGGAATCCACTTTTGCATTTAAATAAGCACAATAGGTCATTACATCCAATGGATTTGAAACGACCACCAAAATGGCATCCGGAGAGTACTTAATGATGTTTTCCGTTACTGTTTTTACAATTCCGGCATTGGTTGCAATTAAGTCATCCCGCGACATTCCCGGTTTTCTAGGTAATCCCGAAGTAATAACCACGACATCAGAGTTTTTCGTCATTTCATAGTCGTTTGTAGAACCAATGGTACGGGAATCGTACATGTTTATGGGTGCGGTCTGCCAAATATCTAAGGCTTTTCCTTCTGCAAATCCATCCTTGATGTCTAACAATACAATTTCGTTGGCAATTTCTCGAGTGGCCAAGACATCGGCGCAAGTGGCCCCTACGTTTCCAGCTCCTACTACGGTTATTTTCATAATCTTCCTTATTAATAAATCGTTTAAATCATTGCGAATTTACGATAACTGCATTAATTTTATCAAGGTAAGTCGATAAAATATTTTGGCTGTAGAGGCAACTGAATTCAAAACCCAATCGTTCAAATCCCGAAACCTTGGAAAATCCTGACCTTAAAAAACTAGTTGAAGCGTGCATACGAGGGGAACGAAAGGCCCAGCATGCGTTTTTTAAGGCCTATTATGGGAAAATGATGGCGGTTTGTTTGCGTTATGTAAAGGATCGTGATAGTGCCCAGGAGATTGTTCAAGATGGTTTTATAAAGGTCTTTGATAAATTGGAATTATTCGACTTTCGAGGTTCAATTGAAGGATGGATGAGACGTATCTTTTCGAATACAGCCATTGATGCCATTCGAAAAAGCAAACGAAATCCGTTTTTGAGTGATCAGGATAATGATTTCAAAACGCCAGCGGAAAACCCAATGGAAGAAAAAGAATCATTAGAATTTTTACAACTCAAATACAGTATGGCATTAGATTGCGTGAACAAACTCTCACCCGCTTACAAAACGGTATTTAATCTTTACGTGTTTGAGGAGTACTCGCACAAAGAAATTTCAGAAATCCTTGGAATCAGTGAAGGAACGTCGAAATCCAATTTAGCAAAAGCCAGAATGAATTTGCAAAAAATGTTAGAAACGAAATATACTCTTATCAAAAGCTAATGAACAACATCGATGATATTTTTAAAGATGCCCTACAAAGCCATGTGGAGCCTTACGATCCACAGGCATGGGAATCCCTCTCCAAGCGACTCGATAAAGGAATACCGCCTAGGTCCAATCCCTACTTGAGATGGGGTTTACCTAGTGCGGTAATTGTCCTAGGAATTGCAGTAGGAAGTTGGTTTATTTCGAATTCTGAAGGGAAAAGATTGCCAGCAGGGGTATCCAAAGGCACGGTTGACCAAAAACCCAATCCCACAAAACCAGCAGAATCGAACAAAAACAATAATTCAAATACCCAAATTGTACAGGCTAATAACCAAGACCAGAAAGCCTCGGTTAGTATCTTAAAAACAACAGGGGTAGAGGCTATCCCCATGTTTGATGGTCTGAGTTCATCTACACAATTGCCTACAAATGATGCGGTCTTGCTACAAAACAATGTGGTTCAAGAGCCGATAGCATTAGAAGACAACACCCCCATTCCCACAAACCAGAACTATCCCTCTTTGGATCGGATTGAACCCATTAATCCTCAGCAAATTTCGGCGTATCAACCGCTTAGCACACCTTCCTGCGAAGGGTCGGCCTTTGTTTTTGAAAACACCAACGATTTTTCGTTAACCCTTAAAGGAACGCATGAACAAAGTACCTCCGACGTAACCTTACCTTCAAAATCTAAGACTTCGGTTCAAATTATTCCTGGAAATTATGAACTTGTAAACCCGAAAACTGGTTTTGCATTGCAACAATTCCATGTTGGTCAAGGACCAATGGTGGAGATTTTTTCGGAGGAACTAAATTACACTTCGGGATTACCGGTTAAGCTTTTCAAAATAAAATCAGAATCGGTCCTTAAAGAGGTTCAGTTGAATCATAAGCCCATTGGATTTACGGGCAAGGAGTTAAGTTTGACCTTTTTCAATGAGGGCAACCAAAACCTTAGTGCACAAGTAGTCGACGATAAAGGTTGTGTTTATCGTAAAGAGGAATCATTCTTTATACAGGATAAGTACAACTTATTAGCAGTCAATGCCTTTGAGCCATTGTCTCAAGATGCACGAAAAAACACCTTTCTCCCCTACGCTTTAACGATTCGTAATACTCCTTTCCGCATGATAATAATTGATCCAAGCGATGGTGGTGTAGTTTTCGAAACACGTGATGCATCCATGCCTTGGGATGGCATAGACCGACGATCTGGACGAATGATCGATACAAATAAGGCCTTTGCCTGGAAAGTATACTTGAGCCAACCAGAGCCCGGAGAAAAAGCAGAGTACATGGGGACCATTGTACGCTTATAAAACAAGGGGAAATCTGAGAAATTGGGACGCTAGTTCGTCGAATATCTTTACTTTTGTTATCTGTCGGTTCTAGATATGCAGATAATCAAACTTCTTCCAGAAAACCTAGCCAATCAAATAGCGGCAGGTGAGGTGGTTCAACGCCCCGCTTCGGTTGTTAAGGAATTGTTGGAGAATGCCATAGATGCAAAAGCTGGGGAAATTACGCTGTCGATAAAAGATGGAGGAAGGACCTTAATTGCAGTTACAGACAACGGCAAAGGCATGAATGCAGTAGATGCTGAAATGAGTTTTCAACGGCATGCTACGAGCAAGTTAAGTACTTTTAATGACTTGTTCAACTTAAGTACTATGGGGTTTCGGGGCGAGGCTTTAGCCTCTATCGCAGCCGTTTCGCATGTCTCATTAACCACACAAACAGAGGAAGATGTCACAGGTTTTAGTATTCGAATCGAGGGCGGTAAAAAAAAATTAGCCTCAGAAACCATCTGTCCAAAAGGAACCCATATTGAGGTTAAAAACCTTTTCTACAATGTTCCCGCAAGAAGGAATTTTTTGAAATCAGACACCGTTGAGTTTCATCATATCGAAGATACTTTTATCCATGTCGCCATCGCCCATCCAGAGGTTAGCTTTAAACTGCTTCATAACGAAGAAGTCCATTACAACCTCCAAAGCACAAATTTAAAACGAAGAATTACGGATGTTTTGGGAAAAAACGCAGAGAATAGAATTTTTCCCATTGCATGTGAAACCGATATTGTAACCATTGAAGGGTATATTGGAAAACCGGAAACGGCAAAAAAAACGCGAGGGAATCAACAGTTTTATGTCAACACACGGTTTTTTAAAAGCAGTTACTTTAATCATGCCATTCAAACAGCATTTGAGGGATTAATACCCGATAAAACACACCCTATTTATTTTATTTTCTTAACCGTAGATCCTTCGCGAATCGACGTCAACATCCATCCGACCAAAACAGAAATAAAATTCGAAGAGGAACGATTCATCTACTCCATTTTACACAGCACCATTCGGGAATCTCTTGGTAAGTTTAACCTAACACCAAGCCTTGATTTTGAATTAGAAACTGCGTTTGATTTACCTGCAGGATTTGAAAAGAAGCCTGTTGTGGAGCCAACCATCAAAGTTGATCCTAACTTTAATCCCTTCCAACCCTTTGAAAAACCAAAAATACATCAAGGATCCTCAAGTAGTGATCGGGGGGTTGAACCGAAATCCCAAAATGTGAAGCCCCAAGATTGGGCTGCTTTTTACGCGATTAATGAAGAGCCTGAGGTCCCAGTACTGATGGAGTCCGCCCTCTCTCTTAATCTTGACGACCTTGTGATGGTAGGTAAATATGTCATTTGTTCATACCCCAATAACGCACTGCTCATCGATACTAAACGGGCGGCAGAACGGGTACTTTATGATGGTATAATTGATCAATTTGTGAAGCAACCGCTCCATCAACAAATGCTATTATTCCCCTTTGAAAAGTCCATTAACCTGGAGGAATACAGAGCCATTGAAGAGAATAAAAGTATTCTAATGCAACTGGGGTTTAATTTTTCTTTGACTTCAGAACGATTAGTAATACAGGGTGTACCGGAGATCATACCGGAAAATTCACTTGACGAATGCCTTAATGAAATCCTTACAAAACTAGCGTTCACAACCGATTTAAAAGAGGACTTGGCGCATATATTGGTTTTGACAATGGTAAAACAATCCGTTGCATTTTTCACCTTGAAAGACAAAACTGAGGTCTTTTATTACGTTCAAAAACTAATGGAATGTAAGGACTGGACTATTTCTCCTTCCAATCAAAAAATTATGTTGAGTCTTCCCCTCGAAAAAATAAATCAGTTATTCGAAAAACATGTTTAATAACCTTCCCCAAGTCACGAGAAATTTATTGTTTCTGAACGTAATCGTTTTCGTTGCTACGTTTGTTTTAAGTTTACAGAATATTGATTTGAATGGTTTATTAGGAAGCCATTACTTGGGTTCTCCTTTGTTTCAACCCTACCAAATCATTTCCCATATGTTTGCCCACGGGGATTTTTGGCATCTCTTTTTAAACATGTGGTTATTTGTCATGCTGGGTGGTTTTCTTGAACAGTTATGGGGACCGAAAAGGTTTTTTTTCTTTTTTATATCGTGTGGTCTAGGTGCTTTCTTTCTATACAATATTGTTGGGGCCTATGAGCTGTATGAATTAAGACAGGCCTTGGCTTTCAAATACAATATGGAAAGTATTGATCAAATTATTAAACATGCTGCACCCAACGAAAGCATCAATGACCTTAACCACTACATGGAAACAAAAAATTATTTTCCTACCCAGGAATTAATCCGGTACGTCGGTCTTGTTAACTCCACAATGCTAGGTGCTTCTGGAGCAGTTTTTGGCGTTTTAGCTGCCTTTGCCATTCTCTTTCCAAACCAAGAATTTATGTTATTCTTCATTTTGCCTTTAAAGGCAAAATATTTGGTTACCCTGTATTTTGCATACGAAGTCATCGCTTCGTTTGAAAATAATCCCGTGGATAATGTAGCCCATTTAGCCCATGTTGGAGGGGCCATCGTTGGTGCAGGAATCGTTTTATATTGGAGGAAAAAAGATCGCAATCGCTTCTATTAATACACTATGAACGGACGCTTTGATCGGTTATCTTCACAACTTAGCCTTAAGAAAGGGGTCTTATTTCTTCTTTCGGCAAATGTTGCGTTTTTCGTACTGTATTGGTTAATTGGTTTTTTCTATATTAATCAAGGAAGCAGTCCAAGCAAAGCAGCAATTTTTTTCCAGCTTAATGCCCCTTTTTCAGAAATAATTCGATTTCCATGGACGCTGATCACCAATATTCTTAGTCATTTTGAATTTTTACATTTAGCATTCAATTTGCTCTTTCTTTTTGCGGTAGGGTCTCTGTTTGATAGTTATTTCGGTACAAAATCGCTCTTGTTTACCTATTTTTTCGCTGGGATTTTCGGGAATGTCCTTCATCTCCTACTTATGAATCAAGACGTTTACGGGGCGAGCGCCTCCGTTATGGGCTTGTTTGTGGCGGCATGCTTGCATCAACCAAAACTCCCAATTATGCTTTTTGGCGTTTTCAACATACCCATATATGTGCTTGCCATTGGTGTAATTTCCCTAGATTTCATAGGGCTTGGGATTAACGACCAGAAGGCGCATTTGGCGCATATTGGCGGTGCATTCTACGGCGTGCTCTTTGTTTTTGGAAAAAGAATGGTACAAAGTGGAGGCTTTCCTTCCATAGGCAGAAATAGCAATTTCCGGAAAAAAACCAACAAGGTTCGGTATAAATCTGACGAGGAGTTTAACGAGGAAAAGTGTAATAATCAAAAAAAAGTAGATCAGATTCTCGATAAAATTTCAAAGTCTGGGTACGGTTCGCTGAGTAAGGCAGAGAAGGATTTTCTATTTAAACAAGGTAAATCATGAAAAGCACACTATTTCGCCTCATTGTAGCCATTCCGTTATGCCTTTCCATTACTGCTTTATCCCTTGGATATGCCGCTCCCTATTTTCATCCAGAACGTTTTTGGTTTCTACCATTCATTGGTTTAATATATCCTGTTTCTTTAATTCTTACGTTTGTTTTAACTGCCATAGCTTTATGGGCAAGATTGAAAATTGGTATACTGGGTCTTATCATTTTAGTGTTTGGAATGGGTATGCATATGCGCCTTGTCAGCTTGAACTTTACAAAGTCTGAGGCACCGGAAGGAGCGATAAAGGTACTGAGTTATAACGTTCGCTTATTTGGCTTATATGACGACCCTAGTGGAGCACAAAAGAATGGAATATTCAACTTTCTTAGGAAAGAAAATCCGGATATTGCTTGTTTTCAAGAGTATTTCAAACAGGATAAACCCACTACTTTTGAAACGTTTGATTCCCTCAATGCCATTATTAAATCAGTAGATTTTCATGAGCGAAGCGCACACCGCAGAAGGGGAAGAAAGAACTTTGGTATTGCGATTTTCTCAAAATATAAAATGATATCAAGAGGCGATATAACCTTTGACAACCAAGGAGAAATGGATTTTAATTATTGTATTTACGCGGACATTGTAACACAAAAGGATACGTTCAGAATCTATAATGTACACTTACAATCCATAAGGTTAACAGAACCAGGATCCAAGGCGAAAGAACAAATTGTTTCCACGATAAAGGAAAGTGGCGTAAAACTTAGAAATGCCTATTTAAAACGGGCTGGTCAATCGCGAAAGGTACTCAGCCATATCCAAAAATCGCCGTACCCTGTTATTGTTTGTGGTGATTTCAATGACACACCCATTTCATATACTTACCAACAGTTTAATTCTAAACTTACTGACGCATTTAGGGCTACATCATGGGGAATTGGTTCGAGCTATTTGGGACGTATCCCGGCTGGTAGGATTGATTATTTTTTCTATTCCGATGGCGTTTTGCCCTATGCTTTTAAAACCCATGACGTACATTTTTCAGATCATAGACCCATAACTTGTTCCTTTACTTTTGAATGATGTCTAAGGTGATTTTAATCGTTGATTGTGGGAGTTCCAAAACTACAGCCATTGAATCTATGGTTGACGAATATTGTGCGTATGAAACCCTTCCATTTTTTACCGTAACTTCTTCTACCCTCGATCGATTCGCTGGGGTGATCATTTCAGGGGCACCTATCTTAATAACAGAAGAAAATATGGTTCCTTTCATTCAACAAGCGCAATGGATAAAAACAATGGAAATACCCTTATTAGGAATTTGCTTTGGGCATCAATTAATTGGCTTAATTTACGACGCTTTTCCAGATCGAATAAAGGATTGCCGTTCGTGGAATGAAGTAGAGTCCTTTATCGATTGCCCCATTTTACATCGCCTACCATCAATTTTTGAAATGCAAGAAGACCACTGTGAATGCATATCCATTC
The DNA here is from genome assembly GCA_903823565.1 of uncultured Flavobacteriales bacterium. Classification (GTDB taxonomy): domain Bacteria; phylum Bacteroidota; class Bacteroidia; order Flavobacteriales_D; family Crocinitomicaceae; genus UBA952. The sequence continues at coordinate 57,211 of CAIJTF010000089.1, forward strand.
CAAGCGAATTTAATCTCGTAGCAAATTCAGATGAATGCGTTAATGAGGTGATGCAACATCAATCCAAACCAATTTTTGGAGTACAATTTCATCCCGAAATTTCAGGTAATTACGGTCATATCCTTGTAGAAAATTTCATCAACCTCTGCTAATTACCTACGAGCATAAGTAGACGCTTAGCATCCGAAACGTAAATTTTCCTGACGTTGGTTTCAACCAAGCCTTCCTCTTTAAATTCTTTGAGCAATCGAATTAGCGTCTCCGTAGCCGTTCCTACAAAATTTGCCAAATCTTCTCTCGATAAATTAATGGGCTTTTCACCATACACTTCCTTCAACAGTAAAAGACTAAATGCCAATCGTTGTCGAACCGATTTTTGAGCCATGTTGGTAATGAACTCCGCCCGATCAGATAATTCTTGGGACATCTCTTTCAATATACGGTTTCGTAAGGTTGGGTTAGCATCTAAAAGGGATAAAAAGTCATCTTTTTGTATAAAACAAATGGTACTTTCCTCCAAAGTTTCCGCTGAAACGCTATACTTATTCTCCGCGAACATCGCTCGAAAACCAATTAATTCTCCCTCCTTGGCAATATGAATAATTTGTTCCTTACCTTCCTCTCCGCGTTTGTATATTTTTACCTTTCCGTGATGAATACAAAACACGCCCCGAGGAAATGAACCTTCCAAAAACAAAGACTGGTTCTTTTTATAAAAGCTACACCCTTTATGATTATCCATCTGCATTAGCTCGGTGTCTGAAATACCCGACAAGAGGTTCTCTTTCCGTTGCAAGCACGAAGCACAAGTAATGCTTCTGAAATCGTTTTTATTCATAATTCGCTCCCGAACAAAGGTATAAAAAGCGCAAATAGGAAAGATGTTCTTTCGAACAAAGGCACGTGTATCAACCTATAAAAACAGAAAAAGGCGGTCATGCCGCCTTTTCCATTTGATTTTTAAAATTTACATTTTCACAAACGTTACCGACTGGCTTTGTTGACCAGACTGCATCTTAATGATATAAATTCCTTCGTTTAAGGTTTCACTGTCAATGGTCAATTCCTGTTTACCTGCCATTAGTTTTTCTTTTGTGATCTTTTTAACTAAAGCTCCAGAAATAGAATAAACAGAAACCATTACATCTCCCTCTTTTTCTAACTCAAAAGAAAGAGTGGTATTAGTGGATGAAGGGTTCGGATAAGTAATCATATCTTTGATAGACGACCCGCTGTTAACGGCTCCGTTATCTCCTACTCCGAGATATGCTCCCGTTTTCCATATACCACGGCCGAAGGTTCCAATGTAAATTTCTCCAGGTCGATTGTTCCCTTCTTCAAAGGTTCGCCAACTTTGACGAACTTCAAATACCGGAGTACCTTCAAAACCAGACGAAGCATTTTCCCATAGACCTCCACCATTTTCCGTGACAAAAACTCCTTCAGAAGTACCAACAACAATAATGTTTGGATCATCCCGATCGATTATCCCATCGTAACAAGCGGGTTGAGAGCCTGCGATAATGCTTGGCAATGCCGTATACGTAGGTGTTGCCGAAGTGGCATTCAACGATCGTCGATTGGTTCCATTAAACCCGGCAAATAGAACGATGTCATCAGCATCGGATGGATTAACCGCTATTCCTTCGTAATTCGTTGTGGTGATTTTCGTAGCAGTGGTGTAGGTCGGAGTCGTTGCTTGAGCTCCTGTACCAACGTAACCTACCTTGGAAACAAAATTTGCATCGCTGGTGTAAACGCTTCCCAATCCATCAACGCGCCAAACACCGTTTCCTGCACTAATGAAACAATGTTCTAAATCCTTGGAAAATTCAACATCTACAGAATTGAATAATCCACCACCAATTCCTCGAGCCACACATACCCACTGCGGGTTTTGTACCGACAAACGAAGGGCATTTCGAGTGCCCCACAATTCACCACCGTTTGCGTTTACGTACACGAGGAACCAAGACTGGAACGGATCAGCAACGCGTAGGGTATCCCAAGAGACATTGAAAAACATAGTATCAGTACCCATTTCAACCAATTCCCCCGTTACCGCATTTTGACCGTAGTTGATGCCATTCGCGGTTAGGGCAGGATTGAAAATTAAGGTATCATCAAAATACAATGCATTTGGAGAAGTGTACACAATGGAGTCACCAGAGGAAAGACTAGGTACACGTATGGTGGATCCTGCTGCATAGTTTTTAGTAGGAATATACGTTACGGAATCTTTAGAATTTAAATCGTAGTATTCCGACAAAAAGACCTCCGTATGAAACGGATGGAAAGCACTTCCATCGGTTCCTGGTGGATCGTAAGAGGAAGGTAAAAGCGGTTCAAAAGTACTCCATGTATTCCCCTTGTCGCCAGACCTTGAAATATTATTGTAATAAATCGTAGAGAACATTACCGCTGGATTGAAATACGAGATTTCGCATTCGAAACCATCGCCTCCGCCTACTTGTCTAAATTCTTGATAGGTTGATAAGGTATGGTTGTTATACAAGGTCCCGTTATCCTGGGTACCCCCCATAACAGCACCGTCTCGGTCAAATGCTATTCCATAGAACTGTGTTACATTGTATCCACGGTTTGCAACAAACCACGTATTACCATTATCGTTTGAGATACTTACACCTCCATCGTTACCCGCGTAGAATCGATTATTCTGATCCCACTTCATTTCATGGTTATCGGCGTGAACGTAGATAGACGCCTGCGGAGCAACCGACCAAAGGGAAATTTTTTGAAATCCACCGGAAGGAGGGTTATTAACCGTTTGTTTCCATCTCCATATATCAATTCCACCAATCAAAATTTGTTCTGGGTCTGTTGGAACAACAGAAACAATAGAATTGTATGTCCCTTGATCTCGGTAAATATCAAATTCACTTGGAGGTCCTGAAGCACCAACAAACTGTGTCCATGTGGCACCATCGTCATGCGATACATGCATGCTCAACAAATTAGAATTGGTGCGAACCGCATAGAGCGAATAGTGGTTCGAACTGTTTTTAATTGGAGAAATAGCAAATTCAATGCGCGGTGCACTGGTAGGAACTAAGTTGTTTGTCGCTGTACCGGAACGGTCCGAGAAATTGGCTCCTCCGTCTGTAGAAACATAGGTTTTATTTGCTCCGAAAGCACACAGTACCAATTGGCCGTCTTTTGAAATTTCCAAAGCCGTGCAAGAACCAGTAGTTACTGGAACGGCAGTCAATGAAGCATCTCCGTTTTTCCATTTTTTCAAACCACCCGTAGTAGCTAACCAAACGAAGTTATCGGCATTCGAACTCACAACTTGGGTAGAGCTATTCGTATTTGGAATAGTATTCCATGTCGCACCAAAATCCGCGGTATACCATACGCCATTTCCTCCCCACCCTTCTTGATTTGAACCGGTAGCCACGTACAACACACCGTCAGGGGTTTGTGTCATCGAAGAAATATATGGATTCGCACCTGCTGCAAAGTATTCATTCACACGACTCCACGTGTTTCCTTTGTTGTTGGAAACAAAAAGACCTCCAGAAACGCCACCTGCCCAAACGCGGTTAACATTGGTTCGATCAATTTGAATAGCCCTGGTTCTACCACCAATATTGTCTGGTCCTTCCTCTGTGAAAGCAATGTTTTTGGAACGTCCTAGTTGGTTTACTTTTTTACGAATTTCCTGTAGTTTTTCCTCCGAAACAGGCATTCCCGTTGTAACATCAATGTAACGCGCCTTCATCCACTCAAGCGCCTCATCGGCCCCTTTGGTCGCCATGGCCGAATTCAAATCTCTAGCGTTTAACTTTTTCGCTTGATACTTTCCGGGAAGTATGGCATTGGATTTCATCAAGGCTACGGTTGAGCAAACCGTCATAACTAAAAGAGAACCAACTAAATAAATATTTTTCATAGTTGAAAATTAGAATAATTTGGATAATTAGTGCACTAAAATACTAAATTTATGTGATATCAAAACACAGAAAAGACAAGAGTGTTTAAGAAATTATAAAATATGTTTTTCGGCATGGTAGGAGGAGCGTACCAAGGGCCCGCTTTCAACGTGTCTAAAGCCCATTTGCAAGCCTATTTCTCTGTAATAGTCGAACGTTTCCGGAGTGACAAATTCAGCGATTGGAAGATGCTCCTTGGTGGGTTGAAGGTATTGTCCCAACGTAACGATATCCACCTTCACACTGCGCAGGTCCGTTAGTGTTTCCACGACTTCTTCCTTGGTTTCTCCTAGACCGAGCATGATGCCGGACTTGGTTTTCATTCCTCCTTTTTTTAACCTAAAAAGTAATTCCAAGGAACGATCATATTTAGCTTGAATCCTAACTTGTTTCGTCAAGCGTCTAACCGTTTCTAAATTGTGTGAAACGACCTCTGGTGCCACATCGATAATTTTCTGCAAATTATCCCAATTACCAGCAAAATCAGGAATTAATGTTTCCAGCGTGGTTCCGGGAGACTGATGCCTTATGGCTTTAATCGTCTGCACCCAAATTTCCGCGCCTCCATCCTTTAAATCGTCTCTATCCACCGAAGTGATAACCGCATGTTTAATTTGCATGGTTTTGACACTGTGTGCGACTTTGCCTGGTTCAAACGGATCTGCCTCCGCCGGTTTTCCTGTCTTTACCCCACAAAATCCACACGAACGGGTACATACATTACCTAAAATCATGAACGTAGCCGTTCCTTCCCCCCAACACTCCCCCATGTTCGGACAACTGCCGCTTTCACAGATGGTGTGGAGCTTATGCTCGTCCACTAGTCCTCGAACTTTTTTATACTTCTCACCAACGGGGAGTTTAACTCGTAACCAATTGGGTTTTTTTATCCGTGATTCATTCTCCATGGCCTTGCAAATTTCGGTAAAATAAATAGAAAACAACGGAGAATGCCATTCGGTTTTATAAAACCATAAATCTATGGTACCTTTGATGGCTATGACGGCCCATGTACGATACCTTGGAAATTTACAAACTACCTGCACTCATGCTTCTGGAGAGGTAATTCAAACCGATGCCCCAATCGATAACCACGGGGAGGGTCGCTATTTTTCACCCACCGATTTGATGGCAACCTCGCTCGCTTCTTGTTTTCTCACAATAGTTGGAATTTATTGCCGAGAACAGGGGATTAGTTTTCATGGAGCCGCTATCGATGTTACAAAAATAATGGCCTCCAATCCAAGAAGAATTGCTGAAATCAAACTAGCGATTGATTTGAGTGAGAACCATTGGGATGCGGCTACTCAAAAAAAAGTAATTGCAGCGGGTAAAGCATGCCCAGTAGCGGCCACCTTAAAAGATCAAGTAAAGATTGACTACCAATTCGTATGAATCAAAAGACCACACCCTCTTACACTAGAAAGGAGAAACCCGACATTATATACGGATTACACAGCGTTCGTGAAGCCGTTGAAGCAAAGCGAGAGATAAATAAAATCTTAATACAAAAAGGAATTTCCAAGGAAGGTTTTGATGAAATCCGTGGATTTTTAGCTGGAAACGAATACGTTATTCAATATGTCCCAACCGAGAAATTAAACCAATTAACCTCGGGTAACCATCAGGGCATTATTGCTTTTGTTTCCCCTATTGAATATCAATCGATAGAACCGTATGCCGAGCAGCTTTTAGCGGAGGGTAAAAAACCGTTCATTCTTGCGTTGGACCGCATTACCGATGTTCGGAATTTTGGTGCCATCGCTAGAACTGCAGAATGTTTAGGGGTCGATGCAATTCTGATTCCTTCCAAAGGATCTGCCTTAGTTACATCGGATGCCTTAAAGGCTTCTTCCGGTGCGTTGAATCGTTTGGTTGTTTGCAAAACTGACCATTTTAAAAATAGCCTCTTCCATTTGCAACAGCTTGGTATTCGTTTAGTGGCCGTGACGGAAAAGACCAAGGTAGCTATCGACGGAGCCAATTTACGGGGTCCAGTTGTATTTATTATGGGATCTGAAGAAGACGGGATAACCCAAGACTTAATTAATCTTGCCGATTTAAGGGTACAAATTCCAATGGCAGGAGAAACGGGATCCCTCAATGTGGGTGTTGCGACAGGAATTGCCCTTTTCGAAAAGGTGAGGCAAGAAAAGGACCGATTATGATCGGAGCAATTTCAAGGCTAACCAAGGCAATTCTCGCAGGCAATTAATTTGATTTTCCACCTTTGATTTTTGAGGCTTTGGCGATGGATTATACCATACGGCCTGCATTCCAGAGCGAATTGCACCGATAATATCCGTCCGATAATCATCTCCGACCATTATTGCGTTCGTTGCGCTTGCTTTTGCGCAATCCAAAGCATGCTTAAAAATTCGAGGGTTCGGCTTATTTACCCCTATCGCCTCGCTGCAGATTACTTCTTTAAAATAGGAACGAATGCCACAATTTTCTAATTTAATCTCTTGAATTTCGGAAAAACCATTCGTGATCACATGAAGGGAGAAACCATGGCCTACTAACTCATCTAATACCTCATGCGTGTGTGGGATTAGGTTGGTTTTTTTGGGTGAAAGGGATACATACCCATCACCGAATAAGGTTACTAATTCCTCGTTGATTAGACCAATCCGCTGAAAAGATTTCCTGAACCTTTCGTATCGCAAACGCTCTTTATCCATTTTCCCGATGGAATAGCGATGCCATAAGTCTTGATTAACGCGTTTGTAGTGCTTATGGAAATTATCAAAAGTAGTATCATTGAAGGATACAGCATGGGCATTGAAAAGCTCCAACAGGGCTTGTTCTGAGTTCCGATCAAAATCCCACAATGTTCGATCTAAATCAAAAAAAATATGCTTATCAAACATGGAAAGGATTTTTCATCCGTACAAGGCAAAAGCTAAAGCCGTTGTACACAAACCATTGATTACAATGCCTAAAACAACCATTAAAAAAGCGGTTTTTTCGCTTCCATAAAATTTGGCTGCTATTACCGATCCCACAGGGATACTTAATAATAAGGGAGCAAAAAACGCGATGCCAAACATCCCAAAACGATGTTTTATACGAATAATGAACTTATTGCTTTTCGTGAATTTCGGTGTATTTGGAATGGGGTCACCCTTGCGCAAAGCATTCTCCAAATTTCTCCTTTTTTTGTCTGCCGCTCTTTTTATGAAATACCCGCTAGAGTAATAAAAAAGGGCAGCACTGATCATCGCGCCTGCAATACACGAAAAATATGTCTCCCAAAAACCTAGATTAGCAGCAGGCCCTCCAAAAGGGGTAAATAAAAATTTAACCATGGATAACCCAAAAAACGTTATATATTTTGCCCAAAGCATCTAGGTCAGCATTTTTCACCAAACGCTAAATCTCCGGCATCGCCCAAACCAGGGACAATGTAAGATTGAGCCGTTAATTCCTTATCGACAACGGACACCCATATTTCTGTATTGGTTGGAAAGTGCTTTGATACCCTTTCCAAGGCTTCATTTGTAGCCAATACAGAAGCTACATATATTTTTTTGGGCGTACCAAATTTCTTCAGGGCATCGTAGACAGCATTCATGGAATTACCCGTCGCAAGCATAGGATCAGAAATAATCCATATCCGATTATCCAGGTTTGGAGCCGCAAGGTATTCGACATGAATGTCGAAATCTTCAGGGGTATGGTGTTTTCGATACGCAGAAACATAGGCGCTTTCCGCTCGATCAAAGCAACGAAGCAATCCCGTGTGCATCGCCAATCCCGCCCTTAAAATGGTAATTAATACAGGCTGTTCAGCCAGTACTGAATCGTCCGCGATTCCTAAAGGAGTCGTCGTTTGATGGCGTATAAACTTCATCGTTTTAGAAATTTCATAGCCGATTACCTCAGCAATACGCTCCATATTCAACCGAAATCGCATGGGGTCTTTTTGAATTTCAACATCCCTTAATTCTGCTATGTAATTTCCGAGGATGGAATGACCTTCCGATAAATTTTTTATCATGCGCTATTTTTCTACGAAAATACCAAAAATTAAAAGAAACTAGCATTCAAGGCTACCATTAATAGTACGATCATAAGCCTCTCGATCCAGCTGGTCATCCCAGTGGGAAACAACTAGGGTAGCAACTGCATTCCCCATAAAATTTGTCATCGCACGGCACTCGGACATAAACTTATCAATCCCTAAAAGGAGCGCCATGCCATAGATTGGAAAACTGGGGACAATCGTTAATGTCGCCGCGAGGGTGATAAAACCCGAGCCCGAAACTCCGGCCGCTCCTTTTGAACTCAGCATCGCAACAAAGAAAATTAAACCTTGTTGCTCCAAGGAGAGTGGGAAATTACAAGCTTGAGCGATAAACAACGTAGCAAGCGTAAGATAGATGTTCGTACCATCTAAGTTAAAACTATACCCCGTAGGAATAACCAAACCTACAACAGGTTTTGAGCAACCCAAGCGCTCCAATTTCATCATGAGCGTTGGCAGAGCAGATTCCGACGAGCTGGTAGCTAAAACGAGGAATAATTCATCCTTCAAATACCTTATTAACTTAAAAATGCTCAATTGATTATACCAACAAACCAGACCTAAAATGAGAACAATAAAGGCTATGGAGATTAAGTAGAACGTCAGTACCAACCCAATTAAATTCCAAAGTACCACCAAACCAAATTTTCCTACCGTAAAAGCCATTGCACCAAAAGCTCCAATCGGAGCTAGTTTCATCAGCATTTCCACCAATTTAAAAATCGGATGGGATAGGCTCTCTAAAAAGAGAATTACCGGCATGCTTTTGTCGCGTGTAAAACACAATGCAAATCCAAACAACGTAGCTACCAGTAGGACTTGTAACAAGCTTGAACCGGTTAGCGAGGATAGAAAGGTATTGGGAATGATATGCATGATAAAGGAAGAAACGTCACTACCAACGCCTGGCTCGAGGTACGATTTAATTTGGTTAAGATCGGTTGGGGTTGGGGTAATCGCCAGCCCCTCCCCCGGTTTAATCCAATTACCAACCAACATCCCTAACAATAAAGCTACAGAGGAGAAAAAAAGAAAATAACCGAACGTTTTAAGGGTCAGGCGTCCCATTTTACGCAGATTTGTCATTTGAGCAATAGCCGTGGTAACCGATATGAAAATTACCGGGGCGATCATCATTTTAACCAAAGCAATGAAACCGTCTCCAAACCCCTTTAAAACGCTGGCACTAGAAGGCCAGAAGTGCCCTACAACAACGCCAAGGACTATGGCGATGATAACTTGAACATAAAGCAAGCGATACCATAAATTAGGCGTGCTTTCGCTACCCTTCGAATTATCATTAAAGGACTCATTCGTCTCCACGTTCTTCATAGTTGAAGGTAATAATATGGTTGGTTAAGGTAGCGATTTGAACTAAAATATGTGTATTTTTCGAAAATGATTCAAAAAGAAAAAACCTTTGATAAAAAATCGCTCACCTTGGTCATTATCGCTGCCCTGGGTTATTTTGTGGACATTTATGATCTGGTGCTATTTGGCGTTGTTAAAGCAGAAAGTTTACAATCGATTCTACCTCATGTAAGTGACAAAGAACGAGCCGCTCTGGGAAAAATGCTTTTTAACTTTCAAATGATCGGCATGTTCATCGGAGGGCTTTTGTGGGGAATATTAGGCGATAAAAAAGGGCGTATTCAGGTTCTCTTTGGATCCATCCTTTTATATTCGGTTGCGAATATTGCAAATGCCTTCGTAACGGACATTACAACCTACAGTGTAATTCGAATAATTGCCGGGATTGGCTTAGCGGGGGAATTAGGAGCGGGCATCACCTTAGTCTCTGAATTGATGCCAAGAGGGAAGCGGGGTTATGGTACGATGATTATTGTTTGCTTTGGTGCTTTGGGTGCTGTTTTTGCCACGCTAGTGGGGGCAAAAAGCGAAGGTTTGGGACACTGGATTGCGACCCATACCGATTTTCATTTCGCCAATTGGCAACTCGCATATATAATTGGAGGATTATTAGGGTTACTGTTATTGTTGTTGCGGATGTCAAGGCTGGAATCACACTGGTATGATCAAATGAAAGAGGAAGGAATAA
>CAIJTF010000090.1 GCA_903823565.1 uncultured Flavobacteriales bacterium
CCTGTGAATAACCAAGGACTCTGACCGTTCAAAGATTTATGAGGATGATTTTTATTGTATTCCACCTGCCATTCGAAGGCTAATGCATTTACTTCTTGAATTGATTGACCTCCTCCCATTATTTGGAGCTTTTAGAACTAGTGCATACAGGTGAATGGAATAAAGACGTCCAAACACCTCACCCTTAAAATACGGCCTATCAAATCCATAAAATACTCTTAACGCTCATATATATCGTCTTTTCGTAGGCCTTCAAGATACAGCCATATTTCATGCTCGAATAGCAGCAACTTTATATCGGTGTAAGCCAGTTCTTTTTCGTTTTTATTTAATTTCTCTTGACCTGTTGAATAAACACTCGCAAAAAACTTCCTATCAAGAAATAAATTGTCCAGATTTGAACCCGACTCCAAACTGTTTATCGTAACGAAATGTTTTCTTAATTGTGGAAAGTAAAACCAACAGATTTCTTTCACAACATTTTCAACAGAATCCCTATATATAGGAGCTAAACCAAGGATTCTTGTTTCTGATAGTTTACGGTTTTTATCGAAGAAAAAATCTTCCTTGATTCGAAACCCAATGATCTCTCCGTTAAACGAATTTAATCGATCCTCCTCTGATACCTTTGAAAATTGGGAATTATCGTAACTTATAACGTCCTTTTTTGACAATGCACTTTTAATGGCTTCAACCATTCTTGAAGCAGGAAGATTGTTTTGATCAAAAAGTAATTCTCTGTACTGGCGACTACTAAAAATAAAATCCCTTTGCTGTACTAGAGTATAAATTCTACAACCATCCTTGTCGAGCCCTGGCGATGGATTTAATTCCTTTTGAACAAAGGTAATTAAGTCATTCGAAGACGTTTTAGGGATTACCTGTTCGAAATCCAAATAACCATGGTACAATCTTTTAACCAGAATTGAATTGGGGTCTTTTTCATCAAAAATTGTCCAATAACCAATTCTACAATTATTTCTCATTTCACCTTTAACCACTTGAATCTTCTGATTGTTTACCCTAGTAAAAACATTAAAAGGCCCTTCTAGCAGTCCATTTCTGGTATAATATTCAATGATTTTTCCATTCAACTCAACTTCATTATAGACTAAATTTCCATAGGAAACCGTAAGGGATTTATTGGAGGAAAGGGGTGTTGATAGCAAAATATCATCCTGAATTTTGCGCTTTACGATATTATTTTGACTAAACGTTGAATCCCTGACACCAACACCAACCTCAACCAATCGAAAACCAACATCGGCATACCCTTCATCAGCATAGCATGGAAACTGAGAAGCTATTTTAACTGGATCAGCCAATGAAACCCTAAAGGATTTACCAATCACACATTTTCTTTTCTTTATTTTGGCATCGGTATTTTTATGTTGATAAAAATAACCCAATGGAAATTCACCTTTTTTGTAAAAAAGCAATGATGACTCATCGTATGAATTTAAGGTCCAATCCAAAAGAAAATCGTCAGAAAAAGTCTTTTTTTCCTCGTTCATACTAATCCACTCTACTAAGATTGGTAGACGATACTTAAACTTATTATTTTTTTGAATCGCCGTATACCAACGAGCAAAATTACAAGCGTTATCCATGGATACTCCAATAACAGGTTGACTATCAAACTCATTAGAACTTAAATATTTTGCGGTAAGTTTTTCCTGGTTATCAATTTTAGGCAATTGACTTAAGTAAAAGCTGTAGAGGGAGTCTTTTTTAATGCTGTTTAGGTATTGTTTATATTGCTTCAGAGTAATTTGATTACTTATTCTAAAGGATCCAAGTTCGTGAACACTACTATCTGAGGGTACGCCTAATTTTTGAGCAAAGTTTAGGCTTTTTGATTTTATGTTGAAAAATTGTAATTTTTGTGCATTAGCAATCGGAATAAGCGCAATTGTTACGAGAAGGTAAAAAAATCTATCCATAAAAAAGAATTTCAAGAGTGGTTAATACGTATAAATGGTTGGAGAACCTGCTCCCAAATTACTAATTTCGCATGTAGAAAACTAAAAAATAACGATTCGTTAAATTAATTTATGCTGCTTCGATGTATTGTTATTTTAATATTTTGCGCCTTCCTCGGGTCCTGCTCCTCGGATCCAAAACATGAAATATCCTTTTACTATTGGAAGCAGGACTTTTCATTGAATGCAGATCAACAATTGTTAGTTAAATCTAATCACGTAAAAAAACTTTATGTTAAATTCTTTGATGTCATTTGGGATACGCAGACAGAATCAGCCATTCCAGTTTCAAAATTAGAAATTAAGGAAAAGCCAGAGGCCCTCAAAGTAATCCCCTGTGTTTTTATTGAAAACCAAGTGTTTAAGAACTCCAAGAATGATATTCTGCCTAAAAAAGTATTGGAGTTAATCACAAAAATTGCCCGCGTAAATTCCCTTGAAATTAATGAGATTCAGTTAGATTGTGATTGGACTGATGCTACGCGTCAAGCTTATTTCAATTTTTTGATCCGTTTAAAAAATCTTGCTGCAAATAAACAAACCATAACCTCCACCATACGATTACACCAATTCAAATATCCAAAAAAAACAGGTATCCCCCCTGTTTCAAAAGCTGTTTTGATGTGTTATAACATGAATGAAATTAAGGATGATAAAACCATAAACTCAATTATTTCAGAAAAAACCCTTAAAAATTACATTGATCAAACCGAGGCATATCCCTTACCATTGGATCTTGCGCTTCCCACTTACCATTGGGGTTTGGTATTTAGAATGGGAAAACTATCAATCATTGTAAATGACATCGATAAAGAGTCCATTAAATCGGTAGCATTTAGAAGGTTAAATGAAAATCAGTTTCAGGCTGATTCCAATTTTTACTACAATAACACCTATTTTTGTAAGGATGATATATTACGTATTGAAGAATCGAAGCCTGAAACCTTACAGCGTTGCGCGGATATTTTAAAAAATTCACCCCATCATTTCAATGAGGTTATTTTTTATCATTTAAGTTCCAATTCAATCAAAAACTATGAAAAAAATTTCTTTTCTGACCTTATTGCTCGTATCCGTTAGTCTTTTGATTCCAAAATATGGAAAAAACTGTGGGGGCAATTATATGTATTACAACATGTTGTTTGATCGAGATTTAGTTTTCTCCGATGGTAAGGCACTTTCAAGTTATAATTTGTGGAATTATAACTCTAGTTTGTATGGTTCTTATTCAATCCAATTACAAAATGCTACCGAATGGGCCGAATTTCTAGAAAACAAATACGTATCAGCAGATTTAATCCCTATCATTTACCGTGAAACGTCTTTTACTACGTTTGCAAAAGAGACGAAAAACTTGAGAAGTAATCGTATTTCAGAAAAGGATATTTCAATGAAAGAAACGCTTTTTATCAATTACCTAGAACTTGCTTTAGCGGTTGAAAAGCACCTAAAAGGATATGAAGCCGACCCATGGGGATATGGCGAAGAAGAAATTAAAAAAGATCCGCTTGAGTATACTCGATTGGTCGATAAAGCTAATCAAATGTTAGCTGTCAATCAACACACTATGATCAAGGAGCGTATTGGATTTCAATTGATAAAATTACATAGATACGAGGAAAATTATCGAGAAGTGCTTACTATATTTGAAAATAATTTTTCAAATACTAATTCATTTATTGGCTATTGGGCAATGGATCATTATGCTGGTGCATTGAGTAAATTGGGAAGAAAAGCAGAGGCAAACTACTTTTTCTCAAAAGTATATGTAAACTCGCCTAGCAGAAGAGTAAGCGCATACTCGAGTATAAAAATCAATTCTGAAAAAGAAATGGATGATGTCAAGAAAATTTGTTCCACGACGGATGAAAAATTGGCGCTTCATTTCATACGTGGGGTTGAAACCAAAGTGCTGTCTCTTGGTGATATCGAGTACATTATTAACAATGGAGGAAATCACGAGTATGCCCGAGTCTTGATGAGTTATGAAATCAACAAGCTAGAGAGGATATTACTTAAATATCCAAGTCCGTATTTTGAGGATAATAAGAACGAAACGAAAGAAGCTTTAATTTACCTAAAACAGCTTATAGAACTTAATAATAAAATAATAGCTGTAGACGACGCATCTAAATACTGGCACTTAAGCCTGGCTTACTTATATTATTTAAACAACGACTACACAAATTCCAAAAACATATTGGAAAATCACATTCCCAACTCAGCGGATTTAAAAATCCAACATACCGTACTAGAAATTCTTAATTACATAGCATCCAAAGAGGAATTAACCGTTATGGATGAAAATATTTTAGGTCATAAACTTTACGAAATCAACAAAAACAAAGAAACCATTTCTTCCATCACTACGAGTAAAAAATATCCCGATGTGCAACCTGATTATTATGTAGAAAATTATCGAAAAGGCTATGAGGATTATAACACCATTAATGAATATATTTTCAAATTGATCTATTCAAAAGTGAAAAATAAAAATGCATTTAAAGAACTAATATTCAATGGAAATACAATTCAGTATGATTTATTTAGACGAGATTTTCCAAAATGGAATGAAGTTGAACAAGAAGGAAAAAAGTTATCTATTGAGTATCTTGATCAATTATTAGCGGCCTTTGAAACGACCGAAAAAACAAAATTGACGGATTTTGCAGCTAGGTATTATTTTGAATTTAAAAAGAACTATGACTTCAATTACGAAGGTTATTACGGTGTTGGAAATGTTTATTTCAATTTGGAAGCATACTACGATATAAAATATGTTCTTCTGGAAATGAAAGCAACCTTATTGATGCGAAATCCAAATAGATTGAAAGAGGCAATAGTAATCTTTGAACAACTCCCAGAAGCATTCAATAATGCATCAAATATGTATAAAAATCCATTCGAAATGAGTGCTCGAAATATTCGTTTTAATGAAGGGACAGATGTTCAATCTATTCTGGAAGAAAATTCATTTACAAAACTCAAATTAGCAAAACAACTTCTCGTCCATTTTGAGAAAGCTAACGCGACTAATTCGGCATTAGATTACTTTCATTTAGGTGTCGCCTACTACAACATTTCCTATTACAGTAATATGTGGGGTTTTCTTGCATACTATAGATGCACATTCGAACCAAACGGATTTGTTGATAATTCAATCGCTTTAAAATTTCTTGATAAGGCCTTAGCCATTGGGCTGAAAAACCGCGAATTAGAGGCAAAAGCTCATTTCATGGGGGCACGTTGCGAACAAAATTTATTCACACAACGCTACGGAAGTATTGGAGGCAATACAGAGAATGGACGTTATTTTGATGACTTTATGACAGAAATTAACCAAGCTGGATTTCAAAAGAATTTTGCGACCTTGAAAAAATCATATTCAAATTCTGAATTTTACAAGGATATAATATCTGAGTGCAGCTACTTCCGTTACTATCAGAATTAGATTGAGTAGAAAAATGGTAATACGCCTACTCTAACCTTTGCATGAACAATAAATTCTTTATAGGCTGGTAGAAATCTTTACAGAGGATTCCTTGTAACGAGGTGCTTAATGGTTCTATATAATATTAATCTAGAGACTATGGGAAAATGTGTCATTGAAATAAGAACATTAATCATTTGATTATTCGATATTTGAACTAGTATTATTACACTTAATTAAGTAGTTTTACCCGTCCAATAAATAAATTTACCAGATGAAAACTAATAAAACCATTGCTTGGGTCCTAACAGGACTAATCTCTCTCGTATTTCTCGGAAGCGCCGTTGGTAAATTCATGGCTAATGAAGAAGCCTTAAAAATGGCAGGAACTTTTGGCATTGACGCTAGAACCTATTTAATGATTGGTGTGATTGAATTAATTTGCTTACTGCTTTTTATTATTCCACGAACTGGTATCTTAGGCACCCTCCTATTAGCTGCGTACATGGGTGGAGCCATTGCTACACACCTGGAACATGGAGAATCCATCATCGCCCCGTGTATTGTACAAACCGTTTTGTTTTTGGTCGCATTCTATCGTTTTCCTGACCTACGAAGCCTGCTATTTAATTCCAAGAAGTGAGTTCTTGCCCACTGAATACCGACAGCACACTTAAACAAGATTACGATCGTAACATAGCATCTATGGATCAACAACTTTTATCCATAGGATTAGCACGTCCAGCGCTGAGATGCTTGTGTGACCACGGTATTTTCTCGCTCGAAGATTTAAATCAACTAACCGTTGAGAAACTATCATCATGGCATGGAATCGGACCAAAAGCCATGCAATTACTCATACCCTATCTCAAAAAATGAACGATAAGAATGATTAATTTTCTTTTCATATTTTTATCGCATGATCCATTGGAATACCCCCACACCGCCAGAAGCGCCTTTCTTTGCTTCCATTTTTAATTATTACTTGTCGGATGATCTTGAGGGTTACGCCGAATATGATGAAAAGACGCTCGAATTGGTAAAAACTTATCCGGGCTACCTCGGGTATGAAAGCCTCAAGCATGACGGACGAGGTATGTTTATCAGTTATTGGAAGGATATGGATTCCATCAAGGCTTGGGGATTGCATCCATTACATCTAGAGGCAAAGGCCAATGGAATGAAGCACTGGTATAAATCGTATACGAGTATGATTGCATGGGTCCAACAAAAAAGCGAGAAAAGAATGGTTCTATCCAATGATTTGGGATAATCCTTATTTTTGAAAAAATTAAATTATGAAATTTCTTTTATTGTTTCTGCCCATGGTTCTAATTGCTCCTCTGATTAAATTACCAAAAGGGAGTTCAACATCTCCGAAAGAGGATAATATTTCTAAAGAACTTAATTTGTCCAAATCGATTTCAACACCTCTCGAAAAAACATTTACAAAATCACATTCGTACGTTGGAGAAGGGACATATATCGATGAAAACGCAGGTTCGGTTGATGATTCTCCTTACATTTTGTATTATTCAAATCTACCAGGTGCAAACCGCCCCAGCATAGAAGTTGAATTTACAGATGGTACTGAGCTATATTTTAATGCCATTGGTGAAGGCGATTACCCTTGGATAATTTTAAACGAAGACATGGAGGAGATTGGGACCATGAAATTAGTATTCTCAAGTAACAAACTGGAGGGGAACATACGAATACGAAAAAATGAAAATGCCGCCAATTACTCGCGTCCATTGGCCCTTTTACAAGGAAATATTTGGTGGATTCCTTAAAAACTTATACCGTAAGACTGCCATTAAATCAAATACCCTATTAGTATTCATTTTAATTGCATCTTTTGCATTTTCTCTGAAGGAAACGACAACATCCAATTCGTACATTGAAGTAAATGGTTTCTGCCTAGGTATGTAGAGAGCTATTGAAACCATTTCGAGTTATTAATTACAAGATGACTTTAGCAGGTTCATTGCATTATCATTTTTCCATTTGCCCTAAATTATTATTCCGTTCGCCATTCATTCGAAATTAAAATGTAACCAAGACCATTCTTAACCTTATTTGAGTATATGAAAAAACGACTACCTAAATTTTTTTGTGATGAATACAAAAGTAGTTTTCGTTTCTATGCTATTGATTGCCAACGGTTTTTATGCCCAAGTTCTTGAGCAAAGAATTACCGAATCAAATCAGTTAAATGCTCCCGTTTATATCCGTATTGAACCATTAGCTGAAAAATCAGAAAATTATCAAACGCTTTCCGAGAAAGAATATGTTATCAGTTTTTGTCAACAATATGCACCCGAGTATGTATCATTGATTCAATCAAGTTACTCTTCTCCAAATGATTGGAGTAGAACGGTCAATGGAGTTGAACAAACCAATTATTTTAACCCACAGAACAGAGAGGAAATAATAACTGAATTTGAAACCATCATCCATGAAACAACCCATCACAAGAATTCGTACAGCGGATTTCTAATTGAACCAACCATATATTTAGTTCTTTCTGAACAAGAAAGGCAAATTTCTAATAATTTTTTTAAATCTGATTTGATCGATAAGGTAATAAGCTTGGAAGCACAGAATAAAATATTCCGCTATAAAACATATGTTTCCAAACAATCTGGAGTTAAGGCCAATGTTGATGGAATCGTTGGTCTTATGGATGAGTATTCCGCCTATCAAAATGGGTGCACAGCAGCGTTGATTGCATACGATAATGCATTAAAAAATAAAGACACGACATTGGCTATCACGTTTTTAAAATCTGCCATGGCGACACATTTTGCCTATTATGAATTCAATATTTTCATTGGGGCTTACGTACAATATGCCCGACTTTACAACCCAGTAGTTCATCAACAAATTTTAAAATTAAATACGTTAAAACGGGCCTATTCGTTGAATACGCAACGATTTTTAAATTCATTGCAAATCATACAATCAGCCTCTACCCGTTTGAAAGGAAATTATCGATCCGTAAAATATACTGCTGACTGGTACAACAATACGTACGTAGACTTCGCGAAGGAGTATATGAAAAATTTTGACTCTGATTTACAGGCTCTCAAATCCAATCTTTAGTTGCTTTTGGTCGCCAAAATATACTTCAGGAAAATTAATGTTGATACGGTCATTACGTTTAAAATTGCATTCAACTGTAGAACTTTACTTATTAAATGCCATAGGTCAGGAGACGGGTAATGCTATGATTATTAGTGAATCGGAAAACAGCACCAGTATACGTCAAGACATCGATCGCATGCTAAATAAATCCCATAATAAGGTAAGCATTTCCCCACTTGACCATAAAAATAAAGAACCAGAAATTGAATTCCAAAAAATCAAACTAAGCTATTCGATTTACGCCAAGTTTTCGATAAATTCGTGCTATGAGGAATTTTGCGCGGCTCTGTTCTTGCGCGGCTTGGCTAACCGTCTTTATGTTGGAAGGCGCCCAACGTCCCATCCATAGTATTAACAGCGATTGGAATCGAAACCTAACGAGAGGGATTGAATATTCAACTGAAAATGAAGAAGACATTCGGAAGTATGAAAGCTTTACTTACCGTCACATCATCGGCTACGACACACTCAGAAGTAAACTTAATGTCTGTAAAAATGTGTTCACATTTTTTGTAGAGAATCCAAATTTACCCGAATTAAAACGGTTCAATGACGTTGGTTTCCCAATGGAATTTTGGAGTACATCAATGTGCGCGTTTTACGGTGTTCCCGTGGCTCAAGTAACTCGTTATTTGAAAAAAGCAGAAGCCTTAGGGTATAAACGTGTTGGTTATGATGCAACACTGATCACAGAAAAAGACACCTCAGCGCTTATAATTTCCAATATGCTAAACGTGCATTTCAATCGACGTACGGCACAGCAAGATATTCATGAAGTAATGAAAGATGTACCCGGAATACGATTAGAAGGAGGCAGTTTGGATTCTGCTTTTGTGGTTTCTGTAAATTCGAATAAGCTATCGGATATACTTGCTATATTTAATGATCTAAAGAGCCACCGTCTTGTGAAGTTTGTTGAATTTATTCCAGAGACTTGTGAAATAATGCTGTAGATGCTTATATTTACGTAAATTATTTACCTTGAAACACCTAATTCCTTTATTCGCTATTATTTTATTAGCCACAGCATGTAAAAAGAATGAAACGAAAACCTATGCTATAGGAGAAGAAGCATTCGGAGGTATTGTGATTCAAGTAGATGAAACTAAAGAACATGGCTTAGTGGTTGCAAAAGCTGATCAAGTTACGTTTGCCATGCACAAGAATTGGAACGATTCTAAGGCGCTCGTTGAAGCATATAGCGAAGGCGGTGAAGGGTGGCGTTTACCCACAAAAACTGAACTTGAATTAATATATAGCTCCAAGGCTTCCTTGAGCGGATTCGACAACCGTGATTATTGGTCCTCTACCCTTGGAAACGGAACTGCTTGGTCCAAATATTTCGGAAGCACCATGGGAGGATTTACTACCAGTCCGTGGAAAGCCCTTTCCAATTGCACCTTGTGCAGCCGGGGCGTAAAGGAATTTTAAAAATTATTCGAATCATTTGTTGTAATGCTATTGAAGTCACTCACCATCGCTCTAATTTGTTTACCAATCCTAGTGTTTTCACAACCGCTAAACGGATTGATCTCGCGTTATTCCTTTAATGGCGGAAACGTCATAGACGATATTGGATCGAACAATGCAATTACCAACGGAGCCTCGCCAGGAACGGATCGAACTGGTCAGCTAAATTCAGCCCTTTTTTTCGATGGAACCCAGTCGGTTAATATCGGATCTACTCCGTCTTTTGAATTCGGGCTAAATGACTTTAGTTATTCGCTTTGGTTTCGATGCGATTCCATTCAATTGGGAATGCTTTTGGCGAAAATTAATCCATCGAGTGGTTTTGCTTGCTTTATAGGTGATTCTATGAACCTGACGGGCGCTCCTGGTTCCTTTTTAAACATCCTTAACCTTGAAAATTCAACGCATCGTGGTGTTGGAATTCCAATCACCATGGGGGAATGGCACCATTTGGTCGTTGTTCATGAATATGCTCAATCCGACCGCTTATACGTTGATAATACCTTGATATTCACGGATTTTAATGCTTATGACGGTATTACAGGATTAAGTACCGCAGGAATGGATTTTAGAATTGGTGCACATAGCCTGGGAAATTTCTACGTTTACAAGGGGTGGATTGATGATTTACACGTTTACAATAGAATACTAGACGGGAATGAAGTCGCGGTCCTTTACAACCTTGAATTATCCCTGAACCTTTCAAGCAACCCATTTCAAACCATGCGTTTGTTCCCAAATCCAGTAAAGAATGAAATAAACGTAACCGGGTTGTCCAAGGAGTTACCTTACGTTTTAGTAAGCCAAGAAGGAAGGATTATTCAAACAGGCACCGTGAGAGATGGTCTTCCCATCCCGATTGAACATTTACCCAATGGGCATTATTTCCTGAGGCTAGAAAATCAGTATATAGCACTAGTGAAATAGAAATGCGATATCCCGAAGGTACGTAACGCTACCAAATATCCTCCTTTATCCAAAAGGGTCATTGACTATTTCAATATCCTTATAAACCTTTTCAATAACTTTTCTGTTACTGTAAGGTATACCTTTACTCAAAATAATTCACATGAAACATTCAACATTCGTTCTTTTTCTTGCTTTCGGAAGTTTCGTTTTTGGTCAGGGAAAGTGCCCGTTTAATTATGACTCTAAACCAACAAGTTCGCCAACCGTTACGTTACAGGAACCACCGAGCATGGGGGAATCAGGCAACCCTACAAACCCCGCAATGAAAGTCGGCCCTACTTCCTTCCAAACCAACCGAGAATGGTGGCCCAATCAGTTAGACTTAAGCGTTTTACGCCAACATTCCAGCCTATCCGACCCGATGGACCCAAGCTTCGACTACACGAAAGCGTTTAAAAGTTTGGATTACATCGCCCTAAAAAATGACATCAAAGCGGTTCTTTCCCAATCTCAGGATTGGTGGCCGGCAGATTATGGAAACTATGGTCCTTTTTTCATTCGTATGGCGTGGCACAGTGCAGGAACCTATCGGACTGCGGATGGTCGTGGAGGCGCAACCGAGGTACAACAACGGTTTGCCCCTTTAAACAGTTGGCCTGACAATGGAAACCTAGACAAAGCGCGCCGTTTACTGTGGCCCATCAAACAAAAATACGGAAACAAAATATCCTGGGCTGACCTTATGGTATTGGCTGGCAACGTAGCTTTGGAAAGCATGGGATTCAAAACGTATGGATTTGGAGGTGGAAGAGCGGATGTTTGGGAAGCAGAAAGTAACATTTATTGGGGTCCAGAGAAAAAAATGCTAGACGACCAACGCTACAGTGAAGGTAGGAAATTAGAGAATCCACTTGCTGCAGTACAGATGGGATTAATCTATGTCAACCCGGAAGGACCTAATGGAAATCCTGACCCTGTTCTCGCTGCAAAAGATATCCGTGAGACCTTTGGCCGAATGGGAATGAACGACGAAGAAACCGTAGCCTTGATCGCTGGTGGTCATACCTTTGGTAAAACACACGGGGCGGGTCCAGCGAGTCATGTGGGTAAGGAACCTGAAGCAGCACCGATTGAAATGCAAGGTTTCGGATGGAATAGTACCTACAAATCAGGAAAAGGCGCGGATGCCATTACATCAGGACTAGAAGTTACTTGGACTCCTACCCCAACCCAATGGGGCTCTGGTTATTTTGACATGTTGTTCGGGTATGAGTGGGAACTTACAAAAAGTCCGGCTGGTGCACACCAGTGGGTGGCTAAGGATGCCCCTGAAATTTTACCGCATGCGTTCGATTCAAGCAAACGCCTTAAGCCAACCATGCTTACCACGGATCTTTCAATGCGTTTTGATCCAGCATACCATGAAATATCAAAAAGATTCCATGAACATCCTGAAGAATTTCAATTGGCCTTCGCCAAAGCTTGGTTTAAACTCACCCATCGCGACATGGGACCAAAAGTAAAATACCTAGGACCGGAAGTTCCAAAGGAAACACTAATCTGGCAAGATCCAATCCCGGCTGTGAATCATCCCTTGGTAAGTGCAGCTGATGTAACGGCCTTGAAAAAACTAATTTTGGCATCGGGTTTAACCATTGGTGAAATGGTGAGTACGGCGTGGGCATCTGCTTCAACCTTTAGAGGTTCAGACAGTCGTGGTGGCGCAAACGGCGCTCGAATCATACTCGAACCACAACGCCATTGGGAAGCCAACAATCCTGCCCAATTGGACAAAGTCCTTGCGGCATTAACGAAAGTACAAGCGGATTTCCACAAAACATCAGGAACGCGTAAAATCTCGATGGCAGACCTAATCGTATTAGCAGGAAATACCGGGGTTGAGCAAGCAATTAAAAATGCAGGTCTTACCTATGCTGTTCCATTTACTCCTGGACGAATGGATGCCACGCAAGCACAAACCGATGTGAATTCCTTCGCTTATCTTGAACCCATGGCGGATGGATTTAGAAACTATAGTAAAGGAAAGTATACGTTTTCAACCGAAGAACTTTTAGTTGACAAGGCTCAACTTTTAACCTTGACAGCGCCAGAAATGACGGTTTTGGTTGGTGGATTGCGTGTATTGGACGGAAATTATAACCATTCTCGACATGGTGTATTTACTAATAATGTGGGCACCTTAAATAACGACTTCTTCGTGAATCTGTTAGACATGAGTACTTCATGGAAAGCCATTGATGATATGCAAGAGGTTTTTGAAGGTAGAGACCGAAAAACGGGAAGAGTGAAATGGACCGCGACCCGAGCTGATTTAATTTTTGGATCACATTCTGAATTGCGCGCCATTGCAGAAGTTTATGCCAGTGCTGACGCGAAAGAGAAATTTGTAAAAGACTTCATCAGCGCATGGGATAAAGTAATGAACCTTGATCGATTTGACATAAAGAAATAAAAGGGTGCTTCGTTCAATCGAAAGATATTATTTGCATGAATGGTCTTAATGAGTCTATACGATATTTCATTAGGCATACTAAATAATGCATATCGTTAAAGGATTTTAAACCTTGCAATAACGGATTATATTCAAGTTTTTAGAATCGTCTTTACATTTTACAGATCGGCAACCTTCAATTACCTTTCAAAAAACTAAACGCTCTAAGAATTTTTAAGATGCATCAAAATCCTTATTCTTATTTTTTTCTAATTCAGTGTATAAATCGTTCATAAACCCAAAAATTCTCATTAAAACGTGGGTGTTCGATTGAGTGAAGTTTAGTTTAATTTTAGCGGAAAGGTTATTTCCACTCATTTCGAGAGTTTTAAAATTCTCCATTATTTTCTTAAAATTCTCTAATTCTCGTTTCGTGGATGGGCTATCATCAAGTACCTTTTCGGTTTCACTATTGATGTACTTTTTATAATCTAGATTTAAATACATGGAAATAGGATTTTCTGTAAACAATGTTTTACATTCTTGATTGATGGAGGCACTCCATTTTCCATTATTTTTAAGGATTTTAGCGGAAGACTCGTCGTTGGTGATAATAAGTCTATCTTTTAATTGAACGAGACAAATTTTTCCTATCTGCTCTTCGAATGGAATAATAACCAAATTATCATCAAAGATCAAATTATCCTCCGTCTCACGCTTCAATTTACGCAGTATTTTTTGGTATGCCGACGGATTATTTAACCCAATCTGAATCGAAAAAATAGGAATTGGGGTATACCGTTTCAACCTATTGGATTCGTAATTTCCTTGGTCATTCGAATTTTCGTATCCGTTATAGGAACCCTTTAGATCAGAATCGTAAGTACCCTTTTGCTTCGTTTTGATCTCATTGATTGCGAAGGTTAATGTACCATCAAAAAGATCTTTCATTTCGCTTTCCGTTAATCCAAATTCCTCTTCGATTTCATCTTTTACTTTGTCATATCCCGGGATGGTATTGATTAATTTAAATACATTTTCCATATTTAAAACAGCCGACATTCCAAATAAAACGTCACCATTAGTGGATATAAAATCAACATACTTTTCTTGAATACCGGATTCACTCAGGATCGATAAATTACTGG
The DNA here is from genome assembly GCA_903823565.1 of uncultured Flavobacteriales bacterium. Lineage (GTDB taxonomy): Bacteria > Bacteroidota > Bacteroidia > Flavobacteriales_D > Crocinitomicaceae > UBA952. The sequence continues at coordinate 14,539 of CAIJTF010000090.1, forward strand.
TATTTCCACCTTGATTCAAGAATTGAAAAATTTCCATATCTATGTTATCTTGATTCAAATTGATTACCAAACTAGCGCCATCTGTATTTTCTAAATTATCCTTAACCTTTTCAAAAATTAATTTATCCTCGTTAGATTCATCAAGCTCCTTTCCAATTAGGCTCGTTAACCTTTTAAAACTTTTAAAATTTAAATACATGCTAATGTCTCCAGCTTTATCTTCAGACGAGGAAAATGCATCAGACGACAAAATAGAGGCTTCTTTGGAAAGCTTGAGCAAATTCGTTGCTTCAATGTCACTCTCCTCATTGGAATTATATACAATACAAGCGTCATCGTTCCATACAATTGCAGTATTTGATGAGGGATAATCGTCATTTCTTTCTGACTCCACAAACATAAAGTTACCATTTGATTCTTTGAATTTCACGGATGAATTTCGGGTCAAATTGTTTAAAAATCCCTTCAACTTGTTTTTATCAGCAACAGCGAATACAATTCCAATGCATGGCTTTTTACCTTTCATGTCACTAAAACAGTAAATATTGTCACTCAATAACATCCCTGTTTCCTCAGGGTTTTCTAGTAATTGGTCTACTTTAATTCCCTCATCGTCCATTTTTTGAGAAAGCTTTTTGTAAAAACTCATGGATTGAAGTGCTTTTTTATCCAGTTTAGATGCCAACGAAGAAGGATCTATCTTTAATACCATCATAGAATCCAATGGAATGTACTTTGGTAAATTTGATTTTTTAAAAAATAAATACCAAGCCCCTATTCCCACAAAAATTGTTACCCCAGAAATAATTAAAAGTATATTTCTCTTATTCATATCAATGGTATTAGTGTTGTTATTCGATTAGGATAAAATAAATTAGCTTTTGCTAATTTAATCAATCCATTCAACTGTAGAAAATATAATACGATTATAAAGAGCTGAGGGGCAAATCCTTAATGTAGTCTTTTACTTCATCTCTTACCTGTCTGAACATCGACATAATTTCTTCTTCGGTACCCCTTGCTTTCGCCGGATCTGGGAAATTGTGATGGATGCGCTTCACTGCTCCAGGAAAAATCGGACATTGCTCGCTTGCGTGGTCGCAAACGGTCAATACTAAATCAAAGGGAATGTGCAAATATTCATCCACGTGATTGGAGGTATGAATGGAAATGTCAATTCCATCTTCGGCCATAACCGTAATCGCGCGCGGATTAACACCATGCGTTTCAATACCCGCGCTATAAATACTTGCCACTGTCCCGTGAAAATGACGAAGATATCCCTCGGCCAACTGACTTCTACAGCTGTTTCCAGTACATAAAACTAAAATATTCATGACTTACTAAATTTATTCTTTAATGCTAAACTAGCTTTAACAAGGAGGATTAAGGCAGGAACTTCTACCAAAGGTCCAATTACCCCGGCAAAGGCCTGTCCTGAATTAAGACCAAACACACCGATGGAAACGGCAATAGCCAATTCGAAATTATTTCCAGCTGCGGTAAACGCTACGGTCGCAGTGTCTTTATAGGAAGAACCCAAGACCTTGGCCACAAAAAACATGAGAAAGAACATGACCAAAAAGAAGATCACCAGCGGAAGGGCTACCCGAAGTACATCAAACGGTAAGGTAGCGATGAGTTTTCCTTTCAAACTAAACATAACTACAATAGTAAAGAGTAAGGCGATCAACGTAATCGGAGAAATTTTTGGTAGAAACTTATATTGAAACCAATCTTGTCCGAATTTTGGGATTAACAGCGCCCTACTCAGCATCGCTGCTGCAAAAGGAATTCCTAAATATATCCCTACTGTTTTCGCAATTTCAAGCATGCTGATATCAATACTTATGGCATCAAAACCAAACATAGGAAGCATAATCTCTAGATAGAAGTACGCATAAAAACTGAAGAAAAGCACCTGCAATAGGCTGTTAATTCCCACTAAACCAGCTACCAACTCCCGGTTACCTCCAGCGAGGTCGTTCCAAACAATCACCATGGCAATGCATGGCGCCAGACCAATAACAATAAGCCCTGTTAAATATTCAGGATCATTTGGTAGAAAGGTAATCGCTAACAAAAACATTAAAAAGGGTCCCACAATCCATGTGATAAACAGGGATGAAAATAACAAGCGTTTATCACTCAACGTTGCTGGAACTTTCCCAAAATCCACCTTGGTTAAAGGAGGATACATCATGAGGATGAGTCCTATGGCCAGTGGAACATTCGTAGTTCCGATAGCAACATTCGACAATAACCCTTCTACATCAGGTAAAATATTTCCAAGTAACACCCCTACTCCCATGGCTAAAAAAATCCAAAGGGTTAAGAAGCGATCTAAAAATTTGAGGCGAGTTTTCATCTTTGTTCGTTTAACAACATCCGGTACTGGGGGAACAACAACTTGTTTTTGGTACCTGCTCTGCAGGAATACCACAATGATCCGGAGCCAAACACTCAGTGTACAAAGGAGTTAAGTGGAAGACGCCCTCAGAAAATGAAATTCCATAACGCTCAATGGTTTGGCCTTGATATTCAATTTCAACCGGTTCATCGGTCAGACCGTAATCTAACTCCCCCTTTTTAATAATTCCCAACCACTTAAATGAAGTTAGTCGGTGGTCAAAATCATTTGCCACCCAAAGCTGAAAGGTGACTTTTCGTTCGACGCGTGCTACTCCCCCACAATCTGTGAAGTTTTTACTAATAAGTGCCAATTCAGTGACATGGAAATGGTCAGGAACAGAGGTTCCGTTGGGTAACACGAGTTTAAGTTGAGTTACTTCGCTTAAACTTGATTTAAATTCAGACAGTTTCATCGCAACAGGTTTTTGGAATGGATAATTTAATGGAATGAATCAAAGTAAGTATCGTTTCAAGGTGTTCATTCGACAAACAATAACACACAGAGGTACCGGAAATTTCACCTTTTATTACACCTGCTGTTTTTAATGCTTGTAAATGCCTCGAAATACTGGCTTGCGCCAATGGAAGTTCGTCAACGATATCTCCACAAATACAAGTTCCTTTTTTTAGCAGATACGATACAATAGACAAACGTGCCGGATGTCCCAAGGCTTTAAATACTTCCGAAAGAGAAAGCACATCCGACGAATAAGATTCAATTTTTGTAATCCCCATGGTTAATATTATATCGCAATATTACGATATTTATATTTAATGCTCTATTTTTTCTATTTTTACCCATGATAATTTCCATTACAGGTCTAAAACCTAAATCGTTCTGGCATACCCTTCCATTTTGGTACAGAGCCATCCCCTCTTTTAGTCAAGCTAAAAAAGCCAAAGGGAATCTGTTCTGTGAAGTCAAGCAAATACAGGGCATTCAACATACCTTAACGGCTTGGGAAAACATGGAAACCCTTCGGGCTTTCGTCGGATCAGGCCCTCATTTAAAAGCCTTTAAATCCTTTCGAAAAATTGCTACTGGCAGCACGTATCATTATGAAAACGATGCGGTTCCTTCATGGGAAGAAGCGCGGCGTTTGTGGGAAGAAAACTATAAAGAATACTAGTAAGCTATTACTCTTTTATTATTTTAAATACCGCTTTCTGACCATTAACATAAAGATTGAGTGCATACACTCCCGCACTTAGGTTTTGTGTATTCAAGACGGTTTTACCCATTCCATTGCCTGCAACAACCAATCTGCCCCGCGCATCAATCAACGAATAATGAAAAGCATTTGCAAGATCAATGGTCAAGGTTGCATTCATAGGATTGGGATAAATCGCTGCATTGATTAATGATTCATGAATTCCAACACCGCATTGATTTACGATAATGTTGGCCGAAACTACCGTTTCACACGTACCATCAGAAATTACGCAATCGTATTGCGCTGTCGCTGCTGGGCTTACCGTAATGCTCGCCGTATTTCCTATAACCGCAGGACCATCGTACCACGTGTAAGTAGTTCCACCGCCTGCCGTAAGGGTTGCAGACTCGCCCGCACAAAGCGTTGTACCTGGAGTTACTGTCGCTACCAATTCATTGGAAGGCGAAACCGTCCTTGAATAACTTTGGACACAGGCGCTACCCGCGGTTCGAATCCGAGCCACATAATTTCCTGCGGGTAGGTTTGCAAAGCTTGGTGAAACTTGATAATTGACACCATCTAAACTGTACTCATAAGTAGGGGGAGCAGTACCGCCAGTTGGATTCGTGAAAACTATGGTTCCGTTGTTTTGACCACAAGTCGTATTCGTTTTGGTGCAAGTTGCTGCCGGTTTAGCACTAACGGTAATGGGTAAATAAATACCTGTCGTTTTACAGGATCCATCCGCAAACAAATAAATCCTTCGATTGGCTACCTGATTAAAGGTAAGCGTGGTGGCCGGAGTTGAATGGGTACTTATGATGGTAGTAAATGGGTCATCGGTAACATACCAGAGGTAGGAATTCGTATTTGTCGAACTGGCGCCATTAACTGTAATTTGACCACCCGTACAAATAGCAGACTCCGAGAAAGTAAAATTGGCAGTAGGATTAGGACCATTTGACGTAAGGACATCCATCCAAAGACTTGTCATAATCACGGGATTAATATCGGTAACGGGATGCCAAGTTCCTGTCGTATTGGTATTGCCTCCGTAATAACATTTCAAGGTACTTGGACCATTGGCGGTAGTTCCATTTCGGTAATTAATATCCACGCACAGAAAGGCAACAGAGTCCTGAGGGGAACCGTAGTTAAATTCGAAACTAACCCAGAAATTACCTGTAACGGTTGGCGGATTAGTAAAATCAAATTCGTTATAGAATCCCGCATCCATATCTGCAATCAATAGGGTATCGGTGACGAGGATGGTTCCTGGATTACCCGCATTGTCTTGGTGAACTCGAATTTTAACCAAACCACTTCCACTCGAGTTTACCGCTTTCATAATCGGTATTCTTAAACGTCTTACTTGGGTCGAAGCCGGAGCCGTGTAACGATCCGCTACTTGATGGATAAGCGTCGTGTTGGTTGCATTAAACCTTCCTGTTCCAGGGAGCCAACCCCACCCGGTTGACCAATTGTAATAAGCATAATCCTCCACGGGAGCTGGCTGATAATTTCTCAAGGTATCGCACTGTATTCCTGGGGCTGCACCCACCACTTGTACAAAACCTGATTTCACCTCGGAATCGCTACCAAAGGCGTTTGTAGCTGTCAATGAAACCGTGTAGGTGCCTATGGTATTAAAGACAACGCTTGGATTTTGAACGGTCGAATTCGCCGCCCCACCTCCAAAATTCCAATTCCACGAGGTAGGAACGTTGGTCGAAGCATCAAAGAAATTAACGGCCGCCCCTACGGGAACGATAATCGGACTCGAAAGGTCAGCAGTAAAATCTGCCACAGGCGGCACATCGGCTGGATCGCACCCGGGAGAGAGCAACAGCGAGGACCTTGCCCCAGTTAGCGTATTGAGCATATAATTTGCCTGTGCTTGGGAAAACATAACCGTACAGTTGCTGTAGTCCATATAATTCTCGTATTGGGTTTGGGTATTCCCACATGTCATTTGGTTACCCGAACAAGATCCAGAAAAATTAAAAGATGGTCCCGCCGTATTTGGGGTATCATTAAATCCGTCATCCAGGGTACAACTTCCTGAACCACCCCATGTATGATCTAATCCAAGATAATGTCCAATTTCATGGGTAAGTACATTATCGTTATTCATACCGAGGTTGTAATCGAGTACAATTCCATCGATAGACGCTCCGGGCAACATAGTGTTGGTAGGTCGATAGGCATATCCGGCAGTTCCTGAATTAGCCCCATTAGAAATATCGCAAATCCACACATTGAGGTATTTGTTACGATCCCAAATTTGAGAACCTCCTGTAGCCGAGGCTTTCATTTTATTTTCCTCGCCGCCATTGTGGTTGTAATAGTCTTCAGTAGTTGATACCCTCACAACGCCTTGTTCCGCTAAGGGAACTCCAGCTGGGGTTTTTGTCGCCAAACAAAAATTAATGTTCACGTCAGCAGGAACAAATCCTAAATTCGTTCGTGCATTCACTGCATCTTGGTTCATTAATTGAAAATCCTCTTGGATATCATTGAATACTTGCATAATAAGTGCATTCGATACATTTTCTGCAGGATTATTCGGGTTATGGACTACGTGAAAGATGACCGCAATGGTATTTACACCGGGGGTTTTTAGGGTTTGAAACGGCTTTGTTTTAGACGCTTCTTTAAGGTAATTTTCGTTAAAAATATCCCATTTGCCTTGGCTCTCGTAATATTTCTTGGTTAGCTCATGCGATGCACAATAATTCGAATTAAAGGACTTTTTCACTTCTATTTGTGGTGTCTTGACAGGTAATGAGCTCAAACCATTTGACGCTTTAATTGCACCACCCAACGATGGAATTGGCTGTTTAACGGGGACTTGCGCCCAACCCGATGTCAAAGCAAACAAGGCGGTGAAAAGTATAGAATGTTTCATAGTAAAATAGTTTAGGTGACTTAAAACTACAAAAAATACGATTTAATTCTATTTTTGTAGGCATGTACATTCATCGCTATCCTTTGGGTCTTATGGTTTCTCTCCTAAGCTTCTTATGTTCATGTGAATCGGGAAAAGATGTGGAGAAAAAGGCGCGTGAAGCACAAGAAGAAAACCAAAGAAAGCAGGAACGGTCCATTGAATACGAACAAGCCCTTTTGGAATATCGAGAATTGCGTGCTAAAAACGAGCATTTAGATCAAGAAATCCAAGCGCTGGAGTTAAAAAAAGCCTCCTTTTCTGAAAGCGACTGGAAAAAACTCGCCAAACCCTTTGAAGGGATAGAAAGTGCTGTAGTATTTAAGGAGTTTTCCTACCTCCATTCGGGCCCCGACGAGAGTTTGGTAATTTTGGATGAGTATCTTGAGGAAGGCGTTCGCTGTCGTATTTTATCTTTGGAAAAAGGGTTTGCACGGATTAATTATTCGGGAAAAGCTGAAAAAAAGGATCGTTGGATAAAAATTCGTGATTTGCGCAGCGAGGAAATAGAATTAAACACAAATGAAGAAGAATAAATATTCAAGGTTAGTATATACCTACCTTCTCGGACAATTCACTCTTTTATTTTTATTTTCTTGTTCAAATAGTAAAGGTGAAAAATATTCGACGTTTAACGCTCAACATTTTCTTTCCTTAAATGAAATTCGATCCATCGACAGCCTTAAAAACCTTTCACATCAATTGAAACGAAAAATTGAAGAGAAAACAAAAAAATTGGAAAAACTTAAAGAAGATGTGGTTAATTTAACGGGAATAAATATTTCAAATTCCTTTGAAGATCAATCAACTACTCTTGTCAAAACTCCAATTGCCTATTTAAAAAAATACCCTTCGGAAATTGAATTCGATAAAACTAAGTTTATCGCGAAAGGGGACGAGGTATTTATTGTTCGCATAAAGGAAAACCATGGATATGTAGAATACCTGGATCCTATCACTGAAAGTACCTTAAAGGGATGGGTTGACTTACGTGACCTCGTTCCCAATGCGAATGCTGAAGACGAGAACTAAACTTTCAAAGTAGAAAGTCCACCATCAACAGCAAAGGATTGTCCTGTAATCCATGTACTGTTATCGCTCAAAAGAAAGGAAATAATCTGGCCAAAATCCTCTGGATTCCCCAAGCGTTTTAAAGGATGTCGATTGGCTCCTGCCTCAACCTTTTCCGGGGAATTAGTAAGTTTTTCCGCCATGGGTGTAAGCGTTAACGAAGGAGCTACCACATTGACTCTTGTTTTGGGTGACCATTCTGCTGCCAAAGCTAAAGCAAGGCCCTCAAGAGCCCCCTTTGACAGAGAAACCGAAGCATGAAAAGGCATCCCAATGTGAGCAGCAACGCTACTAATAAGAACTACTGATGAAGTTTCGGATAATAGGGAAGCGTAGGATTTTAACACGTTAATGGCGCCAAAAACATGAATTTCAAGGTCTTGCTTGAAATCTTCTACCTTTAAGGAGCGAAAGGGTTTTAGCTGAATTGTTCCTGGAAAATAAACGATCCCGTCTATGGCAGAATCGATAGCAGGCAACGATTCATGGTAGTCCAATACCGGAAAATCAGAATAATCGGCATTGCGAGACAAGCGAATCACTCGATTTCCCTCCTGTTCCAGTAATTTTGCTGTCGACTGAGCCATGGCCGAAGAAGCGCCTACAAGTAAAATAGTTTTCATAAAAAGGTTAACAAAGTGCAACGCATTCTGTTTAAAAAAACATCATTTGTCCTTTTTAAAAACATAATTAATGGTTAGGAAATTTTTTGAAACCCTTTAAATTCTATATTTTTGAATTAAATCTGTAAACCTATGAAAAAGCACATCTTTTTTTTACCTATACTATTCGCACTTTCGTGCAACAACGGTTCCACCACTAGTGCCGATAAAGACAAACTCGATTTAGAAACAAAGAGACTTGAATTAGAAAGGAAAAAACTAGAGTTTGAACGTGAAAAATTAAACAGTGGCAAAGGGAACGAAGAAATGACCTCTGAAGTATCAACACCGAAAGCGCGTGTAAAAACCGTTTACGTTTCTAAGCCGAGTGAGTCGGAACAAACCGATGTAATTCGTAGGTTTTACGAAGATTTTGATAATGCCTATGACTATGGATCGATGAATGCATATATTGGAAGATACTACAGTGCTACGTTACAAGCAAAGTATACTAAAACCGAGGGACCAAGCTACAATGCATATGCATCAAAATACCACAACATTCAACGTGTTTCGTTAATAAGCGAGTCAGACAATTCAAGAAGTTTTAGGGTAGAATTTTATTTTGAATACACCAAATCCAACGGACGGTCTGCCTCGGTGCTTTGTGCCGATGTTCTTACCTTGGACAACAGCAACCGAATCGTAGGAAGAAACGAAATTGGAAAAATAGGATAAGAAATATCCCTTTAGTTATTCTTGGATCTAGTAGTGGATTACGAATTTTCGATTAAAGTCAATCCGCGGCGTTTCGTATTCAAAATCATCTACTTGTCCCGGTCCTCGTCCGTTCTCAACGATATAATATAGACCGTTGTATTTTGTTATTTTTCCCGAAAATATAATATCATTTACGGAATAAATTCCTTCCATGATAGGTTTAGTAATTTTGACCGTAGCCCAACCCTCGTTAATTATTACTTTACAACGTGCTGTCGTTCGACCATATTCCTTATCAAAAACACCAAAATCATAGACCCCATTCGAATAGGGTTTCGTTTGACTTAGATATACATTACTTGTAAGCATCATTAGAAGCGTTATCAAGGAAAATCGAGGACTAAATAGCGTAGGAAAAGATTGCATACATTAACATTTATCTTCAAAAATAAGCTAAAAATCAACGTGCCCATTCATCTATTCAAGACAACCTCCGGGAAGTGAGAAAGGATAAATACAAAAACAACCAAGCAAAGCCCAATAGCAATAACGGCAACCCATTGTTTTTTGTTAAACACGATTGAAGGGCAAAAATGCTAAATTCTATGGCAAAAAATAGATACAGCACTTTCTTTATTTTCATTGGTAACCTCGGTTTTACCATAAGAAAAACAAAAACTAATTTTAATCCCAGTGGGATTAACAGGGGATATTTGCCAGGAATCCATGAAAGCCATGAGGTAGGAAAGGATAGGTTTACTGAAACATAAGTAACCAAGATCAAAATTACCAACGTTGTAATTACCCAAACTACTTTTTCTTTCTGCATTGAAACGAAAGTAGTGGATTCCTTTCCATCCAAAAGCTCAATAAGATGTGCTAATCGTTCCAATGAACCCTCGGTGAAGATTCGGTGAAATCATCATTGACATTATAACGTTTTATCCTTTTCGCGAAGAATTACCTTCTTTATCCATTCCACTCGCAATGCCTCACCACTCCCCACCAAAGTCCCAACGACCTTTTTTGATTTTTTTATCACAATAAAGCGTGACCCAGCCTCCTCCAGTAGGTCAAACTTAAAAGGATGAATAGAAAAGCCCTTGAACGCCTGCGATAAAAGCACCTTTTGGGTATGGAAATTATACCACTTAACAATACTCATTGAGGCTACCGGGTTATATTCTAATATCCAAAGCAATTCTTTTTCGCGCCACGTTCGAACAATGTTGAATTGGGAATCACAACTGTGGGTAAGCACCTTTTCCCCTGAAGTATAATTCCAAACCTCCAAGGTATTTACCGGTAAATCCTTAGAAAAAACGTATAGAAAATCCTCTGTTCCCTCGTGATAAATTTCTTTGGTATAGGGGTAATCAATACGAAAACTAGCTCCTGAGCCCTGGGCATTAATAATAAGGTTTACTTTTGAATCAAGGTTTTCTCGAGCGATAAAATAGGGTATAAATCCTCCTTGGGTTGACAAAAATTCGAGTCCTCGTCGGTTATAGGCATTGGAATACACAACTATTGGAATAGGATAAATAATGGGAACAAGCACCTCCCCATTTTCAAACGACAAGGCACCATACAAGGAATCAATTCCAGCCACAACAATTCTATGTCGCCGCTTGTATTCTTGGGAAGAATAAACGTCCTCCTCAACAAAGCGCAAAAAGGTATAGTTCGGTTCAATAATGTTGAAAGCATCGGATTTAAGCAAAGCGTCATGAAAACCATAACTTTTCGTATGTCCGACATAGCCCCATAAGGCCCCTCTCCTCAGCATTATACAATCTATATGGTTGGGGTTATAGGATTTTGGGAAGGGCTGAAATTGTTCTTCAATCGCTTCGGTAAAACGTATTTCATCGTAAAATCCCGGATAAAATGAATGGTTGTGGGCATTGTATAACTGTATGGAGTCGTTTTTTTTACATGCAAAAAGGGGGGATTCACTGATAAAAGCAATTGAATTAGAAATATGTTTATCAAAAGGCAAGGCAAATATCGTATCAAATCCGAGGGGTAAAATAAAATCTCCACTACGCTCATCGATTATCCCAAAACGAGCGTTTTTCTGAACAATCATCTGCGCCTCCGGTTGAAAATAAAATAGGAACCCAAGAAAAAGCAAGCAAGGAACCCTCATCGTTTTTCAAATTTAAACAAAGATAAGCGTGCCTGTTTTGATTTCACTATCTCTTTCTGATTTTGTACTTTTATCCTATGAATACGCCTTTGGCAGAACGGATGCGGCCTCTCACGCTGGACGAGTATATTGGGCAACCTCACTTGCTAGGGCCTAATGCTCCGCTCAGAAAATCCATGGAAGCCGGAGTTCTCCCTTCCTTGATTTTTTGGGGACCACCTGGCGTTGGAAAAACAACCTTAGCCAATTTAATTGCAACCCATTTAAAGCGTCCTTTCTATCGCCTTTCAGCCATATCTTCGGGTGTAAAGGAAGTACGAGAAGTTATTCAACAAGCAGAAAAAGGGGGAATGTTTCAACAAGGTGGAGCGGTATTGTTCATTGACGAGATTCACCGCTTTTCCAAAGCTCAGCAAGATTCCCTACTCGGTGCAGTAGAAAAAGGAACCATTACCTTGATGGGTGCTACTACCGAAAATCCATCCTTCGAAGTCATTGCTGCGCTCCTTTCTCGATGCCAAGTATATTCCTTGGAAGCCCACGGCAAAGAAGACTTAATTCATTTATTACAAAGGGCATTAAATAAGGATAGCTGGCTAAAATCAAAAAACATTTCCCTATTAGAAACCGATGCATTGCTTGCCATCTCCGGTGGCGATGCTCGAAAATTACTCAACGTTTTTGAACTTCTAGTTGGAAGTGCCTCCCCGGAGGTACCGCTAGAAATCACCAACGAATACGTTTTTGCCAATGCACAGCAGAGTTTAGCACGATACGATAAAGATGGTGAGCAGCACTACGATATTGTTTCAGCCTTTATAAAATCGGTTCGAGGAAGCGATCCGAACGCTGCAGTTTATTGGTTAGCGCGAATGATTGCCGGAGGAGAAGACCCAAAATTCATCGCCAGAAGGCTTCTGGTGCTCGCTTCCGAGGACATAGGCCTCGCGAATCCAAATGCACTCCTGATTGCCAATTCCACCTTCGATACCGTAACGAAATTAGGTTGGCCAGAATCTAGAATTGTCCTTTCCCAGTGCACTATTTATTTGGCCAGCTCCCCAAAAGGAAATGCCGCATACCAAGCCATTAACCGTGCCCAGGACTGCGTTTCAAAAACTGGAGACCTACCAGTACCGCTTCCTTTAAGAAATGCCCCCACAGCATTAATGGAAGAACTAGGCTATGGAGAAGGATATCTTTATTCGCATGACTTCCCTGGTAACTTTGTTGTACAAGAATTTCTGCCCGAAGCCATCGCAGGAAAGAATTTTTTTAAGGCAGGAAGCAGTAAAAAAGAACAGGAAATCGCACAAGTTCTGTTCAACCTGTGGAACGACAAATACGGATCGGATGAATAACCTATTCTATTGGGGAGTTCTTTATCCCATTTCTAAATTACCGTATAAGCTACTCTACTGTTTTCGTCCCCTACTCTATTTCATACTGTTCATACTTATTGGCTACCGTAAAAAAGTTGTTAGCGAAAATCTTAAAAATAGCTTTCCACAGGATTCGGAGCAAGAACGGAACAAAAAAAGGAAGGGCTTTTATTGGCATCTGACTACGCTTATAATAGAAGCCGTTTTAAATTTACATTTTTCCGCCAAGCAACTTCAAGCGCGCATGATATATCGCAACCCGGAGCTCCTAACTAACCTTCAAAAGGAAAAGAGGAACATTATATTAGTTGGCGGACACTACGGAAATTGGGAATGGCTTATTACCTCCCTGGGAATTTATTTTCCAACCCATCTTTACGGCCTCGGAATGCCGCTTTCCGCCTCTTATTGGCAAAAAAAACTTACCGAGCGTCGAGAACGATTTGGCTTAAACGTTATCCATAGTAAAAATTACCGCGATTATCTCCTAAACGAAGACAACCACCCCTTCCTCTTATTAATGCTTGCTGATCAAAGCCCCGGGGATTCTAGAAAAAGTTATTGGATGAACTTTCTACATCAGCCAACAGCCATCGCATTGGGCAGCGAAACCCTTGCCAATGAAACTCAAGCCTGTGTGGTTTACTGCCATGTTTTGAAAAGTACCAATGGAAGGTATGAGGTTGAATTCGAAGTCCTAACGCAGACCCCCAATTCCCTTCCCTTTGGAGCTATAACCGAATCCTACACCCAACGCTTGGAAGCTGCAATCGTGAAAGATCCCTCCTTGTGGCTTTGGTCTCACAAACGATGGAAGCGTGAAGTTCCTGAAAACATTATAGCTTTACACCGTGAACAAGAAGAACGTTTTAATGCAAAATACCGCCTATGAAGCCTACTGTCCTACTCCTTTTAATGCTAAGTACTGTTTCATCCTTTGGACAAAACCTAAAAAAGCCATCGACCTATGAAATTTCAACCCTGCCGGAATGGGCTCAGGAAATGTATGGAAACCAACCCAATTTGTTAAAGGTTTCTGCCCTGTATCAACAATATTATAAAAACCATCCCTTCGAAAAGAATTACCATACTCAATACTATAAGCGTTGGATTCGAACCTATTCGACCCAAATCAATGATGACGGAGAAATTATCCCCGAAGAATCGACAGGCAAGACGAAACCTGTCATGGAAAAATCTTCGTCTTGGTCCGTGGTTGGTCCCATGACCACGTATTCACAAGGAGGCGGGCAAGGAGGCGACCAAGCTAATATTTATAGCATAGATCAATGCCTAGCTGCACCGAACGCTGTAATTTGTGGAACAGAACCCGGAGAAGTCTACCGTAGTGTGGACGGAGGACAAAACTGGAGCTGTATTTCCATGGGACTGGATTTTTCCGGTGGTGTGACAGCGGTAGAAATTAGCCCAACAAATCCTCAACTCTTTTTTGCCGGTGGAAATAACGGCGTTTACCGCAGTACAAACGGAGGAAACACGTGGACGCTAGTCCTTCCTAATTCGAGTTTTGGGGTAAATGAAATCCTCCTACTTCCAGGAAATGAGAACCATATTTTTGTCGCATCGGACAAAGGACTTCATCGATCAACGGATGGCGGAACCACCTGGTCACAAGTATGGAACGAAGCCACCTATGACATCAAACCCAACGTGTTGAATGCACAAGAACTTTACGTAGTAAAACATGATGTTGGCCTCAACCTTTGTACGTTTTTAAAATCAATCGACTGGGGAGCGAATTGGTCCCTTCAATCGAATGGTTGGTATCAATCCAATGATCCTGCAAGAAACGATGGAGGCGCAAGAATTGCTGTTACTGGAGCAAATCCTAATCGAATCTATGTTTACCTCATTGGAGAATCCAAAGCGAATGATCATGGATTTATTAGCATTTATAGAAGCGACAATGCCGGAGCAACTTGGATAAATGCCTACGGTCAAGACGGTGGACCCTATTCTGCTAGCCATCCTAATTTAGCCATAGGGTGGGACACTTGGTTATACCATCAAGGTTTTTACAATTGTGCAATCCTAGCCAATCCTAACAATGCCGACGAAATACTCATTGGCGGTTTAAATTTATATCGATCAACCGACGGTGGAGCAAGCTATACCAGCGTTTCTGGCTATGTCGGAGGTCCTTTATCCCTGCATGTCGACAACCAAGATTTTCGTCAGGTGAACGGTGTAACATGGATTACAACGGATGGCGGAATCTATAAATCCAATGATTTTTTATCGACTCAACCCGATTTCTCCATGTCTGGAGTGCACGCTTCTGATTTTTGGGGTTTTGGAACCGGATGGAATGAGGACGTTATGGTTGGAGGACTCTACCACAATGGGAATCAAGGTTATCATGAAAACTATGGATCGGGAAACTTTTTAAACTTGGGGGGCGGGGAAGCCCCTACTGGCTACGTAAATCCAGGAAGAAATCGCATCACCTATTACTCGGATATTGGAGGGAAAACGCTACCGCTTAGCTTAACCAATCCAATTACCGGCGCCCCATTTGGAATGGCACCGAACGAAAGTTATTGGGCTGCAGAATCCAGTGAATTCGAATTTCAACCCAATTGTTACTCAATTGGTTACCTTGGCAAGGACCACAAGCTATGGAAAACCACCAATGGAGGGGTTTCCTTTAACCTGGTTTATACCTTTGGTTCCGTTCCAGAAGATCAAGTGAAATATATCGAAGTGGGAAGCCAAAACCCCCAAATAATATACCTCAATCAACAACCTGCCTCAGGAAATGTAGGTAAATTATGGAAAAGTACGGATGGAGGTACTACTTGGGTTCAACTCACTTTACCAGCAGGGAACAGTAGAAGGATGCTTCTATCCTTGGATCCGTCGAACGATCAGCATGTATACCTTGCTTTTCCAAGTGGATCAAACGGAAACAAAACGTTTGAATCAATGGATGGAGGTCAAAGTTTCACCAATATTACCTCTTCAGCACTCAATAACGAAAGCGTTCAAAGCCTTTTACACGTCGGTGGAACCAACGGGGGTGTATATTGCGCTACAAACAAGTCGCTATACTATCGAAATGCGACTATGCCATGGGCAATGGACAATGCTGGACTACCGAGCCGAATCAACGGAAATATTCTCAAACCGTTTTATCGGGATGGAAAAATTCGTTTGGCTTCCTATGGAAAAGGCATTTGGGAAAGTGCTTTCAATGAAGCTCCATCGCAACCCATTTGCAGAATAATGGTGGATAAATTATCTCAAACGGTTATTTGCGCGAGCGATTCGTTTTACTTTGAAGACCATTCCATTCTTAATCATTCAAACGCTACTTGGTCTTGGCAATTCCCCACAGGCACGCCAAGTTCTTCGAACGTTCGAAATCCATCGGTTAACTTTCTAACCGGAACCCATCAAGCAATACTCACCGTTACTGATGGCAATGGAATGAGCGATAGCGATACCCTTTCCGTAACAGTTAACCAATATACCCTGCCTGGCATAATACAAGAAGGCTTTGAAGCTAATTTTTTACCCTCGGGTTGGAGCATAGAAAACGAAGATAATGGCGGTACCTGGACAAGCTCAAATACCGTTGGAGGATATGGAAACACCTCCAAATCGGCAAAGTTCGATAACTATAACATCGACTCACAAGGGAGTTTAGACGATCTTATTTTCAATATCGATGCTAATGCGTTAACAAATCAGCCGCTTTTAACCTTTGATGTTGCCTATTGCCGTTGGGGAGGAGGGTATTCTGACTCTTTATTTATTGGAGTATCAACGGATTGTGGTGCAAGCTATCAATATGTATACTATCGTGGGGGAGAGAATCTTGCAACTGCTCCAGATAACCAATCCGAATTTATCCCTACCGCAAATCAGTGGCGCACGGACACGGTTGACTTGTCCGCATGGTCAGGTCAAAGCAATGTTCAAGTCGCTTTTAGAAATAAAGGAGACTGGGGAAATGTACTTTACCTTGACAATATAAATTTGGGAAGTACCCTTGGATTGGAGACCCCCAACTATGCCCAAGTTCCTAAGGTATATCCAAACCCGGCTTGCTCAGGAGGCCAAATTAATGTTGAACCTATCCCCTACTGTTCCCTTAAATTATTCGATGCAAAGGGCAAATTAAAATGGCAGGCTACCGGGGAACATTCCTATAAGGGTATCCTTCCCAATGACGTAAATGCAGGTTGGTATTTGCTACAAATAGAAAGCGATACGACGATATGGAATTACAAACTGATCGTTGAATAATTACTTGCCCTTCGCTTTTAGAACGATAGCGATGGTGTAGAACATAATTTTCAAATCTAACGCAATGCTCCGGTTGTTGATGTAAAGCAAATCGTATTTCATTCGATCGAGCATCTGTTCAACGTTTTCGGCATACCCGTACTTTACTTGTCCCCATGAGGTAATACCTGGTCTAACCCTGTTTAAAATTAAATACTGCGGCTCATGTTGAACAATTTGATCGATATAAAATTGTCGTTCTGGTCTTGGACCCACCAAAGACATATGGCCAAATATCACGTTGATAAATTGAGGGAATTCATCCAGCCTGGTCTTCCGCATGAAGCGGCCCACCGGGGTAATCCGACGGTCGTTTGCCGAGGACAATTGCGGTCCTTCCTTTTCTGCATTGACGACCATGGTTCGAAACTTGATAATTTGAAATGGGCGGTTATTTAAACCAATCCTTTCTTGCAGAAAGAAAATGGGGCCTGTAGAACTTACTTTGACTAAAATCGCACAGATCAGAAAAACCGGAAGCAATAGCACCAAAGCAATGGCGGACAAGACAATGTCCATAAAGCGCTTTAAGGCTTGTTGCCACAAAGGCATTACATCGCGGTTGATCGCCATAAAAAGGGTACCATAAATATTTGTCATTTTTATGGTCCCGCTGAGCAATTCATACATATCGGGTAGTACCTTTACGATGATTCGCAAATCGTTTATTTTGGTTAAAATACGTTGAAGGCGGTCGTGATCCGAACTTTCAATGGCAATAATTATTTCATCCACGGAGTGTTTGGCAAGAATCTCCTCTAGGTCATTAACGTGTCCGAGATATGGCATTGCATCCTGTAGCGAATGATCCGTTCCGTTAACATTGACATAACCAATAAAGGTATTGACGTTATGTTCGTCATCGTTGACTTCATTATAAATTCGTAAAGCCTTTTCACTTCCCCCGATGATAAGCGTTCGGAATCCTTTGCCAGCGGTTCTCAAATGATGGATTAGAAAAGTACTCCAGATAACACGTGGAATTAAGGTAAAACCTAAATGAATGGTCCACAACAGGAGAAAAGAAACATAGTGGTCTTTATAGTTGATGACATCATCGTCTAAGAGTAATACAAAAAACAGCATTAATGAACCTATTATTGAGGCTATTAATGTTAATTGAATGATTTTCAACCGATAAAGCCTCCTTACGTTTAGATAAGTTCCTTGTAGATAATACAATAAGAGATAAGCCAAGGGAACGAGAGAAACCCCTAAATAAAAGGTGGGATTGAATTCAAAGGCCTTATGTTCGAGCCATGTTGCCCGCAAGAAATAAAAAGTAGACCACGCAAACGCAGCAGATAATAGATCAACCAGTATAATCCAAACCGTCCCGTACCGCCTCATTGAAAATATACCACTTTAATGTTATCGATGCGTATTTCCGTTTGATCGAGATCCGAAGGTTTAAAGGCCTCAAAGCTGTGGTCAAAATAAGCGTTCGCATCGGAGGCACCGATTAGTTCGCGAAGATCGATATAAATCTTTTTCCATTTAACGGTTTCTGGCGTTGAACGGTTCAGTTGATAGTTTATATTGCGCTTTATGCCTGAAGGAGAAATAGCCAAGAGTCCAGTGACTACATGGTTAGTGGTATAATAGTCTAATTCTAAGTACACCTCTTTCCCTTTTGGCAGGTAGGAACTAAACGTAGTATAAGCCACCCAAAGCGAGTCGTTCTGATTAAGCTGAACCCTTGCGTATGCGTTACCATTAAAAGGTTGAAGATCAATGTTATCCAATAAATAATTCGCAATTGACGTATTAGGGTCGTTCACCAAGTTGATGTTGGCTCCTTCAAAATCTTCAATGATAAAATTGGTATTTTCAACGTATTGTGTAGAAGGAGAAAGGGAAATATTTTGGTTCGGAACAAGGGTAATGTTCGATTCATACACCTTCAGGAAAGGATATATTTTTTTTGTGGCGGAGACCCCATTGTTTTTGATTCCGGGGTACACCTTCACATTCACAGGACCGCTTTTCAGGACGGGTATTTTCACTGGAAGTTCAAAAACCCCTAGGCATTGGTCGTTTACATAAATCCAAGCCTCACTGATGTTTTGGGATAATTCACCCTCGTTACCACTAAGGTTAGGATTTGCCGATAAAGTCCACTTATCAATGGTTAGCCAAGAGGGGTCAGGATTGTTTTTAATGCAACCGTTTAATACCAATAAGAGCGTGGCAAAAACTACGTTTTTGAAATTCATTGGGGCAGTAAACGGAATAAGTCGCATTTTATTATTTCAACAAGTCAAGGATTTGGTATGCCACATGTAGCGCTGCATGACCTGCCTTGAGGTCCACAGAAACCTTTTGCCTACCGGATATGGCCAAGGCAAATTCTTTTAATTCTTCTTCGATGGCATTCGTAGGAAAAACCTGAGGACTTTCAAGGGATAATTTTCTAGGCTCTTTGCCTTCACCTAGATCTAGAATCATGTCGTAAGGGTCTGGTGGACCGTCAAGCGAATCAAGGCGAACCACTTCCAATTGTTTATTTAGAAAGTCAATCCCGACATAGGCATCGCGTTGAAAAAAACGTGATTTACGCATATTTTTCATTGAAATTCTACTGGCTGTTAGGTTGGCAACGGTTCCGTTTTCAAAGGCAATGCGTGCATTCGTAATGTCGTGGCTTTCACTGACCACAGCAACACCGGAAGCTGAAATGGAGCTAATGGGCGCATCAACTACGTGCAAGATTATGTCGAGGTCATGAATCATTAAATCTAATACCACCGGTACGTCAGTTCCTCTAGGATTAAATTGTGCTAAACGATGGGTTTCTATAAACTCTGGTTTATGTAGCAAAGATTTTGCCGCCACAAATGCTGGATTAAACCGTTCCACGTGCCCAACTTGTGTAATGCAGCTCTTTTTATCCCAAAGCGCCAACAATGCTGAACTTTCGTCTAGGGTTTGTGTAACGGGCTTTTCGATAAATACATGCTTATTACGATTTAATCCTTTTTCAGCTAAGGAGAAATGAAATGGCGTTGGCGTAACGATATCCATAGCATCAACTAGGGCAATCAATTCATCGGCATCGGAAAAATAAGGCACATCAAATTCTTTGGAAACCACTTCAGCGGTAGAGGAATCGATGTCGTGGAAGCCAATAATAGTAAAGTGGGCAGTTAATCCCTTCAAAATCTTCAAATGGATTTTCCCAAGATGACCTAACCCAAAAATTCCAATCTTAATCATTACTCATTTATAGCGTTACAAAAATACGACATCCCAACCACGGGTAAACAAAAAAGCCATTATTTCTAATGGCTTTTGCTAATAGTTAAAGAACGGTTATTATTTCTTTACGGATTCCACCACTGCTTTAAACGCATCTGGATGATTCATTGCTAAATCAGCCAAAACTTTGCGGTTTAGGGCAATTTCGCTTTTGTTGACTAACCCCATGAATTGAGAATAACTCATTCCATGATGTCTTGCTCCAGCGTTGATTCGGGTAATCCACAACGAACGGAAGTTTCTCTTTTTCTGTTTTCGGCCCGTGTAAGCATATAAAAGCCCTTTTTCAATGGCGTTCTTAGCTACGGTCCAAACATTTTTTCTACGTCCAAAGTATCCTTTAGACAGTTTCATCAAGTTTTTTCTTCTTGCTCTTGATGCTACGTGATTTACTGATCTAGGCATAATCTAATTTTTTTTGATAAACAGAGCCACGTTGTTTCAGTGGACTTGGGTTCTGTGCATCGGGTTAAACATTAATAAACCAATAACTACTTCATACATAATTGCAACTTCACATTGGATTCGTCCGATTCGTGGACCAAACCAGCGTGGGTAAGGTTGCGCTTACGCTTAGTAGCCATTTTTGTTAAAATATGGCTTTTAAACGCGTGCTTACGTTTAATTTTGCCACTACCAGTAACGGTAAACCGTTTTTTAGCACTGGATTTTGTTTTCATTTTTGGCATTGTACTGACAATTTATAATTAACTATTAGCGACTTTTATTTCTTTTTAGAATTGATCATTAATATCATTTTCTTACCTTCTAATTTTGGCAACTGTTCAACTACTCCAACCTCTGCAAGTTCTTGGGCAAACTTTAGCAACAAAACTTCGCCCCTATCTTTAAAGACAATCGTTCTTCCCCTAAAGAAGACATAGGCTTTGACCTTACTTCCTTCTTCTAGGAATTTTTTTGCGTGGGCCAATTTAAAGTTAAAATCATGTTCATCGGTATTTGGACCAAACCGAATTTCCTTAACCACGATTTTGCTTTGTTTGGCTTTAAGTTCCTTTTGCTTTCGCTTCTGGTTGTACATGAACTTTCTGTAGTCCATTATCTTACATACCGGAGGCTGAGCTTTTGGAGAAATTTCGACCAAATCCAATTCTTGTTGATCTGCTAACGCCAAGGCACTTGAAATAGACATTACTTGAGGTTCTTTACCTTCGAATACCAATCGAACTTCCGTAGCGGTTATTTTTTGGTTAATTCGATGTAATTCTTCCTCTACTTTTCTTACAGGCCTTGGGTTTCTTCTCATTCAGTAATTACACTATTTTTAATTTGTACTTAATTCGTTTTTGATATCTTGTTCCACAATTGCAATAAATTCTTCTACGGCGACCGAACCTAAATCCCCCTTTCCTCGTTGCCGAACCGATACCGTTCCAGCCTCCGCCTCTTTTTCACCAACGATTAACATAAAAGGGTGTTTGTTTAATTCAGCATCGCGAATTTTCTTTCCTACCTTTTCGTTTCGGTCGTCAATAAGTCCGCGAATATCGGAATTATTTAGCAATTCTAAAACTTTTTGAGCATAGTCGTTGTATTTCTCCGACACGGGCAAAAGTACAAATTGGTCCGATGTTAGCCACAAGGGAAAATCACCCGCACAATGCTCTATCAATACAGCAACAAACCGCTCCATAGAACCAAAGGGCGCACGATGGATCATTACCGGTCTGTGTTTTTGATTGTCCGCACCAATGTATTCGAGTTCAAACCGCTCTGGAAGGTTATAGTCCACCTGTATTGTACCCAATTGCCACGCCCTTCCCAATGCGTCTTGCACCATAAAATCTAACTTAGGACCATAGAATGCGGCTTCTCCGTGCGCAATAAACGTATCCAAGCCCATCTCCTCAGTGGCTTCAATGATCGCCTGCTCAGCACGTTGCCAATTTTCTTCTGTCCCAATGTATTTTTCTTTATTTTCTGTATCGCGTAACGAAATTTGTGCTTTAAATTGATCAAAGTTTAATGTTTTCAAGACATAAAGCACAATATTGATAACCTTTTTAAACTCTTCTTTCACCTGATCCTGCGTACAAAAAATGTGAGCATCGTCTTGCGTAAAGCCCCTCACCCGGGTTAATCCATGCAATTCTCCGGATTGTTCATAGCGATACACCGTACCAAATTCGGCAAACCTAGCCGGAAGTTCCTTGTAAGATCTTGGTCTGCTTTTAAATATTTCGCAATGGTGCGGACAGTTCATCGGCTTCAAATAAAACTCCTCATCTGGATCTGGTGTCCTAATGGGTTGAAACGAATCCGCGCCATATTTATCGTAATGTCCTGAAGTTACGTAAAGGGCCTTATTACCAATGTGCGGGGTGATCACTTGCTGATAGCCTGCAGCCCTTTGTGCGGTTTTTAAGAACTGTTCCAAACGATCCCTCAAGGCTGCTCCTTTGGGAAGCCAAAGCGGCAATCCTTGCCCCACTTTCTGGGAAAAGGTAAACAGCTCAAGTTCTTTTCCTAACTTTCGATGATCACGTTTCTTCGCCTCCTCAAGCTTTTCCAAATACTCCGATAATTCCGAAGCCTTTGGAAAGGTTATCCCGTAAATTCTTGTTAACTGTTTGTTTTTTTCGTCCCCTCGCCAATAGGCACCGGCAATGGAAAGCAACTTTACCGCCTTGATAGGCCCCGTATCTGGAAGGTGAGGACCGCGGCATAAATCGGTGAAATTCCCTTGGGAATAAAAGGTAATGTTCCCATCCTCTAGCGCTGAAATCAATTCCAATTTGTACGGATCTTGTTTTTCAGTAAAATAGTTCAAGGCTTCTTGTTTAGAAACTTCTTTGCGAATAAAGGGCATTTTTTCCTTGGCCAACTCCTTCATTTTTGCTTCAACCCGCTCCAAATCCTTCTCGGTAAAAGAATCCTCCATAAAATCTACGTCGTAGTAAAATCCATTGGCAATGGGAGGGCCAATGGCCAACTTTATACCGGGAAAATAAAACTCCAAGGCTTCAGCCATGAGGTGGGCTGAGGAATGCCACAGGGTCGATTTTCCCTCTGGATCATTCCACGTTAATAACTGAAGGGAAACGTCTTGGGTAAGTGGCAAAACCGCATCGCGTACTTCTCCATTAATTTTTGCGGCCAAAACATTTCTGGCCAATCCTTCGGAAATACTCAATGCAACATCCATTGCACTTGAGCCGTAATTGAACGGTTTAACCGACCCATCGGGTAAGGTTACGTTTATTTTATCACCCATAATCAGGGGCAAAAGTAAGAAAAAACATAGGAATCTAGAAGCTGAAACTTATTTTCGTTGGAGAAGTCTTTTAACGTCTAGTTGTAAGTTGTGCATGCATTCTAACAAATTAGATTCATCTGGCTTGACATCAGGAAGATCACGGCTGATGTAGGATACAAATCGCCATACCTCTAACAATTCCGCGTATGGAATTTCATACGGAGCATACTGTACATTGGTTGACACTAGGGTAATGAGTCCGGGTCGATCCTCCGCAAGGTGCACTTTTTTGAATACAATACCTTCCGATCGTGTTACCAGTACGTAACATTTACCATTCGAAAGGCTTGTCCAATCCTGAACGTATTCGGCTACAACGATGGACCCTTGCGAAACAGGCGGCATGGAATCTCCATGAATCGAGAAGGCGCGATACTTTTTATGTTTTGAAAGAAAAGGAAGCCTTAGGGTGGGCATGTCTTCAAAAAAGGATGGATCAGCATATCCTGTGGTATAGCCTGCGGTCGCTTTCTCCGGTATCACCTCCACTAATTCCTCATTATCCTCGGTAACTTTTGATGCTAGGACCCGAAGCGACTGTCCTTGGTGATGTCCAGTCTCGCGTTGACGCAATGCTAACCAATCGGTTTCGGTGTAGTCTGAGAAAGCATTCGACAGCATATCTTCAACCGTAACCCCAAAAAACTTACTAATAGAAACCATGTTTTCCAGGTTTGGCTGGGCAATGTTATTTTCATAACCGCTGTAGGTGGACCGGTTCAATCCTAGTGCACTTGCCACATCCTCTTGGGATTTACCCATTCGTTTCCTTAAAATCTTGATATTTTCTCCAACTAACATTGTTTTTTTTCTACGAAATTAAAAAATAATCTCAAACAATGATTAGTTTTTAATCATTATTGTGAAACAAAAGTGTAAAGAATGTACCCTTGACGCTGGGCTTGGTTTGCGCTATAGTTGAACGTACTTTTCTTAGCGTATTCTAGCGCTTTGCTAATCATGCATTGGCTTGCATTGGAGGACTTGGAAGCATTGTACGTTACGGTAATAATTTTACCACCATTGTTGACTTGGATATCGATAAATACTTTACCAGAACCTTGTTTGCAGGTATAACCTGGGGCAGGAACATAATTTCCTGAGCGCTCCGAACTGGATTGATTGTATATTTTATATTCGACCAAAACACTTCCGGAAAATTGACTTTCTTTGTTCGTTGTCGTTTTGCCTCCAGGTAGGTTATTGGTTCTTGAGGCATTGGTTTTAACCTCCCGTATTTTCTGTTCAATCTTGGCGCGTTCAGCCGCCCCTCCGGAATTATTTAAAAGTTGTGCTTCTAATTCACGGACCGTTTGATCGGCATCCTTTGTTTCGCCTCTATCGGATGTATTGAATGGCTTCGAAGTCGAACCTTCATTAGAACGCTCGCGCTTGTCTGCGTTATCTCTGACTTCATTTCTAACCGTACTTTCAAAACGACCCGGAATGGTATTCTCTACCTCAAAATGTTCTGATTTCAACGAAAGGGGTCCTTGTTTGTCCGCGGGCATGACCATTTCTCGAATGGGTTTTATTTCGTCCTCGAGGGAAAGCCTTTTTCCTTGTAATTCCATCCACACTTCAATACCAACAATTGTAACGAGAAATACCGTTGCCGTAAGAAAAAACGAAAGGAGCGTATTTTCGGTATTTCCAGAACTTCTCATGGTTAGGATTTAGGCGTTACAAATTTATTTGAATCCACCATATAGCAACGGTATTGTTGTTTATTAATGAGTCCCCAGTGATGTACGGAGTATTTTATGATTTGTTCGTTTTCGCATGCAATGAGGATTTGACCATTGGCGTTAAAAACCCCTTTTTTTCCATTGTTCATTACGATAAACGTACGGTCATCGTCCCAAATAATATCGTCATAATCTGGCGGAATTAACCAAGATGCATTTGCTGAAAATACCCCTAGTTTACCTTGAATGGATAATATAATAAGGGAATCCGTTAATTGACGGACAAACTCGAACTTAACCCCCTCGAGTAGAGGAATTCCCTTGCGATTCATAAGGCACCAAGTACCGTCCGTTTTGCGAACATAAGGAAGTAAAACACCGGGATTTCCAAAGGATTTTACGGCCGTTAATTTTGTGCTATTCATAAGGGTATCGGTAGAAAAATAGGCATTGTTTTGAATATAAACGAATTGGCCTTGAACCATTCTAGCTATGCGGTTTGACCCGGTAAAAACTGGGTATTTTTCCTTACCCATTTTCTTTGATTTGGGATTGAAATGAGAGAATTTACCACCTTTCGCAACATAAATAAAGTTATCTCTAAGGTCCCCTATTTCGTTGTATTCGACTGGAAGCAAAGGCTCGCCATTTTGACTCCAGATGCCTTTCAATTGAGCCTTCATTACTAGAAATAATCCATTGGCGTATTCAATTTGATCAAACTCCGGAGGTATTAGGTAATCGCCTACCGAATTAATTACACCAACCTTTCCATTGAGGCTAACTAAGGCTTGAAAATCATTGATCGCAATCAGTTCATCATAAATCGTATCAATCACTGTAGCCCCTTGCATGTCCATTACCCCAAAATTCTCACCTTGACTAAACAGTAATTTATCCATAAAAATCCAAGACAACTCGGTATACTTCTGAGGCAAAAGCAAATCGCCATTTTTATTTAATAAGGTAAAAAAGGTATCGCCTTGGGCAAGAAAAGCACTGTTTTGATAATCTGATAGGTAATTATACCGGCAAGGTATACGAAATACCCCTTTTTTGTCAATGACACCGTATTGATCATTCATAACAACCGTTGAAAATCCTTCAATATACTCACCCACCGATTCGAATTGATTGGCTATAACCTTTTGACCTTGTTCATCCATGAATCCGAAGAGACCCTCATCGCTAGTCATTGGTAAAAGCCTTCGCTCCATGAATCCTAAATCCTCCAATGCTTTTTCCATGAACGGATAGGAAGGATTCTGGCTCAGAAAAGCACGAACGGCAATCTCGGACCCACCTGAACTCCAACATGCTAATTGAAAATACAATTTCCAAGCACGGTCTATGTTTCGATTCGTTGGGTACTTCCCAATAAAGGATTTAATCCTTGTTGTATCTTTGGTTTGCGAATATTCTTTAAATAATTCTTCCTCCGCTAATTCCACATATTTGCTTAAGACATTAAACCTTAAAAAGGAAGTGATATCCTCTTCTAAAGCCGTAGGAACCCACTCTTGGTAGGTTAATCGTTGCAACTCATCCTCTGCATAGGAGCGCCAATAGTCACTGGGGGATCGATGAAGTAAGCTCCAATAGGTATAGGTGGTTTTTTTGGGGTGCGCCACCAAAAACAATGAATCTCTTAGTCTTTTATAGGATTCCAAGGTTAGATCTGAATGAACATAAGGCATTATTTTTTCTACGTTTAACCAATCGGTTGAAGACGCTTTAAGCTGGGTTAAATACTTCCATAAAACCTGTTCTTTATAATCCAATAAAAGGCGATATACAAATAGAGAAAGATCAGAATTATTCTCTTTTACCTTACCGTCTTTTGTAATTCCATTGGTCAAATCTTCGTAGTTACCGAGCAGACGAAGTGAACGTTCAACATTGGTTAAGGCACTGTCCAAATTCCCAACATCTTTTGACTCAAAATACAATTTGGCTAAACCGAAATAGGCTTGTTGTGGATATTTCGAGACACCCTTTCTGAAGGCTCTTTCAGCGGATCCAAAATCCTTATTTTCGAGACAATCATATCCTTGTTGAATCGTCTTTTGTGCATGGCTTTTACCAAAGTACAAAGACACCAATAATAAAAGGGAACAAGTAAGCTTTCGCATAATGCAAAGGTACAATTCGCACTCGAGTCTTAAAAGCCTTTATCTTTACCTTTATAAATGGACACGAAAAACCCGCACTTCTTTTACGATGTAGCTCATTTTCCCTCATTACATTTCCTTACTAAGGAGGTAGAGACCATTCAGAAGGAATTGGCTGTCGTGATGAAGGACTTCGCGTCAAACCAACCGTGGGTAGAGACTTTTCCTCAATATGTTAGTGGTACTGCTCAAAAGGCTTGGCAAGTCTTCCCTTTTACCTTTTACACCATGGAGCATCCATTTAACCAACAGCTATGTCCTAAAACTTCAGAATTACTTAGTAAGATACCAGAATTAATCTCTTGTGATTTCTCTCGCATGAAAGGTAGGACCACTATAAAACCCCACCGGGGATACTCTCGCATGATTCTGCGATGCCATTTACCGCTTTTAGTCCCAAAAGGAGGCGTTTGTGGAATAAAAGTTGGCCCTGAAATTCGAATGCATGAGGAAGGAAAACTCCTTATTTTTGATGATAGTTATGAGCATTCTGCGTGGAACGAAGGTACGGAGGATCGAGTCGTATTGATGTTCGATATTCCCAATCCAATGTGGGGCTACAACGCACACGAAATAAGCCAATTCAAACTAGAAAACCTTGACGATCCATTTCTTCTTCAAATCGCCTCGAAAGAATCATGGTTGGAGGCCTTCCAGTTAGGAACGCTGCCCATGTTTAATCAAAAATGAATTGATTTCGGGTAGATTAGCACTGGATTCCTCCCCTTGTATCGAAACCTTAGAAAAGTTAAAGTATAATTTTTTAAGCCCTAGCATTCCCTTGGAAGCATAAAAACCGTCCTTGGTAAGCTCCATGGTATACGTAGTATCGGATTGCATTACCATTTGATATCCAAGTAGAACATTAAAAGCCAAGGCTTTACTATTCTCTTTTTTAACGCGAATGCGTGACTTTTTTGCCGATAAACAATCAAAACAAAACCGTATCCACAGAATCGATGCGCGCGCAGGAATATCGGTTTCCCGGTAATTCCTTTCACCGATAAAAACACCACCTTCTCCCTCTAAGGTTAGAGGATCTAGGTCCTTTGCGTAAATTAAACCAATGGGTTTTTGTTGAACCTCAATGATAAAATAATAATTAAAGGGATTATTGATGGTTTCGAACCATTCTCTTTGCTGTTCAGAAGTAATGCTATCCTGATAAATCATCCAGCGGTTAATTTCAGGGTCATTTCGCCAATGTCGAACCTGTTCAATATCCTCCAAGGTTAAGCGTCGCAAAACAATTCCATATCCCGTAATTATCATGGCTCTATCTTTTCAATTTGATACACTAGTGTTTGCCCCAATCGAAGCATGGATTTACGAAGGTAGAAAGTAAAAAACGCAGTCCCAAGCAGCAAAAATCCAATGGAATAAAATACGCCAATCAGCTTTAAAGTGTTGGAAGGTGAATGTGTCTGAGAATCCCCATTCTGGTATAGCATAATTGATCCAACCAATAAATTGACAAATGCCGTAAAAAAGGAGAAAAGCATAAAGCATTGCAACGGTTTTTCGGAGGCATAAAATAATTTCTCAAAGGTTAAGCGCATTAAAGTTTCCAAACGATAGCGCGATTTTTTCGCTTTAGGTAGGGAAATAGGAATGGTTACAAAACCTATTTTTTTCGTATACCAAGTCAAACACTCGTCAATAAAATGAAATCCGTACTGCACCTTAGATAGCGATTCATAAATGGGTTTTGTCAATAGCCTAACGCTTGACCCACGGCCGTGATTTTTACCCCAAAGCATAGAAATGCATCGATAAGCGAACCGACCGAGGCGCCGCCAAAGGGGATAACTAGCACCAAACTCTGCATAGATTACGGGTAAAGATGAATCATGAAAGGCTTTTAATAGGACCGATACATAAGGAACCAAGACCGAGTGATCATCATCTAGTGTTATAAGTAAAGAAGATTCACAATGATTCATACCAGCAATAAGTGCAGCATGTTGACCAAAATTTCTCGTTAATTGGAGTTTCTTAATTTTAGGATTTTTCGGATAAGCGCACAAGGCTTCCCAATGGTCGGAATCGCTGCCATCGCAAACCACAACTATGGAAGCATTCGGAAAATGCGATTGTAATTCACCCAACAAAGAAATAATTCCTTCTTTGTTGTTGTAGGTAGCAATTAGAAACGTCAAGGAATTCTTTTCCATCCAAGGATTAGGAATTAAGCATTAGACCCCCATCCAACAGCAATTGGCTCCCAGTAATCCAACGTGCTTCATTGCTCAGTAAAAAAATACAGGCGTTGGCTACATCCTTCGGTTCCCCAATTCCCAATGGATATTTTGCAAGTAACTTTTCTTCCTGATTTTGATCAAGATGTGCAACGGAACGATCAAGCATTGTGCTGCGTATCAATCCACAAACGACACTATTCACTCGAATGGGGAGGTGCGAGCATTCTAAGGCAAGGGCTTTGGAAAAGGTTTCTAGGGCGGCTTTTGATGCTGCATAAGTTGCTCCACCCCGGTAAGGGTAATGGCTCGAAACGGAGGAAAGAAATACGATGGATCCGGAACTTTGCATTTTTTTTAACGACAAAAGCTTTGAAGCAAGTTCGGTAGCAGAAAAATAGTTGACTGCGAATAAATCTTGGTTTCCTTTAGGATTTAGGTATTTTATGGGTTGAGGCTGAATAGCACCGATGCAATGCACCCAACCTTCAAAAACGGGTGAACTGTCTAAAAACGTAGGGGACTCGTGTGCAGCCCAAGAAATTGGAATCAAGCCATCAGGAATTTCGGGAAAATGAAGGTGTAAATTCTTTTCGGTTCGATAGGTTCCAAAAACTTCGCAACCCTTTTCCAACAAAGCACGGGCAATAACAGCCCCTATGGCCGAACTAATACCCGTTACCAATATTTTTTTACCCTTCCAAGAATTCATAGTCAAACAATTTGGTTTTTGGCCAAGGCATTGAAAAACAAAGGGTAGACCAGGACAATCCAACCCCAAAACCGCACAAGAGCCAGGTATAGTGATTTGTCGCAATCGCTTTATCCGCGTTCCATGC
Organism: uncultured Flavobacteriales bacterium; assembly: GCA_903823565.1. Lineage (GTDB taxonomy): Bacteria > Bacteroidota > Bacteroidia > Flavobacteriales_D > Crocinitomicaceae > UBA952. The sequence goes on from CAIJTF010000090.1 coordinate 44,721, forward strand.
CATGGTTAGGGGAATGGATGCTGAACTTGTGTTTCCAAAAACAGCAATAGAATGCAACATTTTTTCCGAGGGAATACTCATCTTTTTTTCCACTGTACTAGAAATGAGCTGGTTGGCCTGATGAAGAACAACATAATCCAGGTCCTTCATCTCTATTTGGGCTTGCTGTAGTACCCGTGCAATCGAGGATGGAACCCGTTGCAACGCAAAATTAAATACGGCTAAGCCGTCTAAATGAAGGTGATTTCTGGTACGGATTAATCCCTCCTGTTCATAAGGCTCGGAAGAAAAGGTTCCATATGGATTTCGGGAATGTCCTCCCGGAATAATAATCGCATGACTCCCTTTCCCATCGCTTCCTGCATCCACTGCCATGGAACGCTTTGAAGCCGAAGCACTTATCAGCGAAGCGGTCCCCGCATCGCCAAAAAGGGGTGCGGTACTCCGATCTTTGGGATACGTAGAAAGGGTCGATTTATCGCCTACCAACAAGAGTACTTTACGCGCAGCACCCGATTGAATATACTGTGCCGCAGTCATTAAGCCATAGGTGTAGCCTGAACATCCTAAATTAATATCGAATGCCATTACATGAGATGGAAGCTTTAATTTTTCCTGAAGTACGATGGAGGTTGCTGGTAAAAAATAATCGGGTGACTGCGAAACAAATAGGAGTAAGTCAATATCATCGGCGCAATTCAATTCCCTCAATAACAAACTAGCTGCTGAATAACAGAGGTCTGAGCAGGTGGTTTTAGCATCGGCCACCCTGCGTTCAATGACACCGGTACTTTTCATAAAGAGTTGACCTTGGTCCGAATCAAACAGTGGATCATCCTTCGTTTTTCTACGATTGGGAGGAACGCAAGCATAAACTGCCTCAATGGTTATTGGTTCTAGACTAAAGGTTGGCACGATGCTTTACCAATTCAAAAAGTTCCTTAACTGTGCCCAATCCCTTTAGGTCTTCACCTGAAAGTAGAACATTATACTTCACATCGATCATTGCCACCAAGAGAAGGATGTGCATGCTATTCCAGCCTTCAATTTCATTTAAAACGGTCTGCTCGCTGAGGTTTACCGCATGGAAATCTTCAAATTCTGCCTTCAAATGGTGTATAAAATCGCTTAAATCCATAATTCAAATATACCGAAAATCATGGGTAATGGAGTATGGTTCCCGACCAAGAAAAACCGACACCGAATCCCATACACAGGATTTTATCTCCTGAATGGAATTTGCCCTCCTTCTCCGCGTGATACCAAGCGAGCGGAATGGAGCAAGAAACCGTATTGCCATAAAGGGCCAAAAAATTCAGCATTTTTGATTCAGGGACCTTCATTTTTCTACCAAGTGCTTCCAGAAGTATATTGCTTCCCTGGTGAAAAAGAAAATAATCTATTTCCGCAAGATCGTATTGATAAAGCCTAAGGAGTTCATGGATGGCGGTTGGAATATTTTTAAGGGTCATTTTTAAAATTCCTTGACCGTCCATTGCGATGGTTCCAAATCGATTGAGTTGAGGTTGATGCAGGTTTGCTTTTAAGTAGTCCTCGGTAAAAGGGAATCTTGCCCCCCCCTGCTCTACCTTCAAATAATCGAAGCCTTCCCCATCGTTTCCAAACACAAAATGGCTGGGATTTGTACTCGGTTCTACGATTACCGCAACACCGGCATCACTCATAAGATTTCTTAACGATGGGTCCTGCGGATCGACTGCTTGCGAGGGAACCTCACCTAAAACAATAAGTATACACTTGGCACTACCCGACAAAAAAAATCCATTGGCCAAAGCAAGGGCAGTTGGAAAGGCCGCACAACCTGATGGAACATCCAAAACCCCACAGGAATTCTTTAGCACCAAAGCACGGTGTAAAACGCTGGCTGTAGTTGGGGTTTTATAATCCAATGTCAGAGAAGAAAAGATTAAAAAATCGATATGATGCTTGGGTATTTGACGAAGCAATCGCTTCGCTGCTTCCAGTGCGAGATCACTACCTGTGGTACCAATTTCTGAGAGGTGTAATTGTTGCGTTCCAACAAATCTTTGATGGTGTTGGTAATCCAAATCGTTTTCAAACGAAAACCGATCGATCTTTTTTATTTGCTGAGGAAAAAAATGGCTTACCTTAGAAATCTTCACGGGGCGGTTAAGTTTTGTTTACTTTTTGTTAAAATTACTTAAAAATAAGGAGAATTTGAGGCGTTAAACATGGCAACTTTTGGTTATATTTGACGTCAAGGACCTGTCTATGGCTATAAAGTTATTCCGTTTAAGCGTGTTTTTTTTCATTGCCTTCACCGCAAATGGGCAGACAACAGGTGTTCGCAAGGACGGTTTCAATAAACCCATGCATCCCATACCTTACCCCCAGTCATCCAACATTTCCGCTTCGGGAGTCCAATCCTCAGAAACAAAAAACCAACGCGACCCAGCTGCGGATCGATACATCCTTGACAACAAGAAAATGGCATCGCTTTTTAAAGCAGGTAAAATTCCAAGCGATTTCCCAGGGTATAACAAAACCATTAGCTACGAAGAAAATAAAACATTAGCTATTGAATGGATGCATGCACACCAATACATGCTTACCAAATCCGTGCGAAAACGACTAAAGAAAAAAGAACTCAAGTGAAACGTATCTACAACCTACTCTTCTTGTTTCTTTTTTTCGGCCCGGCGGTTAGTGCCCAGTGCCTTCAAGCAAACCCCTTCTGTACGGGAACTAATTATTCCTTTCCGAATAGCACCAATGTACAGGATTTAGGTCCGGTTGATTGTTTAGGCAGTACCCCGAATCCGGTGTGGTATTTTATGGAAATAGACCAAAATGGTCCTATGACCTTTACGATCAATCAAAACACTGCAGCGGGATCGGGAATCGATGTGGACTTTGCCTTGTGGGGACCCTATAATTCCTTGGCTGCTGGATGCGGTGGTGGTACCTTTCCTGTCGGATCTGCGATTGATTGCAGTTACTCTACGGCTGCAACCGAAACTGCCACCATACCCAATGCACAAATCGGTCAATTCTACATCCTATTGTTAACCAATTTTGCCAATCAACCGGGAACAATCGATTTTTCTCAAACCGGAGGAACGGGCTCTGCGGATTGTTCCTTTGTGTGTGGAGTAACGGGATTTACAGCAAATCCAAGTGCTTGCGCAAACAATGTCTATTCGCTATCCGGGACCTTAACCATCACGAATCCGCCCAACAGTGGAACGTTAACCATATCCAGCAATTGCGGAGGTTCTCCTCAAGTTTTTAATGCCCCCTTTCCTACAAACATCAATTACAACCTCACAGGATTGACGGCTAATGGTGCAAATTGCCTTGTTTCCGCCGTATTTTCTGCCAATGCCAATTGTAATACCACGCAAAACTATACAGCTCCATCGCCCTGTAATAACACCCCGTGTTCATTTGGTAATTTTACGGGAAACATTACCAATTGTGATCCCATAACGAATCAATATACGGTAACTGGAACCATTAATTACACCAATGCCCCCGCAACAGGGACTTTAACGCTAACCAATAGTTGTGGTGGATCCCAAGTGTTTAATGCACCTTTTGGAAGTTCTTCCAATTTCAGTCTTTCCGGGACTGCAAACGGTAATACCTGCGTGGTAACCGCGACCTTTTCAGCGGATCCTAGTTGTTCAGCCACCTTAACCTTTCCTACTCCATCGCAATGCAATTGTAATGCGTTCATTGGAACGTTTAATTCTTCTTTACAAGGTTTACCCACCATCAATACCGTCTGTTATGGTGATCAATTTTCAATAAATACCAATAATAACTTCAGCGTTCCCGCCGAAATCGTTGGTGCTACTACCCTTGGTTCGCCGAACTACGATCCTACAGCACCAACCTATGATCCGGGCATTGTATGGCTCGCTTATTCTTGTCCGCCCACGGTGGCTATTACCCCCTTTCTGGCCAACCAACAAGGCTTGACCATACCAGACGATCCATGTTTTGTGGGCGTAGTAACAAACAATGGTAATTTAACCGATGTCAATGATTTATCCTTTATCAATTCATTCCCTGCTGGAACGTTTACCAACAATACGGTTTACTTCGTTCCGTTGACCATGTACAGCATTCAAGACGGAATTTATAGCTATGTTACCCTACCTGCTTTGGGATGTTATGACCTCGGCGATCCTATTGCTGTGCAGTACTTACCAGATGTCACCACCAGTTACACCTGTAACTGTGCCAATGCTACGGCAACCATAACGGTCAGTGGAGGTCTACCCTCCTTGAATGGTTCTTCGTTTACGGCTAACACCCCGGTTCCAGCATC
>CAIJTF010000091.1 GCA_903823565.1 uncultured Flavobacteriales bacterium
ATCGTATTCCTTAAGAATTTTCACGATTTGGACTTCTGAGAATTTTGATTTTTTCATAACTAAAACAATTTAAATTTAATGATTTTAAATTGTCTGAAAAACTGGGAAGTTTACCAAAACTGGGAAGTTTACCCATAAAATTAAATATGAAGTGGATAATGTGGCTTTGATTACGTGATGGATGGTTTTTAATTTTGCCACACGTACCCTATTAGGTCATTCTCTTAAGGGTTCTGCCTCATGAATAATAAAATTTCAAACGATAAGCAATTGGGTTAAACGGAAATGCAACCAAAATTCAATTATTGAGTAACATGAATCCTAAACGATTTAAAACAATGAAAATAATATCTAACCTGTATGTCCCTTTGGTATTCTTGTTCATATACTCGTGCCAAAATTCGGAAACAAAGAAACCCGTAAGTTCCCCTAAAGATTCCGTAAATCAAGGAAAGTCCGAAATCAAACCCGACAAGCTTTTTAATGATTTTGCGCAATTAATTTCGGGTAAAATGGAAAAATTACCAGAAAATATTGATAGAAAGTATTACGAATTATTTTCAAAACAACTGGATCGAAAGCTATTAGAAATTGAGGCTTCTCGTTTATCTCCTTTAACAAAGTGGAATGTGAATATTCTAAAAAGAAATTCTATTAATGATACCAATACTGTTTTTTATCCATTTTCTGGAGGGGATTTCTTACATGTAAATTCATTGTATCCAAATGCGAATCACTACGTGATGATGGCTAGGGAAAAGGTTGGTTCGATTCCTGATTTAGCCAAAATGGATCAGTATCAAACCAAAGAATACATCGAGGCAGCAGACTTTATCCTAAGGGATATTTATGCCAAAAGCTATTTTATTACTATGAATATGATAGAGGATACTAAAACATCGCCTGTCAATGGTATGCTTCCAATTTTACTCTGGTCTGTTTCCAGAACGGGACATACAATTACCGCGGTTGAAGAAGTTAAAGTAGATGCTAATGGCATTACCTCGTATTCTCCATTTAAAATTGGTGAAAATTCATCTACGGCAGTTAGAATATCTTTTGGAAATCCGGAAAAAGGAATCCTAAAGACACTTACATATTATTCATGTGATATTTCTAATTCAGGAATTGAAAAAGATAAATCAATTGCCGCGATATTAAAGCTGTTACCACCTTCTAACTGCTTTGTAAAATCTGCCTCATACTTAATGCACTATGAGACTTTTGAAACCATAAGAAAAATAATATTGGAAAAAGCAATATATCTAGTTCAAGATGACACCGGGATTCCTTACAAGTATTTTGATAAAACCAAGTTTAATTTGGAATTATATGGCAAGTATGTAAAGCCCATTTCGGACTTTAGTTCAAATCTTTTTCAACCGGATATGGCTGAAGCATTTAAATCGAAAGAATACATGGGAAATTTACCATTTTCATTAGGTTATCACTGGCAAACGAAGGATCAAAATCAAATGATAGCAATTAAAAAATAGTGAATGACAACTAAAAAATATTCACGAAGTGTTGCTACCAATATGGTTATTGCGAATATGATTGGCACAGGTATTTTTACTTCCATTGGATTCCAAGTTATGGATCCTCCCATAGGCATACCCGACCCCTTCGCAATCATGTTTATATGGTTTTTAGGTGGAATTTTTGCCTTGTGTGGGGCAACGGTATATGCTGAAGTAGCAACTACTTTTAAAGAGTCCGGTGGTGAATACACTTTTTTAAGTAAAATTTATCATCCTATCGTCGGATTTACAAGTGGTTGGGTTTCAATAATAGTTGGTTTTTCAGCCGCTATTTCTGCTTTGGCCTTGGCCTCAGGAGATTATTTAATGCCCATTCTGAACAAGTTTATAGGCTATAATCTATCGGAGTTCACTCCAAAAATTATTGCCATATCGTTAATATTAGTGGTCACATTTATTCAGCTTGGTGGCGTAGTAGTCGGTGGGAAGTTTCAAAATGCCATTACCATTATCAAATTGCTCTTTATTGCTATTTTAATTGTTTCCCCTTTCTGCTTTCTTTCTTCCGATTCCATAAGTAATGTGAGTTTTGCCCCTTCCAATAAGAGTTGGAACACTATTTTTAGCCTTTCTTTTGCCGGTTCATTGGTGTATGTTATGTTCGCATACAGCGGATGGAATGCCTCTTCATATATTGCAGGAAATATTGAGAATCAGAAAAAGAACTTACCCTTTTCGCTATTAACAGGCACGGCTGTAGTTACCATCATTTATCTATTGTTGACCGGTGTGTTTATGTATTTTTGTACCTTCGATGAGCTACGAGGTAAAATTGCGATTGGGAATATCATTGCAGGTAAAGTTTTTAATGAACAAGTAGCATTAATCTTTGCAGGATTGTTCGCGGTCGCACTGATTTCTGGAATAAATGCTATGTTTATTGCCGGACCTCGGGTGGCTCAACGGATGGGGGATGATTACCGGATCTTCTCATTTCTAAAAGGGCAAACGGCAAAAGGGGCCCCTGTTAACGCCATTCTTTTACAAACATTCATTTCCATTTCGATAATCGTTCTATTTGATTTTAGAATGATTTTGCAGTATATTGAGTTAACGCTTTCATTATTCTGTTTATTAACCGTTTTTGGGGTGTTTATCATTCGTTCCCGAAAACTTGGCGATGAAACAACGATTAAAGCTTGGGGGTATCCATTTACGCCTATTTTGTTTATTGCTGTAACCTTATGGATGATTTTCTACTTCGTATATATGGAACCTATGCGTTTATTTTGGACTTCCGTTACGATTTTGTCTGCAATTCTCATATACTTTGTATTTCCGAAAAATTCTAAATGACAAAAAGACATATATCCATTTTACTTCTATTTTTTTGCGCTTATGAAGTTTCAGGACAAAAGTCGAATGAAGAATTTTACTCGACATTACTTGGTAAAGATTCGATAGTTGACCTCGTTTTAAAGAATCGCAATAAATATCGATTGCAATTTATTGTAACGGATATCAAAAGGGATAAAAATGGCATAGAGGATTTCACAACTTTTGATTTTACAACCCATGAGTATTTTTATCCGGCCAGTTTGGTTAAAGTACCAACAGCAATTGCAATGTTAGAAATCTTAGATTCATTGCACATTTCATACGATAGCTATATTAAAATGAATCAAGACTTTACTTGTGGAAATAATGACTTTGTTAGCTTATCGATGAAGCATAATATTCCAATCAGTTTAGGCATTGAGGATATGTTATCGATTAGTGATAATAGGTACTATTCCCTGTTTTTTAATGTTGTTACCCCCAAAGTATTGAATTATAAGCTTCAGCAATGGCAATTGCTTTCGACCAATATTTATTCTGGATTTACGGGATGTCCTAAAGGAAAAGAATTGAAAACTCATTCCTATTCAATTTTTTCACCAGATGGAAATCGACAACTTAGTTCCCCCAAATCAATTTTAGATTCAAGTCAATACCTGTATCGCATGCCCTATACTTCTGACAAGTTGATAGGAAAATATCGAATTGAAAGTGGAAAGAAAATAGCTAAACCCTTTGATTTTAACGCAACTATCGATTATCCACTAAAGGATATACATAAGACGGTCCTTAAATTAGTTTTTCCAGATGAAGTGTCAGAAAATGAGCGATTTAAAATTTCCTCGCATTCACGAAAATTTTTATTAAAGTGTATGGGTAATTATCCTCGAGAAATGACGAATGATTCCTATCATAACATCAATAGATATCCCGATAACTATTTTAAGTATTCCATAATTGGCAATCAATCGGAATTAGCCTCTACTGGAAGATACCGGATTTACAGTAAGATTGGTATTGCCTATGGTTTTGTTACTGAATCTGCCTACATAATTGACTTTGAAAATCAAAAAGACTTTATTGTTTCAGTTAGTATTTTTGTTAATGAGGATGAAATTATGAATGACAATGTTTATGAATACAGTAAAATAGCCCGTCCATTCATTGCAAATTTCACTCGAGTAATACAATCGGCTTTAATGAATCAGGTGGATAACCGTCCAATATCCAAGGATGATTATTTCATTCTTTGGCATCAAAAAATGGGCGAAAACTAATCAATTTTGCTTCTTATTTTACCTAATACACGTTGAATTCTATTGATTAAACCTCACACAATGGGTTGGGGTTTTTCTATTCGATTTCCGCATTAATGGGTTCGAACACCAAGCGTTTAAACTTTCTAAATGAGTTTCGGTTTCATTAAAACGCAATGTCAGCCGAGAATTGATTGGTTTTGCAAATCCTACCGAATTACCGTCAAATGCCCCGAAACGACTTTATTGTCATTCGTAGTGAGCTTGTAGAAGTATACTCCCTCCTCTAGGTCTTTACCGCTTGCATCCTTTCCACTAAACGGAGCACTGCTGTTGGTCATTTCATAGACTACATGGCCCCAACGGTTTAATAGAATGAGTTCGAAGGACGTACAATTCAAGAAGAGATTATCCAACACTAACGCATCGTTTAGTTGATCATCGTTCGGCGTAATGACATTGGGGATGTTCAAGTTTTCAAGGGTTACCGATGGAAGAATGGTAAAGGGTAGATTTTCACTAAAATCACATCCGTTGGTTCCCTCCAGCGTAATCGTCGCCGTATAGGTGCCTGGGTTTACGAACACATGCGTAAAAGATGGAAAGGCAAAGTCGCCCACGCCTGGTATATTCCAAGTTAATTGATCAAAGGTATAATTACCCAACCCTAATGCTACGGTAAAGGTGCCCTCTTGTCCACATGATGAAAGGGCTGTGGGTTCAATCGTGGGAACCGCAACGATGGTAAACGAAACCGTATCGCTCGTACTGCATCCTTCGTCACTCGTGACGCTTAAAATGGCTTCATACGTTCCCGTGCTGTTATAAATATGGGTTCCATTAGAAACCGATGCCGTTTGACCGTCGCCATACGAAAGGCTATAAACAACATTCGGGCTTGGCGGTGGATTATTGACCCAAGCCAATTGGCTATTGAAGATAGCGCTTTCCCCATCGCATTGTGGCGCTGCACTCAGGATTACCGACGGATAGGGATGAAAGGTAATGCTAAACGTATCCGATGCGAGGCATTGGTTCTGGGTTTCCAAAACCACCACAAACATTTCTTCACTGTAAGCCCCGGAGGTTGCAACTACGCTGTTTAAGCTTCCCGAATTACCAATCATCCCTTGGTTGTTGTACCATAGAATGGCCTGAACCGGATCCGATGGGTCCGTTTGCACCGCACTGTTGAAATCGATGACCGTTCCGCACGTTTCCAAGGGGCCTTGATGCGAGATTTGGGGCGGACTGAAAACCTGAATCGTATCGCTGGCCAGTGGGGAAATGCACGATCCTAGGTTTGAGAATAACGTCACGGGATAAAAACCAGGGGTTAAACCATTCACCGTAAGGGAATCATTTTGCACTACCAAACCGCCATTAAACTCCCACGTAAAGGTTAAGGCTCCGTTTAACGAGGTCGTTGCCTCTAAGGTATCACCGAAACAAAGGGGGCTATTGCTTAAAATTGGTGGGGCATTTGGGGTCGAAATTATCGTAATGGCAACCGTATCCGGAACCAACTCACAGGCTCCAACATTATACCCTGAAATGATGTAATTGCCGGATTGGGCAGGTACCACGCCATACAGCGTTAAGGTGGCTCCGTTGCTGTTTATACCCAGAGGTCCGGTCCAATTATAGGTAGCTCCAGGGAGGGAATCGGTGCTTAATTGTAAGGTATCGCCACTGCACAGTAAATCATTGGAGGCGTCAATTTCGTATTTATATGCGGCAAAGTCTGAAAAATACCCGTAGCGACAACCCGAACTAGAACCACCATGAATGACCCCTAAATGAAATTTGGCATTCGGATTTTCCAACCGGCTCGCGGCTTGTACTCCGATAAACGCACTTCCATCCAATTGGGCATACATCCAAGAATTTCCTGTACCGGGAACGGGCTGAAAAATACCGGGACCTACGTTGGCCGCAGATCCATTGAGCAGGAAAGAGGATTCACCTCCTGCAGGCACAAGGATGTTCATGGCAAAAAACTCGCTCGTAGAACGGACAAACGCTACCGTATTGGATCCTGTACAAACGATTGGAGGTACAACCGCTCCACCCACCTCACAGCCGAATCCTGTGGTATGTAGGATGTAAACGGGTTTATCTGCTTGAATATAGGCCGTAGGGTTGGATTGGGTATGCACGTAAAGATTGGTAGCATTTAAAGTGGCTACGTTTACGCCGTCGATCGAAACTTGCGTATTGTTTTGCGTAGCGACCACATAAACCTTATCTGGACCATTGAGGTAACCTTTCAGAGTGATGTACTCTTTTCCGGTCACCGGTATAGGTATGGTTTGATCGCCCATTAGATCGGCACAACCTCCATAGGGAGCGCCCGACATGGAATCATCCTTTATGGTCACCGCAATCGGTTTGGTAGCAAGGATGGTAGAACCCGATAAGTGCAAGGAACCTCCGATGTTCAGCGCCTCGGCACTAAAGGTTTCCCCTTGGTTTAATACGATGGTAAAGGGAACACCTGCAGGATGTCCAACGATATCGTTCGACGGTATGATGGTGATGCTTGTGTTATTTTGCGTAGCAACAATATCAAATCCAGATCGGGCGTAGTTAGCGTTATTTAAGAAAGTTTGAGCAGTAATGATAAAACTCGTTCCCAAGGCATTCTTTCCCTTTAAGGCGAAAATATCGGGATTACAATTGCACGAGGTTACAACCTCATAATAGGCCATGATAGGGGCCGATGCATGAATTTTAAAGCCGTAATTCAAAATAGAATTAGCAGGCTTGTTTTCGATGATGTCAATCCAAGGGGTTAGATCCAAGGTTTGCGCGGCGTTGGCACCTAGGTTTATCACTTGGGTGGGGAAGCCTGGATTGGCTGGTTGCGAAATGGTAATGATTGCAGGGGTAGCAAGCGTGGCAAAACGAAATACAATGGGTCGATCACCATGACTTTGAGCAACCTCAGGTGCTACGAACCAGAATAAGGTATCAAGTTGTGCATTTATTTGAGCACTAAAAAATACGGTAAATAGCAGTAAGTAAAATGATTTCATAGCATAAAAATAAGATTCAAATGTTGAATTCTATTAAAAAAAGTAAATTTACATGAGATATTCCCGTCTTCCCCCGTTAGAAGGGGGATTGAGGTCTGACGATCCTGACGAGTATCAGACTCCATCAGAGGCGATGATATAGAAATTAAATACAATCACCACCCTTAGTCCCTCCTCAAGGAGGGAAACAAAATCTTCTTCCCCCTTTGAAGGGGGAAACTAAACCTTCCTCCCCTTTGAAAGAGGGAAACAAAATCTTCCTCCCCCTTGGAAGGGGGATTGAGGTCAGACGACTCTGACGAGTGTCAGACTCCGTCAGAGGGGATGACAGAACTTTCTTCCTCCGTGGAAGGGGGAGGACCTTATTGAATACCTTCTAATCAAAGATCAATTCATCCAAAAATATCCACGTTGGGTTTCCAGCGCCAAGGTGCCATTCTGGGCAAACACCCTGATTTTTAATGGTGTAACGAATGGCTTTTACCTGTTTAAATGCAACCGTTTTCGATAAATTACCCAAGGATTTTTCTTCGGTTTCTTTTTTCGCTTTTTCGATTGAGAATTCAGCCGCTTGGGTATAGGTTTTTCCATCCATTGAAATCTCTACCGCGATGCTACTGGGGTCAAAAATCCATGAGCGAAGATCCCTTAAATACGAAATCCCCAAAGTATGGATATCCCTCGGTTCGACAAATGTAACTTCAGCTATCACATCTTTGCCATAAAACCCTTGCCAATCACCGGTTCTAAAGTCATTGCTTCCTCGAATCTTATCGATTAAGGTATTGGGACCTGCAGCAGCATAGGCAGGGGCATAATCCGTTTTTAAGGCCAACGCACAATCTCCATCGGTTTTAGTGAAAATTGCGCTCAAGGAGGCTGAGTATTTTGGTAAAGTTCCAGTGGTATTTAACCCACGCACATGGACCTTAGTCGATTCTTTTAAGACAAAGGGTTCCGTATAGGTTTTCCAGGTTCCCATTGTCTGCTTGACCTCTAATGCATATTCTATTCCTTGCTTTTCTCCTTTTAATTCAACCATTCCCATTTCTATGAGAACCGAATCCTTGAAAATTCGATTAGGTGAATGGATGTAGGGCACTGGGATAAATTCTAGGTCATAGGGTTTGGGAAACTCTTGCGTAAAATATAAGTTCATATTGGGGGTATCTCCCATTTCAAAAGCGATGGTGCCTCCTTGCATAAGCTGCGCGTGGTCAATGTATTTTATTTCGTTCCCGTTGAAGCGCACTGTTTGGATGTATTTTCCCTGACTGCCCAATCTAACTACGTTAAGGGTATTGCCGTTTTCCAATCGTATCGATGCTTTCTTAAATATGGGGTGACCCATTTCGTATCGCGTACTGCCCGGAGCAATAGGGTAGAACCCTAGCGCAGAAAGCACATACCATGCGCTCATTTGTCCACAATCCTCGTTTCCTGCTAATCCGTCAGGGGAATTTTGGTACATGGTTCGTTGAATAGAGTCAACATAAAACGAGGTTTTCCACGGCGTAGCAGAATAATTGTATAAATAAGCCATATGGTGCGATGGTTCATTCCCGTGGGCGTATTGCCCAATCAAACCCGTTATATCCGCTTGCTCGCGACCCGATAGGTTGCTAGAGGTGGTGAATAACCGATCCAACCAAGCCGAAAGATCTTTTCCTCCTCCCATCAGTTTGGTCAAAACATGCGGTTGATGCGGAGCGTATAAGGAATACTGCCAGCTGTTTGCTTCTGTGTAATTGAAATTTACTTCGGTAGGATCGAAAGGGTAAACCCATTGTGCCCCCCTCCTTGCTCGCATAAAAGAAGTTTTGGGATCAAAATGATTAATAAAGTTTAGACCATACTGCTCGTGCTTTTTTGCGATATCTAATTTTCCCATGGCTTTAGCCATTTGCCCAATGCACCAATGATCATAGGCATATTCGAGCGATTTTGAAACCGATTCAGATTCCCAATCGGAAGATATTAGCCCATAATCGCGAAACAGGGTTTTGCCATATTCGTTCAGATTCGATGTGTAGACCATAGCACTTAACGCCTCCTCGGCATTATAATCCCGGATCCCTTTTACGTAGGCGTCTGCAATGACCGAGGCGCTGTGAAAGCCAATCATGCATTCGGTTTCATTTCCAGCTAATTCCCAAACGGGCAAATCTTTTCCCTCCTTGAATTGCCTTAGAAAGGTTTTTATGAAAGCATTCGTTCGCTTTTGGTCAATGATCGTAAACAACGGATGCGTCGCCCGGTAGGTGTCCCAGAGGGAAAATACTGTATATTGAGGATACTTGTTATCAATGCGATAGACGTTCATGTCTCGACCCCGATAACGTCCATCTACATCCGAAAATAGGTTGGGGGCTACCATGGTATGGTATAATGCCGTGTAGAATAGGGTTTTCTTCGTATGATCGGAATCCTCAATTTGAATTTTTGATAATTCTCTTAGCCAATGTTTTTCGGCCTGTTGCTTGCATTGTTCAAAGGTATACCCTTCGGCTTCTTTTTTTCTGTTTCTTTCTGCTCCCGCCTCGTCAACCGCAGAAATCCCAACCTGTAATTCTAGGTCTTGCACCTTCGAATTAAAACAAAGCACCAATCGGTGCTGGTTACCTTCGGTAATCAACTCACTTTTTTCAAAGGGTACCGACGCATACAGCGAAAAATAAAAATGTTGTTGTTTGGCCCAGCCTTCTGAAGTTCTATGGCCTTGAATGCGCTGTTTATCAATTAGCGTAAATCCCGCATCAAGTACCTTGTCTCGATAATCTAAATCTAAAACGATGTAGCGTTTTCCTTGGCCTTCAAAACGGTATTTGTGAATACCCGTATGTTCTGTAGCCGTTAGCGAAACCTCAATCTTGGTGTCTTCTAAATATACACTGTAGAAACCAGGACTTGCTTTTTCTTTGCTGTGGGAAAACCGGGAACCGTAACCATTGGCATCAATATACCGCGGTTGTTTCGGCGCTTTTCCACAATGAGGCGTAATCAGTAAGTCCGCGTAATCCGGAACACCTGTGCCGCTCAAATGCGTATGGCTAAATCCGAAAATCACTGAATCGCTGTAATGGTATCCACCGCATCCATCCCAGCCTTCTTTGCGCGTGTCGGGACTTAACTGCACCATCCCAAAGGGAAGCGTTGCTCCAGGAAAGGTATGTCCATGTCCACCCGTTCCAATAAAAGGGTTTACATACCGAAGAAGTTCGGGGTCAATCGAACGATCCACATGGATTATCTCATGGGCCTTATCGCTTGCTTTTTTAAGTTCCGGAACTTGCGAATATAAGGTAATTGTTAAACCAGAAACGATACTATAAAACAAGAATCTCATAAGTCGATGGATGAAAATTTTCTTTTTTTACGCAGGTAAAAGTCTATTACGATGTTTCCAGAATAATGCCCTTTGACCGTTTGGTTTTTAGGAATCGAACGTTTCTTTACGTTCCGCATGAAACCCGCGTAAAACGCCATGTGGGCATTAAAAACAGAAAAGAACAAGCGTACTTTCCCGGTAATTAAAAACTGAAAGGCAGCGATTCCATCCCAAACCATACGTATCCACAGCCTACCGAGCCAAAATCCTTGGGAATTTTTTGTGAGCATGAAGAGGTTATTCCGAAAATTTAGGAAGGTTTTTCTTGGGGATTCATTCGATAAGGTTCCTCCACCGAGGTGGTAAACGATGGCTTTTGGTTCAATCCATACTTCATAGCCAAGATGCTGGGCCCTCCAACACCAATCAATTTCCTCCATATGGGCTTCAAAATCCTCATCAAAGCCCCCTAAGGCATGAAATAGGGACGATTTCACGAGCATACAGGCACCACTGGTCCAAAAAACTGGGATGGCATCCTCGTATTGTCCATGATCCTCCTCACATTCCTGAAAAATTCTTCCTCGGCAAAAAGGGAAACCATTTCTGTCTAAAAAACCGCCACTTGCTCCGGCGTGTTCAAAAAGGCTTTTATTTTTCCAGCTCAGGACTTTTGGTTGAACAGAGGCCACGTTTTCATGGGAGATTCGATCTAAGAGCGGGGTGATAAAACCCGAGGTAACTTCAACATCGGAATTTAGGATCAAATAATGTTCGTAGAGGTTCTCCAATGGTTTTAATCCTTCATTATATCCTTTTGCGAAACCGTAATTGCTTGGTAGCGAGAGGATATTGACCGATGGAAAATGGCATTTAAGTTGGTCGATGGAATCATCCAATGAGGCATTGTCTATGACATAAACATCGTAGGGTTTCGCGTGTTGGACTACGCTGGGTAGAAAAGTATTTAGGTGTTCCTTGCCGTTATAATTCAGTACAACAACTGCGAGCGTTTTCATAGTTAATACTGCCTGAAAAGGTCGTTGCTGTTTTGACCCCAGTGACGGTCGTTGAATAAATTGGGATCATCAACGGTACCGTTGATAGTATTTCGTTTGGAAAGAATTTGTGACCACCCCGGATTCTTTACTTCTCCAATAAGGTCACTGTGTAGCAAACGGTAGGCATTGTTAGCGAGATCGGGATTATAGAAAACAAAACGACGGTTGCTAAATTTGCCAATCTTGTTATAAAACCATACTTCATACGGGTACTCTGAAGGAGAACCTTCTCTGGCATTTACGTTACTTGGTGCCCCATACTGAAGATAAACCCTACCGCGATCGGTGGCGTGACCGGCTTGAAAATTCGTTCGGAATAATTTTTCGACATACCACACTTGGGCCTTGTATTTAATCCATGCGTTGTAGGCATCTCCTGGAGAGGTTTGGTTCCAAAATGCTTGAAAATATTTGCGAAGGGCTCCAAAATCTGACGATTTGAGCAGGCGAAGTATGTTTTTATTTTCAGCAGATTTCGCAATGGGTAAAATGCTTTCCAAGAAGAAGTAAAGGCTATCGTCACTCAAGGATTTTTGAAAGGCAGGATTAAGTACGATGTTTCGTTCATCAATCGTGTCGTCCACGGCAAAATTTCCTCTTTCAAACAAATAGGTCACGGCATGCAAAAGGCTGTCGTTTTCTTTTTTTAAGGTCGTATTTAAAGCATAAGCACCGCTCGGAAGTCCCGAAATATCGATGTTGCGAAGGATGGGAACCACGGGATCTGCAGCGGATAATGGGCTTTGGTATCGATAGCCTTGAACCTCCTCCTGCGTTTCCGTATTGAAAAGAAATTGTTCTAATTGATAGGATTCGGAGGCATTTAGGTTGTAAACCTCGTAATAAATGGGCAGGTTTAGTGACGTGTTTCCGTAGTAATTGTGGATTTTGGGAAGGATGAAATAACCGTTTTTCATGAAACTGCTTTCTATCGAATCGACTTTGGCAAATTCAATGGCCTCCACTTCTGAGAGCATGGGTTTTCTTGAGAAATCTTCCACCTCAAATAAATCGCTTCCACGGAGATCCGGCAGCTTAGAGTTTTGGTCATTGATAACCATGTTTATTTGAAAAATGCCGGCAGGTAAGGGGACCCTCCGGATTTCATAGAAATCTTCTACGACACTGTCAGCGAAAAGGGGAGAGTTTAATAAATACTCGTCTTTGAAATGTACCTTACCCGTACTATCCTTAATTTCGAGGTTCATGTATACCGTTGCTTGAAGGCCCTGACCGGTTTGAAGGAATTTACTGTTTTTGGCATCGAATTGAAAGAAAAGCTCGACGTAATTGCCAACTTCCGGTGCGTAAAACTGTACGGTATTAAAATATACCTTGAATTTATTTTTCTGGCCTGTAATTGGTTGAAAAAGGCCAAAGAGGATTAAAAAAAGTAATACGCGGTATAGCACGATTCTAAATTAGTTAAAAAGGAATCAATCGTCAAGTTCCATTCGAAGTTTTTGACACAATTGACGGTTGTAGGTTTCTTTAAGGTACTTTAGGTAATTGTCTGTTGATTTGGCAATGCATCGCGAGTAGTTCTTAATTCGATGATCAATGTGGTCTTGCAATAGCTCAACGGCTTTTAATCCCATCGTTAAGTCCTGAGCTTTTATTCGAATGGCCTCAAAATGATTTTCCAAGGAATGTTCGATGGCATGCTTTCCCTTAATCCCTCGATCTAGACACTCGTAGTAATTTTCTTTAATATTAAATGCCTCCAAGGTTTGAAAATCAAAATAAGGCTCTAAGGATTTAGGAAATTCAAATTCAATTTCAAATTCTAAATCTTCCAATTCTGAGATACGAGATTCAAGAAAACGGTCCGGAAAACGGAAGGCATCTTGCCAATTGATATGATCTTGCCAATACCCAAACCTTCGCAAGTTGTTACCGAGATCGATGACTTGAAAGGTGTCTTTGTCGGGGATTTTCCTAGACCCACGACCAATCATCTGATGGTATAGCGTAAGGGAACGTGTAGCCCGATTCAAAATGATCGTTCGCACACCGGGCTCATCAAACCCCGTAGTTAAGATGCCAACGGAGGTGAGTACGGCATCTGGGGTTTCTTTAAACCAGGCTAAAATTTCTTTTCGATCTTTATCGCTGAAGGTCGAATCGAGGTGCTTTACCTTGTATTTATGTTTTTTAAAGAGTTCAAAGACACTAATGGAAGTTTCAATACCAGCATTGAATATCAGTGTTTTTGTTCCTTTGGCGATTTCTTCGTAAGCGAAAAGTAGTTTCTCCTGCATGAAGTAATTGCTATACACTACGTCGGAACTGCTGATGGTAAAATCGCCATTGTTTCCGATCTTTAGGCCATGTAAGTTGACGTCATAATTATAGGTTTCAGCATCGGCTAAATAGCCCATTTTTATGAGGTTGGAAATGCTTTCTCCGGCAATTAGTTTATGGTAATGGTCCTTGAGTGGAAGGGCTTTATTGCTGCTTAAGGGGGTGGCAGTTACCCCTAAAATGTTGGTTTTTGAATAGTATTGGAAGATTTTCCTAAAACTATTGTAATGGGCTTCATCCACAATTACCAATCCCACGTTTTCAATAAATTTCTGGTTTTCCTGAAGGCGGTTGTTTAGGGTTTCAACCATGGCAATGTAGCAGTCGAATTCTTCCTGATCCCCAATGATTTTTACCTCCGAACTTATAATGCGGTTTTTTACGCCTATGGCTTGCAACTGTCGGGAAGTTTGGATGGAAAGTTCTATCCGATGGGTTAATATCAGTACTTTTTGGTTCCATTCTTCCAAAAATTGCTTAGCAATGGCCGAAAAAATAACCGTTTTTCCTCCTCCTGTGGGCAATTGATACAATAAATTAAACGGTGCTTTTTGTTCCCGAAACTCCGATAAAATTTGTTCAACCGTATTTTTTTGAAAAGGGTATAGGGTTTTGGCTTCGTAAAGTCCGGTATCAATCATACGGTTAGAAAACGCAAAGGTACAACCCTTTTTGCTTCGTTTAACGTAATTCTTAAATCAAGTCCAATGATGGCATATAATTCCGCAAGCAATGGCTGCATTTAACGATTCGGCTTTGCCTTTTCGTTCTATCGTAATGGGGTGGTTTATCATCGGCGAGAGGTACGGTGAAAGGCCTTTGGATTCGTTTCCGATAAGTAAAACTCCAGAGGACTTCATGTCCACCTTTTGAAGGGGAGTCCCATCCATTACGGCTCCATAAACAGGCAGCGTATTTTTGGCGAAAAAATCAGACAAGTCCTTATGTTGAACATTTGTTCTGAGGATGCTTCCCATACTCGCTTGAACCGTTTTTGGATTGTAGGCATCCACCGATGGGATAGAGGCTACTACGTCCGTAATGCCAAACCAATCTGCAATCCGAAGAATGGTGCCAAAATTTCCTGGGTCTTGAAGGTCGTCAAGCACGATTATTTTGTCTCCGAAGGGTTTAGGTTCGGGTTTTTTCATTACGGCTAACACGGCACTATGTTGCTTGAATGCCGTCATGCGTTGCATATCCTTGTCTCCCACGCGCATGCAATCTCCTTTCCAGAAGGATAAGCGCTCCGCCATGTACGCTTCGGAATACAAAAGGTATTGTACCTGATCGGGAAACGATTGCAAGGCTTCTTCAACCATTTTTAATCCTTCAATGACGAATTCGTTCCGTTCCGACCGCGTTTTCTTGTCCTGTAGGGCCTTGGTATCGTGAATTAAACGTTTGGTAGGTATTTTCATCGATTGAATTTCTTACTTTTGCAGGGTGTCATTGGTTCACAAAATCACGATCCTTTGTTTTGGGTTTTCTTTGATAACCGCAACCTTAAGTTTTGCCCAAAAAAGCAAAGATTCGGTGCTGATCAAAAAATCCAGCGTGAATTTAACAAAAGAATTGGAAAATGTATCGGTAGACGATTTAAACGCCTTAATTCGACAGAAACCCAACGCGCGTTTTCTTGGCATCCCGTTTCGTTTAATCGCTTACCGCATGGTGGATGCGGATAAAGTAAAAGCAAAGCGCAAACGGCTCGACAGTTTAAACCTTGCACAGAACAAGGAGATAATTGCTAGGGTGGAGCGGATCAATGCCAGAAGAATCAGTCGAGCAATTAAAAAAAACGACAGTACGTACCGCAAGAAATACCCTGATTTATACGACCCCGATAATGCTCGGAAGTTTTTTAGGGAATGGCTAAAGTATACCTACGGGGAGGCTCCGGTGTATTATCGCCCGGAATTGTCGGATAAAAATAAAATGCAATTCAGTATTTTACTTAAGAAAAAAGGGTATCAAAATCCAGTCATTACCTTGGACACTCTCCTCGTAAAGAAAGGTAGTTTTTATTATAAAGTGGATCCAGGTGATCCTATTCTTATCGATTCCGTGGTGTTAAAGGGTTCGGGGGTTTTAATTTCGAATTTCAACCGGTTTGAAAAAAATCACATCAATAATACGGGAACTCCTTTTTTCAAAAAACATGTGTTGGATGCAGATTATTTGGAGGCTAAACGCTACGAGATTATCCAAATGTTCAAAGATGCCGGAATTTATGGGGTTAATACCACCAACATGATTTATTACGCCAAGCTGAAATCAGTGAACAATCCAACGGAGAAAGTGAATTATCTCATCATCGACTTTGAGCCTCGAAAAATTGCCCACCCAACGGAGAAAGATAGTTTGATTACGGTTCCCTTTAAAACCTATAAAATTCAGAATGTTTATTTTCATCTTTCGGATTCACTCTATGTTTCAAGGGATTTTGCTTCTTATGTAAAGGAAAACACGGGTAAAGAATTAGTGCCAGGCATTACCCGAAGGATGTATATTTCCGACCCTATGGATAAGACCTTTCTTACCACAGTAAAAGATACCCTTTACCAGAAGATTTTGTGCGATGAGAAAATCATTAAAGAATACGCATCAAAGGGAATTGTTTATACCGAGAAAGATCCCAGTCCTCGAAGACAAGCGACCTTTTACTACAACGGCTCAACCCTTTTTCTAAGACCACAATTGTTGGAATTACAGAATTTTTTGGAGGCCGATAACACCTATAAGGACAAGTACTTATCGCGTTCGTTAAGCTATTTCAACGAACTCGGTGTTTTTTCCAACGTAAAAGCTGTCTTTAAGGATTATCCAACCCAAGGAAAGGCCGATGTACATTATTTTTTGTCCCCGGCCAAGAAACAGTCCTTTTCCTTAGAGCCTAAATTTACATCATCCTTCGGTTTGCTGGGGGTTAACGCCTCTTTGAACTATACGAACAACAACCTTTTCCGAGGTGCTGAACAACTTACCTTTTCCCTAGGAGGAGGTTTTGAATCACAACCCATTGTCTTTGATAACGCGAACCAATCGGGAAGAATCTTTAATACCATTGAAATTGGTCCTTCCCTAAAACTACGGATACCCGGATTTCTTCCAATTCCTTTGACAAAAATTCAAAAACGAAATAAAGCGTTTACCCTTTTAACCCTTCAGTCGAACTTTGAAAAACGAGACATTTTTACCCGTTGGGTGGTTCAATTCAATTACAATTGGCAATTCAAGGTGTACAGTGATAATTACGATCAATTCTATACCCTTGGTCTTCCGTTTATGTCGGTTATAAAATTTGTGGATATTCAAAAATCCCCCTCCTTTGAATCGCAAATCACCTCTTTGAATGATTTGTTCCTAAAAAACACCTACAGCAGTCAGTTCATTTGGGAGGATTTTAAAATACAGCTCCAGCTTTCCGATAAAGTTGGCGTCGTTAGGGAGGCCTCCAAAGATAAACTTGACAAAGGGTTAAATCGCTATTTTAAACCCTTGGATTTTGATAAAGTGGATGTTCAGGTATTGACATCGGTTTCTTTGGCGGGAAACACCTTACGGTTGTTAACCTTGAATCAATCCTTAGCTCCAGGGGAAACGTATTCGATTTTTGGAAATAGTTTTGCACAATTTGTAAAGAACGATAATTTGATCACCCTAAAACGAAAGCTAAATGGGACGCATTTTTTAGTATCTAGGCTAATGGCAGGGGTAGGTATTCCTTATGGAAATTCTAAAACATCAATGCCCTATGATTATAGTTTTTTTGCTGGTGGTGCTAACGATAATAGGGGATGGAAAGCACGAACGCTTGGACCAGGGATTTATAAAGCGTATTTGGATTCAACCGGTACCGCTACGCAGGTTGGTGATATTCGAATGGCGGCTAACCTCGAATATCGCTTTCCGCTCAGTAAATCCTTACTTTCTTGTCTCTTTATCGATATGGGGAACATTTGGACTTTTCGTAAGGATGAAAACCGTCCCGGAGCCGAATTTACTAAAAGCTGGATTAGGCAACTTGGTATTACTGCCGGAACGGGAATTCGTTATGATTTAGATTTTTTCATTGTTCGGCTAGATTTTGGTTTTCCTTTGCATAATCCTGCGCTTCCGGATGGGGCAGCTTGGGTTTTTCAAAACCGTAAAAATTATTACCTTGAGGGAGCCACTTATTATGGATTTACGGGTTCTGAAGCCGAGAAGATAGCCCTTGCAAAAGGTAAATTGCCCAGGCCTTTCGTGCCCGCGATCAATTTCGGAATTGGACTTCCTTTTTAACCGTTATCGTATGAGAAATACCTTTTGTCTTTTGTTGCTAGTATGTTTAAATGCTGCCTGCATGAAAGGAATTAAGGTAGACCTGATCGTTCACAATGCACGCATTCATACCATGGATGATGAAGGTAGCATTGTAGAAGCCATGGCTATTTCTGATGGAAAAATTGTGGAGGTAGGCCCTGAACGACAGATTTTAAATAAATATCGATCGGACCGTATCCTAGACGCTCAGAAAAAAGCCATTTATCCCGGATTTACCGATGCACACGGGCATTTGTTTGCTTATGCACGGCAGAAGTTAGGGGTAAATCTTTTTGGGGTAAACGCTTGGTCAGCTATAATGGATAGCTGCATCCAGCATAGCAAAGCAAATCCGAGATCGTTTCTCCTGGGTAGGGGCTGGGATCAGTCGCTTTGGGGGAACGATATAATGCCTACCAATGCATCGTTAAACGCGGCTTTTCCAGATATTCCCGTAGCCTTGTATCGGGTCGATGGGCACGCTGTTTTAGTAAACGATTGTTTATTGAAAAAAGCAGGGATTTCCGTTAAAACTGATGTAGCAGGGGGTAAAATCCATTCGGAGAACGGGCGTTGTACCGGTTTATTGGTTGATAATGCGATGGAGTTGATTAAACCAATGCTTCCGGATTATTCTAAAGAGGAATATGAACGAACGCTCTTGGAAATTCAAGACGAACTCTTAAGTTTTGGAATAACAGGTGTGCATGAAGCGGGAATCACGCAAAAAGAATTATCCTTACTGAGGAGCTTAAACCAAAAAAAGCAGCTTAAGTTGGACGTATATGCTATGCTCACGGCCAATCCAGAAAATTTGGCATTTGCTCAAAAAAAAGGTGTTTTTCAAGAAGGTAAACTTTCGGTTCGAAGCTTTAAATTGTATTTGGATGGCGCGCTAGGTTCTCGGGGGGCTTTGTTGAAACGTCCCTACAGTGATGATGCGAGTACCACGGGAATTCTTATAACACGAATGGATTCTTTGCAGTACTGGATGAAGCAAGCGCTATCGGTTGGATACCAATTGAATACCCATGCTATTGGTGATTCCGCCAATAAATTGGTGTTGGAAGCCTATAAAATGGCCTACGACAAATTGCCAGATCACCGTTGGCGTATTGAACACGCTCAAGTGGTTGACCCTGCCGACTGGCATCTTTTCAGGGACCATGTCGTTTTTCCTTCCGTACAACCCTCCCATGCAGTTTCGGATCAACGCTGGGCCTCTGCTCGTCTAGGTAAGGATCGGCTCTCTGGGGCTTATGCCTATTTTTCCTTGTACAAGACTTTTGGTATGTTAGCTTTGGGAACTGATTTTCCTGTTGAACCAGTGAATCCCTTCAATACCTTGCGTTCAGCGGTGCTTCGAAAAGACAAGAATAATTACCCAAATCAAGGATTTTTGAACCAGGAGGCCTTGAGCCTAGCATTGGCCTTGAAGGGGATGACCATTTGGCCTCAGTTTGCTGCATTTTCAGAGCGTAGTAGGGGAATGTTACAAAAAGGCTACGAAGCGACCTTCATCTTGTTGGATAAACCCATGACAGATTCAGAAATTCCAATCGACAATTACGCCTTAAAGGTATTTATCCAAGGAAAGGAGGCGTACGGTGTAGATTTAAATTAGAACGACGGACAAGAAATTTTCCGGAAATTCTTCGGTTTCTTTTTACAGGCAAAATTGAACCCGAGAGAAACTTCATGTGAACCGCCTGAAACACCATTGCCTAATTTAGAAACGGTAACGTCATAAGAATAGCCTACTTTAAATTTAGGGGTAGAAATTCCAAGGCATAAAATAAACGCATCCCGGTTTCTATACCAAACACCCGCAGTAAAGTTCTCGAATTTAATGTACGTTCCTATGTTCAATTCTTGAAAACCATTCTGATATTGGTAAATGATGTTGGGCATTATGGACGTTGAATTAACCAACTTGCTACCGCGCCCTAATTTAATGTTCGCACCCGCATGCCCTGTAAAGCGCATTGGAAGACGACTAGTACCCAAAATCATGGATTCATCTGGACGATTCAAGTGATGCGCTGCAACGCCAAAATAAAATTTATCCGTGTAACCCACCAAGCCCGCAGAAGCATCAAAAAAACCACGTTTCCCATTCCCTCTTGGTACGTCACCGGTTTGATAAATAAATCCTCTTCTCGGATCGATCATGTCACCAAACGTCAATTTACTCCAGTCCAGGTATTTTTGAAAGTAGGCTGCACGTACTCCTGCCATCATGGAAAATTTACGATTGATCCGTAAGTTGTACGAATAAATACCACCGATCATTGTGGTGGAAATAGTTCCTCGTCCTTGTTGATCGTGCGTAGCGATTAAGCCGATTCCCCCAGAGATGTTTTTCACATAGCTATCGTAGGCTAAGCTGTAGGTTACGTAATTTCCCGTGAGCTGAGGCCATTCGTTTCGGTAATTCATGGAAACCCGTGGACACCCCGTGGACCCTGCAAGGGCAGGATTCAAATAAACGGGGTTTGCATAGAATTGGGTAAAGGTTGGGTCCTGACCCAAAACATCAATAAACACAAGGTTTAGGACGAATAAAAAAACTATTTTTTTCATTTTCATAACTACAAATATAAATAACGTCTTGCTTTTCGACTAATATTAGAATTAATTCTTACGGTAATTTGATGTAAATAAACGGGTTGCTGTGTTAAAATAGACTGGCTTTTGGTTGACTGTAGGAACAATGCTAAGTGATCGCCTTGGAAACCGACAAGCCCTCCTATGGCTTTTTGGGTAGAAGTATTGGCACCAATAACCCAACGGTTCATTTGAAGAGAGGCCCCCACCTGGGTAAGTTGGTTTTGACCGTTCGTCCAATGGGAAATCATAGGAGAAAATACCAATTTACCATGGTTAGCCGAGAAATCTGTGCCCAACATGAACGAAGAAGCGGTTCTAGCACGGTCCAGGGTGTCAAAATCATTCGTGTGAATGTTGTCTTGATGTTGCAATAGGTTATCTACTTTTCCACCGAGGTAGATAGGACCTAGATTAAGGATTGCCCCTGCGCTCAAATCTCTGTAAATTAAAGACCTTCCGACGGGTAAGTTCGGATCGTATTGAAACTGTTGAATAATTTCGCTGTTGTAGGTAAAGTTTGAATAGTTATTGACTTTGCTGTAATCAAGTAGTTTTTGCCCCATGGTGTAGGACAACGATGGTTCTAAAGAAACATAGCGTGAAAGTGCAATTTTGGGTGCATAAATCAGCCTTACGCTCCACTCGGAAATTACGCCTTTGCCGAATTGTGAATAATTCGCCACTAGACCAATGCCGCTTTTAATTTGGCGCACGTATGCGTCACAGGCGAGTTGTTGGTTTATCTTTTCATTCGCGCCGTTCATATCCCGGATAAATGAACTCGTTTGAATGCGCGTTTGAGAGCGGTTGCCCGCGAATCCGTCGTTTAAATCGAGGTGGCTTTTTTCGGCGATGCAATAAACACGATCTTTTAATGAAGTGGATACATTGTCTTTGCGGACGTACTTGGCGATAGCTGAAGATTTATTCAATTTAAATCGATTCGCGTGAGAGTTTGATTGGCGTTCTTTGTTGGGTGCTTGGTTGGTAACCAATGTCAATGAGCTATTTGGTAGTTTATCGAAGGGTTTACGCGGTATTTTTAGCGTGGGATAATTGGCTGAAAACACGCTTTCCTCTGAAAGCATTACACCCTGAAGGGCGATCGCATCGTTAATTTCTGTTTTTTTCGAGGACGCAAAGTTCGAAGCCTCGGAAGGTTTACTCAAGGGATCCATCAAAGCACTTTTGGTGGCCAACTGGAAAGCATTTAATGCCTTAGTTCGGTTGTCTAATCGGTTAGATTTCCTTTGTTTTTGAGGCGTTACAGTAGCCTTTTTTCTCTCTATTTGATTTTTAGCTTGTACGGAACTGGATGTCGGTATGGTTATAGGCCAAAGCATCGCAAGCGAGAAGGCAAGCATGAGGCCTGCCGTACTAAACCATAGCACAGGTACCATTCGTCGGCGCTTTTCTTTTTTATGAGCCATGGCATTTTCAGCAAAACCAAACGATGAAACCTCGGCCTCCGAAACCTCTGGAGTGCTAAGGGTAGACTGTCTCCACGCATCGGCATCGGTATCGAATTCAGGATTTAGTAATAAAAAAAGCCGAAGTTGCTCTTCCTGCTCAGGCGTTAAATTCCCTTCAATCCAGTCGAAAAGCCAATGGTCGATATTTTCAGGCGTTGGAATTTTCAAGCGAAGTAATGAATGGTTTTTAACTGATTTTTCACTTTCATGCGTGCTCGAAAGAGGTAGACTTTTACCTGCGATGGGTTGAGCGATAAGATATCGCCAATTTCATCGTAAGTATAACCCTCTAAATCTCGCATGAGAAGGATACTTTTTTGCAATGGAGGCAACATACTAACCGTGCGCTCGATAATTTCTTTCGACTCGAATTCAAAGCGCTCCGAAGCGTTCGGGGCATTGACCTCAATGGAATGTAAATAATCGAATCGCGCTCTCCGTTTGATGAAATTAATCATGGCATTGTGTGTACATGTGAACAACCATGATTTAACACCCCCTTCGTCGATGCGGTCCTTATGCAACCAAAGTTTTTCAAAAACATCTTGAACGATATCCTGAGCATCCTCATCATTTCCAAGGAAATGCAAAGCAAAACGGTAAAGTCCGATTTGATGTGCTTCAACGATACAGATGTAAGTAGCTTTTGACAAACGTTGCAGTTTCAGTTAAAAACAATTCAGAAGGAGTAAAAGTTACACCCTTCGTGACTTGAATAAGACAAATATATAGGTGTTTGACAATTAGCCTAACCTCTTCGATTATTTGCCTGATGTTAATGAATATTTCGGTGAAATACCTTAAGATTAGAACCCAAAGTTGTCATAACCCGTTTGGGTTAATTCAAGGTAATGTTCGGTATTAAAACTGAACAGTTGAGATGGCTTGTGGGGGACTCCGCTTTGTTTCTCCTTCAATGAGTATACAATCTTAAGCTTTTGAATTTTTCGTCTAAAATTTCTTTTATCTAGCGGCTTGTCCAAAATGGCTTCGTACAGTTTGTGGAGCTGACTTAGCGTAAATTTTTCTGGAAGTAGATTAAAGCCAATGGGTCGGATTTTAATCATTTGTTTTAACCGTGCCTTGGCTGCCTGAAGGATTTCAAAGTGATCAAAAGCCAATTCCCGAATTTCATTAACAGGAATCCATTCTGCCGAGGTTGCAAAGGAAGAAGGTTGGGGCTGATAGTCTTCCATCTTGACTAGTGAAAAATAGGCTACCGTAATCACACGTGCTTCGGGTTGCGCCCTTATGGATTGGAGCCAGGAACGATCGGATTCTTTGGATATACGATTGGGATCGCCGAAAGCTCCGATTTGTTCAAGGTATATTTTTTTTAGTCCCGTAAGTTCTTCCAGTACCCTATTCGCCGCTTCGTCCAAATGCTCTGCGTCGTAAATCAAGTTTCCTGGCAAAGCCCATTGTATCCCCTCTTTTTCAGAACGGTTAATCACCAGAACGTTCAGTTTGTCGAAATCAAAACCAAAAATGACACAATCCACCGAAACGTTTGGATTTAACTCAAGTTGGGGCTTTTTTTTGATTTCTTTACTCACTTTTGTTAGAATTTGTATATTTGAAAGTGTTAAAATGACACCAAGTAATAATTAATCTATTCTCACGCTATGATATTCATTGTTGAAAGTGGTTCAACCAAAAGCGATTGGGTTCTCTTGGACGACAAAAATAACCAAAGTTTTTATTCTACCATGGGATTCAATCCCTATTTCCATTCCGCAGATCTTATTGAATCGGAATTGAAAAAAAATTCACCTTTAATGCTCGTTGCCTATGAGGTTACGGAGGTGTTTTTCTATGGAGCCGGTTGTTCCAGCGATAAAATGAATGCTATCGTTGAAAACGGTTTGTCGCGTGTTTTTACAAACGCCAAAATTCATGTTGACCATGATTTGGTTGCCTGTGCCTACGCTACCTATTTAGGAAGACCGGGTATCTCATGTATTATTGGCACGGGATCAAACTCTTGTTATTTCGATGGGAATGAGGTGAGCGAAGTTGTACCTGCTTTAGGGTATATTTTAGGAGACGAAGGAAGTGGAAGTTATTTTGGTAAAAAACTTCTTTCCGCTTACCTATACCATCAATTGCCAGAACATTTAGCGCAAGATTTTGAAGAAATGTACGGATTGGATAAGGATGCAATTGTGGATAAAGTATATCGCGAACCGAATGCAAATGTCTTTATAGCTTCTTTTATGCCCTTTATAGCAAAGCATAGCGACGAGCCCTTTTTTCAAACCATGATTGAAGCAGGTTTCAAGCACTTTATGGAAGTCCACGTTTGCTGTTACTCCAATTACAAGTCGGTCGATATTCACTTCGTTGGTAGCCTTGCTGGAATTTTTCGAGCAGCCTTGGATCGCGCTGCGGCTTCTTTGGGCATTTCGGTCACTAGCGTAGTGCGTAAACCCGTAGAAGGATTGGTGAATTATCACCTTAAGTATATTTTAAAAGACAAAATCACCCAAGGATAACATGAAGTATTTTAAGGTTTTAATCATTGCATTCGGAGCATTTTTATCTCCTATGGCCCAAACCTCGCAAACACCGATCAGTGCATCGGTGATCTACGAGGTGAACGTTCGACAATTTTCGAAGGAAGGAACCTTTGCCGAAGTGCAAAAAGCCCTTCCGAGATTAAAGTCCATGGGAGTGGATATTTTATGGTTGATGCCCATTAACCCCATCGGGGTTAAAAATCGAAAAGGAAGTCTGGGCAGTTATTATGCGGTCAGAGATTATAAAGGCGTTAATCCGGAGTTCGGTACGTTGAATGATTTTAAATCCTTGGTGAAAGAAGCGCATAATCAAGGCATGCGATTGATTATTGATTGGGTTGCCAATCATTCCTCTCCCGATAATGTTTGGCTCGATCAAGGCCATAAAGATTGGTATACCTTAGATTCAACGGGGAATGTCCAGCCTACCATTGGCACTGACTGGTGGGATGTGGCGGATTTAAATTACGACAACCAAGCGATGCGTAAAGAGATGATCGCTTCCATGAAGTATTGGGTGCAAGAATGCAATATCGATGGTTTTCGATGCGATGTGGCCGGATGGGTTCCAATGGATTTTTGGATGCAGGCAAGAAAGGAATTGGAAACGGTAAAACCCCTGTTCATGTTGGCAGAATCCGAAGGAGCCGATCAACACCAAGCGTTCGACATGACCTATGGCTGGGAATTCCACCACATCATGAATAAGATTGCTCAGGGAAAAGCCGAGCCCTCTGAAATCTTAACCTACAAGCAAAAGGACAATCAATATCCGAAAAATGCGATTCGAATGTATTTTACCTCAAACCATGATGAGAACTCATGGAATGGAACCGAAATGGAACGCATGGGAGATGCACGCTTTGTAATGGCGGTACTTTCGTATGCCATGAACGGTATGCCACTGATTTATAACGGACAAGAAACATCGCTGAACCGACGGTTGTTGTTTTTCGAAAAGGATCAGATTAACTGGGATAAAATGGACATGGTCTCTTTTTACTCCTCGTTAAACGCGTTAAAGCATCGTAATTATCTTTTGGCAGCAGAAAGGTATGAAGCATACGACAAGTTAGAATTATTGAACGATGGAAAAGTCATTGCAATTACCAGGTTATCGAATACATTTCCGGGCGCAGAAGTGGTATTTTATTTGAACCTTTCCGCTGAAAAACAAACGGTCAAAGGTCCTATGGATAGCAAAGCGCAATGGACGAATGTGTTTACCGGTAAGCGCTTTAAAAAATCAAATAAATCATTCAAGTTGTCCCCTTGGGGATACTTGGTTCTTGAAAAATAAACGTCCATGGAACGGATTACTAAACCTACGCTTACTTTTTGGCAAATATGGAACATGAGCTTCGGCTTCATGGGAATTCAATTCGGGTGGGGCCTTCAAATGGCGAACATGAGTTCCATATACGAAGGCTTGGGTGCTAAACCAGAACAAATACCTGCCTTGTGGCTTGCGGCACCATTGACCGGGTTGATTGTACAACCTATTATCGGATACTTAAGCGATCGAACATGGCACCCTGTTCTTGGTAGAAGACGACCTTATTTCCTTATTGGGGCTATATTAAGTTCATTATGTTTGGTATGGATGCCCAATGCGTCATCGCTTTGGATGGCTGCAGGTCTGCTTTGGATCTTGGATTCGTCGATTAACATCTCCATGGAACCGTTTCGTGCTTTTGTTGCCGATAATTTACCTCCTTCACAACGAGCAAGGGGCTTTGCTATGCAGAGTTTTTTTATTGGTGTAGGGACCACCATCGCTTCTGCGCTACCATGGATGTTTACCAATTGGTTTAACGTTACCTCAGTTGCTCAAAAAGGCGTAATCGCTGACAATGTAAAGTGGAGTTTTTATATCGGAGCTGCTGCTTTTCTGTGTTCCGTGCTCTACACGGTGTGGACCTCAAAGGAGTATCCGCCCATGGGTTTATTAGAGGAAGAAAAAGCCAAAGAGCAAAAAAAAGGATTCGGCGCTGGGCTTCGAGAAATTAAAGAGGCTTTGACCCATATGCCAAAACGAATGAAACAACTTGCATTGGTTCAGTTTCTCACGTGGCCTGGACTTTTTTTAATGTGGTTTTTTTATACTCCTGCGGTTGCCTCTGAAATTTTCAAAGCAAAAGCTGGTACGGCGGCTTATGCTGAGGGTCAAAATTTGGCGGGTCTTACGTATTCGTTTGAAAATATAGTAACGTTTTTATTCGCTCTGCTCCTTCCTTTTTTGGCCTCAAAGATATCCATGAAACGGACCCATTTTATTTGCCTTATGCTTGGAAGTCTTGGACTTTTGTTGATAAATCTCGTTCAAACCCCTGAGCAGTCGTGGATGCTTTTTGTGGTTATGGGGCTGGTTGGAATTGCTTGGAGCAGCATCCTTTCGATGCCTTATGCGATGTTGTCAGGTTGTCTCCCTGAAAATAAGATTGGAATTTACATGGGAATTTTTAATTTTTTCATTGTACTTCCTGAAATATTAGCCTCCTTGTTTTTTGGAAAAATTATGGAGCATTGGTTAGATGGTTCACGGGTAATGGCAGTTACCATTGGCGGCGTTTTATTGGCCTTTGCTGCCATTCTTACTTTACGCATTAACGAAGATTGAGTAGATTGAGCCATGGGGTATCGCGCACTGCTTTTTGATTTGGATGGGGTTATCGTTTCGACCGAAAAAAATCACTTTCACGCATGGAAAAAAACAGCTAGTCAATTGGGTATTTCCTTTTCGGAAAAAGATAATGAAGCCTTAAAGGGAGTGAATAGGGTGGATTCTTTAAAGCACATACTTGCCCTAGGTAAACGGATAGTGCTTGATGAGGAATTTGAAGCCTTATTGCATTTTAAAAACGAAGAATACCTTTCATCCATAGAAGATTTGTGTATCAAGGACCTTTTGCCAGGCGTGTTTGATTTGCTCAACTTGGCTAAAAATAAAGGATTCAATATCGGATTGGGGTCCTCCAGTAAAAATGCCCCTATGATTCTTGAACGCTTGGAAATAGCAGCGTACTTCGATGTGGCAATTGACGGCAATGGAGTAACGCGCCCAAAACCCGACCCCGAGGTGTTCCTAAATGGAGCAAAACGTCTGGGATTATCCCCATCAGAATGTTTGGTATTTGAAGATGCACAAAGTGGAATTCAAGCCGCAAAAGCTGGGGGATTTTTTGCGATTGGGGTTGGAAATCCCTGGTTAATAGGCTTGGCAGATGATTATTACAACAGTTTAACGGAATTTAGTTTAGAGCGCTATGCATAATTTATTTGAGATCGATGCGTGGAAGATTGTGGAACAAAAGTTTGATCCCAAAAAACAAAAACAAGCAGAGAGTATTTTCAGCATTGGTAATGGAGCCTTTGGTCAACGCGCAAATTTTGAAGAGTATTATTCAGGAGATTCGCTCAAAGGCAGCTACGTCGGTGGGGTTTACTATCCCGATAAAACACGCGTAGGATGGTGGAAAAACGGTTATCCGGAGTATTTCGCTAAAGTTCTAAATGCATGCAATTGGATTGGAATTCACGTGGAGGTGGATGGAGAAATGTTAGATTTAAACGTTCAACAACCCCTTTCCTTTTATCGCGAGCTGAATATGCAACAGGGAACTTTGCTTCGCAAGTTTAAAGTTCGGTTCTCCCAAGGAAAAGATCTTATGGTCGAAACGCTCCGATTTTGTTCAATGGATAACGATGAGCTTGCAGCGATTCGCTTTCAAGTTACCCCATTGAATTTCAGTGGCAACGTAAAGTTTATTCCTTTTCTGGACGCAAAGGTCTACAACCATGATGCGAATTATGATGAGTTTTTTTGGGAGGAGGATAGCCATAAGGTGGGGATGAAAAAAGCCTATGTATGTGCAAAGACAAGAAAAACGAATTTTACGGTGTCAACAGCAATGCGCTTTTCCTTTTGGAAGGATGGTACCTTGTTGGACATCCATCCCAATGCGATTTCAAGCGCGTATTATGTTGAAAATAATTTTGAACATTTTCTCGAACAAGGCCATTGCTATTCGCTAAAAAAATACGTCAGCATTGTTTCAACGGTTCATCATTCCGAATTTTCGGTTATTCCACGATCCATAAATAATGTGCGCGATGCGTATGTCATGGGTTTTGATGCGCTACTTCAATCTCATTGTTTAGCTTGGTCAGCAATATGGAAGAATGCCGACGTCGAAATCGAAGGAGATGTGGCCTCTCAACAAGGGATTAGGTTTAATATTTTTCAGTTGTATCAAACCTACACCGGTAAACATGCAACGTTGAATATTGGACCGAAAGGATTCACAGGGGAGAAGTATGGGGGAGCAACGTATTGGGACACGGAAGCCTATTGCCTGCCATTTTATTTGAAAACAGCAAGCCCCGAAGTGGCGAAACAGTTACTTGTTTATCGTTACAATCAATTGGATCGCGCTATAGAGAATGCGGAAAAACTAGGATTCAAGAACGGTGCGGCACTTTATCCGATGGTTACCATGAATGGCGAAGAGTGCCATAACGAGTGGGAAATTACCTTTGAAGAAATCCATCGGAACGGCGCCATTGCTTTTGCAATTTACAACTACGTTCGGCATACAGGAGATAAAGCGTATTTACAAGAAAAAGGAAGGAAGGTACTAAATGCCATTGCGCGGTTTTGGGTGCAGCGCTTCAATTGGTCCGATGCCAAACAACAATTTGTTATGCTTGGGGTGACGGGACCCAACGAATACGAAAACAACATCAATAACAATTGGTACACAAACTACATCGCTCAATGGTGTATTCGTTATGCCTTGGCCTGTGAAAAAGAAGGTTCGCAAGCTACCTCTTCTATGCTTTCGAACGATGAAATAAGCGCATGGGAACACCTCGTCAACAACGTTTATTTTCCTCATATGGAGGGTACGCGTGTTTTTTTACAACAAGATGGATTTTTAGACAAGGAGCAATTAAAGGCCTCTGATATTCCGGCCAATGAACGGCCCATCAACCAACATTGGAGCTGGGATCGAATTCTGAGATCCATATTTATAAAGCAAGCGGATGTCTTACAAGGCCTGTACCTTTTTGAAGATCATTTTGATACCGAGACCCTTGAGGAGAATTTTGATTTTTATGAGCCCAAAACGGTTCACGAATCCTCCTTGTCGCCTTGTGTGCATGTGGTGCTTGCGGCTTCTATCGATCGGATGGAAAAAGCGTATGAACTGTATCTTCGAACCTCGCGCCTGGATTTGGACGATTACAACCATGAAGCCGATGAAGGGTTGCACATTACCAGCATGGCAGGTACGTGGTTAAGTTTGGTGGAGGGCTTTGCCGGGGTGCGCATCAATGAACAAGGCTTACGCTTGCAACCAAGAATACCTAACGGATGGAAAAGTTATTCCTTTCAAATTCTATATCAAACCTTACCCCTAAAAATTCACGTACATGCAACGGGAGGAATTGTTGAAAATAAAAGTTTAAGTGATATTGATTTAATGATTAATAACCAGCATTATACCGTAAATAAACATGCGAAGATTACTTTTTAGTGTGCTTGCTTTGCTTTGGGGATTGATCGGCTATTCCCAAGTCAATCCAACCAACCGTCAAGTCGTTTTACAAGGATTTTGGTGGGACTATTGGAATGCAAACTATCCAAACGGGTGGGCTAATTATTTAACCGAGTTGGCTCCCCGCCTAAAACAATTGGGAATTGATGCGGTTTGGATTCCACCAACTATAAAAAATGCCGGTACCAACAGCGTGGGTTATTCTCCTTTTGACCATTACGACTTGGGGGATAAGTTTCAGAAAAATTCGGTAAAAACCCGAATGGGCGATAAAGACGAACTCCTTCGGATGATGGCGGTGATGAAGGCGAATGGCATTGATGTAATTCAAGACATTGTGCTAAACCATGTTACGAATGCTGGATCCGCGGCTGGTCAAGGGGGGCAAGATCCTGCTGCCATGGACGATGGTCAAACAAACAAGTACAAGAACTTCAGGTATGTGAGTTACGCCACTCCTGCACTGAATGAAACGTCAAACAATTACCTTTCTCGGGCAGGCCGATTTTCAAAAAATTGGCAAAATTTTTATCCAAACAATAACAACGTGTGTTGTAGCAACGACATCAATTCACCCTATTGGGGCCCCGATGTTTCCTATGAA
>CAIJTF010000092.1 GCA_903823565.1 uncultured Flavobacteriales bacterium
AATCTTGATAAGCGGGAATTGACCCTTGAGGAATTGGTGGTGTAAGTACCCCTTTTTCCAGACAGGTTTTTTTAAAATCTTGGCTGTAAGTAAGGAGCCTATGCGCCCTTGCCAACCTAAACGCCATAGATATTCGATGTGGCATACAAAGGAAATACCTTGACTCGGTCAAATTCTGAAAAGTTCTCTAAGGATAGTCGTATTCCGAAGCTCGATTTTTTTTCATCCAAAAATAAATGAAGACTTTGCATCGATCCTTTGGTGCCAGCTTTTACTTCAACTGGTATAATTTTATCTTGAATTTGAATCACGAAGTCAACCTCGGCTTGGCTATTCTTGGCTTCTCGGTGCCAGTAATACAAGGCTGTTTTTTCGTAAACATCATTGGATTTTAGTAGCTCCAATCCCACAAAGAGCTCATCAATTTTTCCCTTATTCACCACATCGAAATCGTTCTTCACCAACAGGGAGGCGATATCAAGCCCTAAGATCCTTTGGTATATACCTGTGTCAAAAATCATGAATTTGACCTTCTTCGTATTGGTTTCTGCCCCTATAGGAATTCCGTTGCTTGATGAATGGGTGACCCGGTAAACCAAACCTGCCATTTCTAACAGATCCAATACTTGTTTTATTGCAGGATTGTTTAACGATGTTAATTCATTGGAATACTTGTACTTGGATCCGACTTGTTTGACGACACTTTCAAAAACAGATTGGATATTTGTCGGAGGTATTCTGCGCTTGTACTTTGCGAAATCTGCCTGAAAGGCAATGATTAAATCATCCAATATACGCTGAATCTCCAATAAATCGCCATTGCTAACATAAGTCTGTACGGCTTGTGGCATGCCCCCGATAATCAAAAACTTTTTGAAATATAATTTTAGTTTTTCGTGAAGGATGGGTTGGATTGGCCTTGATGTGTTGGATTGCTGTAATGCACGAATGAGCGTTTTTTCATTGAGGGCTCCCAAAAATTCTATAAATGACAAAGGATGCATGAACAAAGATCGAACCCTGCCTACCCCAAAGGAAGGCAGTTCGGCTAAAGCAAATTCCAACAAAGAACCTGCAGCGATCACATGCAAATTCGGTTTTTTCTCATAAAAATATCGTAACAAAGAAATGGCGGGTAGGCTTGCCTGTATTTCATCAAGAAAGACCAAGGTTTGCCCTTCGATGATCTCCGTTTGGGTTATAATCGCTAACTGTTCAATGATTTCATGAATATCCGGGGTATGAGCAAACAAATCCTGGTACATTGGTTGCTCATCAAAATTGATTTCAATGAAATAGGCAAAATCCTTAGCCAAATTCCTAACGGCGGTGGATTTACCAACTTGCCGTGCTCCTCTTATGAGCAATGGCTTTCTTGTCTGGGACTTTTTCCAGGCGATTAACTCAGCGTCTATTCTTCTCGGTATATACATCTAAAATCACTCCATTTCGTTGAAGATTAGACCAAAAATACAAAATACAAACCAATAATGCTCCGTAAATGTCAAAAAACAAGACCTAAAAAGGTGAATTTGGAGTAAAAAACAAGACCAATGAACGGCATTAGGGAGCGTTAAACACCTCTGTTACTTACGATTCAGCGGATGCGTCGGAAGTTGCGGTGGTTGAGGTCCCAGCCCAGGTAGCAGAGGGCGAATTGCTTGAAGCGGTCTTTGAGGGTGAGGCGATGGTAGGAGGGGTCTGCGTTGAACGTCCAATTGATGCGGGCAATGCGTTCGTTCATGACGGCGGGATGGGTTCCTAGGTAACGCGCAAGGCTGGAGGGCCGAAGGTGGTAATCGAAGGCTTGGGCGACCGGAATGTTTTGCTGCATCCAGGCATCATCGTGCCATAAGCGATGGAACTTTTCTTGTTTGCGCTGCATGGCGGCCGGCTCGCGGACCCAGCCGTAATGGTGCATCCAGGCCGTGGTCTGCAGAACCTGGAGTTTGCGTTGGGGTTGAATTCGAAAGCCTTGGGCATCGCCCCAGGAGTAGATGCCGCGATGGGGCCTGACCACGCGGACCTCCAGGGGGTACCAGCGGGAATCGGTGCCCACATAATCGTAGGACGCATAAAAATGTCGGTACGGGAGGAGCAGTCCTTCGATTTCGGGGCGGTGGAGGGCTTCTTCCATGGCCTGGCGCAGGGCGAGCAAGCCGTCTTCGTGCAGGACTTCATCGCCTTGGATATACACCGCCCAATCCGCTTCTCGGGAAACAGCGGCCAAGGCTTTGTCGGTTTCGATGGCGAGGACTCGGCCCCCTTCGCGCAGGCTATCGTCCCATTCGGTGTGCAGGATTCGTATGCGGGGATCGTCCAAGCTTTGGATCAGCTGAAGCGTTTCGTCCTCGGACTTTCCGACCGCAACAACGATTTCATCGCAAAGGGGTAGGATGGATCGAATGGCTTCCAAAATCGGATAATCCAGGAGAACCGCGTTGCGAATAAAGGTAAAACCACTGACTTTCATGGTTTCACGTTAAGAAAGGGTTAAGTCCATAGCTTGTCCAAAGTTAGGCCCGGCCGGA
>CAIJTF010000093.1 GCA_903823565.1 uncultured Flavobacteriales bacterium
ACCATCCTCCATAGGGTAGCTGTGGTTAATGTCTTCGTTGGAACTATTTAAGGTATTTCCATCTCCAAAATCCCAGATAGCTTGACTGTAATTGCTTGAATTGTTCATGAAATAAGCAGTGGGGTCATCGCTTTGTAGATTGCTATTGACGATGGAAATGCTGGCCAACGGATTGGGATATACGACAATATTGGAAACGACTGTATCGCTACAGCCAAAAGCATTAAATCCAATGATTGTCAGGGTTTCTGATTGGGTTGGAATATCCGAAAAACTACTTCCAGTGTTTCCGTTAGACCATTGATAGGTGGAGGCCCCGCTAAGGGAAATAGTAATTGGAGAACCTATACAAACTTCATTCAAGGTGGGACTGACCGTGACAAGGGGTAATGGATTTACCGTTAGGAAAATAGAATCAGTGGCTACGCATCCAAATGCACTTGTTCCAATGAGGGTGTACCACCCCGAACTGACAGCCAACAGGGATTGGGAGCTACCTGTGTTGTTTGGTAGTCCACTTCCAAACCATTGGTAAGAAGTGGCACCCATTGCAGTAAAATTAACGAGTTCATTGGGGCAAACCGAATTATCCGATGCGATGAGCTGGGTACTAGGAAGGGGGTTGACAGTAATAATAACCGTATCAGAATCGGAGCAACCATCAACATTACTACCTTGAAGCACATAGACCGTGGTATTGGCAGGAGCTATTAGCATTTCCCCAAGGTTGTTGGTTGGATTCGTTGCGGGGTTCCATGAATAGGTAAGGGCGCCGCTAGGAACCAAAAGTATCGAGTCACCGGTACAGATAGATAGGTCTGGTGAGGATACCGTTGGGTTGGTTGAAATAACGATATCCAAGGTGGTAATGGAATCACAACCGTACATGCTGCTTAGGGTATCGACATAATATCCCGTTTGATTGATGAGGGTCCCATTGAAATTATAGGAACTTCCATCGCAGAGGGTATCAACAAGCGCGGTGGTATGGGTTGGGTTTACGGTTACTTGAACGGTATCCGTGGTTGGGCAAGCCCCGGGGTTGGCGGAAAGCGTTGTGGTAACCACATAGGTTTGGGTAATGGGAAGAGGGGTATTGTTGGTTAAGGTAACACTGGGGTTGGAGACGGAGGCGTTGCTCAACCCGGTATTTGGGGACCACGCATATGAAAAGGCGGGATTGTTGGCACTACCAATGGTTACGGGGTCATTGGAACACGTTTGTACGTTTGGACCGGCGTTGGAAGTGGCTTGGGCGGTATAAATCACAACGTTTCGGATGGAATGTTGATCGGTAGCTCCTCCCGTACTGGCGGTGAATCCCATGTAGCCCGAAAAATTTATGGGAAAATTCGCCGTAAGGTAAAGGACATTATTGATTAAGAGGCTAATTTGACCGTTGTTGTAGATGATTCGGGCGGGGCGATAGGTAGTGCCACGGATGAAATTAAGATTACCGGCAGTATTGGTAAGTTTAACGATACCAGCAATGCATTCGTTATACCCAACACCGCTGAAGATTTGTAATTCTGGATTGGCGCCACAGCCATTGTCCCATGTGTCTAACACCACTTTTAATCCATTCGCGGTTCCTGGAATACCGATACCACCCCCGTTGACAAAGCCCGCTGGGGGAACCTGTAAAAAACAAAAAGCTAACCCATCGGCGGCACTTCCTCCCCAAATGCGATACTCGAAATCAACGGTCCATTGGGAGCAGATTCCCAAGTTCAACGGTTGGGCATAAAAGACCCCACCGCTTTGGTTTCCGCTGGCATTTGTAAGAATAAGTTCGTTGTTAAAGTTGTCGTTGTCACCGGGCGTATCTCCTACGTAGGCATTTCCGTTGAGGTTCCATCCTGAAGTATTCATTACCGGAGATCCCTGAAGTTGACCGAAGATAAAGTTTTGAGCCGACGTTTTAGTTGTCGAACCGATGAAGATAGCAATGGAAATGAATAACCCCGTTATACGCATGTTCAATGCAAAGATAATCAATCGATTTTATGGAAAGCTAGTTCATCGGAGTAGTTTGGTTATCGCGAGTAAATTAAAGTGAATTTAGGATTTGTAAGGATGTTCGGGGGCTTACCTTTCTTAATAATTAGGTACAATTCAATCCTCGATTCATGGCGTTAGCCAAAGGTTTTAAATTGACCTTGCTACCCATTCGGTTTTTTAAAAAAATAGGTTATATTTAACGACATAAAATCATTTATTATGAAAATTTTGTCTATTTTCTTGGCGGCCGCTTTGGTAAAAGGTTGCGTTAAAATGGCTGATAACGGCGCTGCGGCTGCCGTGAAGG
Source organism: uncultured Flavobacteriales bacterium (assembly GCA_903823565.1). Classification (GTDB taxonomy): domain Bacteria; phylum Bacteroidota; class Bacteroidia; order Flavobacteriales_D; family Crocinitomicaceae; genus UBA952. The sequence goes on from CAIJTF010000093.1 coordinate 2,309, forward strand.
GTGTGGATAATGGTTTGGCACATGGAATCGAAAATGCTGCGAATAGGACGGTGACCAAGGAGGTAGATAAAAATATGGTTCGAGGTGTTGAAAATGGGGTTATAAAAGCGGGTCCTAGGGCGGTTGCACGATTGACACACGAGGATTCAGTGAGAATTAACATCGAGGCGACGCGAATAAATAAAGAATGGATGGAGAATCTTTCATTAAAAGAATTTTTTAAGACAAATGAAAACCTTGAACTCCTTAAGGTTATTGAGCAAGTTCTCAATGATAAACCTAATTCTGCTAATATTGCGTCGTTATCACAAGGTTGTGATGTCTCGTTTAACTACATAGACGGTCTTATTAAAAGGCTTACAAATAATAATGAAATTCCAGCTATTCCTAAGGCTCTTTTTGAATTACGCGACAAACTAAGCCAGAAAAAGAATGAAATAGAAGCTTTCAAAAAGGCTAATCCTTGATGGTAATTAGTTGTTTTAAAGCGAATGATCTATTAGTTAACTGCATTAAAAAAAAATTATAAATAAGGGTTATTTGTAGTCTTTTTTTTTACCCGATTCAATTACTTTACTAAATTAAATAGTATGAAAATTCTAACCATTTTATTGTCAGCAGCCCTAGCCAGGGGTTGTGGTAATTCGGTTGATAATGTTGCCGGGGGTGTTGCAAGAAATGCGGATTTCAATATAAGTAACAATATGGCTGGGGTTATGGGAAGAGCTACGGGGAAATCAATTTCACGCGCTCAAATTAACGATTCAATCATAAGACAAAATGCTATTGAGACTCAAAATCAAATTAATCGAATTATGCAAAAACGGGAGATTGCATTAATACCGGAGAAGAACAAGGCTGAAGAAATTGATTTTGAGAAATTTGAAAAAAATTTAGTTAAGCAACGAGCCTTACCTAGTGATAGCAAGTTAACATTGAAGAGTAAAAAAGATATACTACAGACATTGTTAACATTTTGTGAAGATTCTCAAATGCCAGTAGAGTTAAAAACAAAATTGAAAAATCTATATCTGAAGGAATTAGGTATCATAGAAATGTATGAAAGTAAACGTGTAGAAGTTGAAGCACCAAATGAGTGATTGGGTCTTTGAAGATATTACCGCAACCGCTATTGTGAGCGTCAAAAAGCCTGCCCCGAAACAACGAAAATTAAGCGCCTTGAGCCTAGCGTTCTGACAACTTTTGACCAAATAATGTTGTATGTTTTTTATTTATTTATATATAATTCTACTCAATATTAACGATTAATAATACCATGCTATGTTCCCAAGGGTTCTTTGTGTAGTTTTTTTATTTACCAGTGCGCTTTTAATTGCCCAGTCTCAAGAACCACGATTGATGCTTCCAATTGGGCATACAAATGGAATTATGGATGTTGTCTTTAGTTCTGATGACAGTAAAGTTCTGACTGCGTCCTTAGATGGTACAGTAATTATCTGGGATGCTGGCACAGGAAAAATTTTACAAAAGTTTGATGTGAATAAATGCGAACTCATTTCCGCTGTTTTCAGTCCTGATGATAATTTGGTGCTCATTACGGCAGTTGAAGGGGCCGTGGTAATTTTGGATGTAAATACGGGCAATAATAGGCGAATATTGATAGAGAACAATGGAGATTTATTATGTTTTCCAAAAGCAGTTTTCAGTCCGGATGGGAAAATGGTATTCGCATACAATTGTGATGGTATCCAAACCATTTACGCGACATCTACTGGCAAAGTACTGCGGACTATTAACAAGGATGTAAGCGTCAATTCCGCTGTTTTCAGCCCTGATAGCAAGTTATTGCTTACCACATGTGGAGACTTCACGGCAAGGATTTGGGATGCCTTCACAGGAAGTGATCAGCTGGTTTTAAGTGGTCACAAAAGTAGTGTCAACTCGGCTGTATTCAGTCCAGATGGAACTAAAGTGCTGACGGGATCAGCTGATAAAACCGCACAGATATGGGAAGCTAAGTCAGGAGAGATCATATATACCTTGAAGGGCCATAATCATCAAGTAGAATCCGCTGTCTTCAGTCCTGATGGAACAAAAGTATTGACTGCATCTCTTGATGGAACTGCCCGAATATGGGATGCTTATACAGGCAAGTCTTTGATTGAATTCAAAGGGCACAGGGATGCTATCAAGTATGCTGATTTTAGTCCAGATGGAAAGTTGGCGTTAACGGGGAGTCGCGATAGTACATTGCGGATATGGGATGTCTCCACAGGCAATTGTGTTCAAAACATAAAATGTTCTAGGGAACAGTTAAAGGCCTCGTTTAGTCACGATGGAAGAAATGTTTTAATATTGGGTGCCTCAGATTCAGTAAGTATTTGGAATGCAACAACAGGAAATGTATTGAGGAAATTTCATGGATACACTCGTCAAGTGACTTCAGTTGCCTTCAGTCCGGATGGGAAATTGGTTCTATCATTCGATGAAGATGGCACCGGGCACCTTTACGAGACATCCACTGGCAAGGAACTGAGGGTATTTAGTGGGCATTCACACAAGTATACTTCTGCCGACTTCAGCCCTGATGGAAAGTTCGCGCTTACGTTGAGTGAGGACTATATGGTACGAATTTGGGATGTTGCTACGGGCAAAGAGTTTCAGGTATTAAATAAGCATCAAGGTCCCATCAGTTCGGCAGTTTTCAGTCCGAATGGGCAGTTTGTACTCACCACTGGTGACAGTACTGCGCGCATTTGGGACGTATTTACCGGTAAGGAATTGCATCCCTTAATCGGTCATAGTCTTGGTTATTTATCGGGTCTCTTTAGTTCAGATGGGAAGATGGTCCTCACAGCGAGTGCTGATAGAACGGCTCGCATTTGGGATGTATCTAGTGGCAGTGAGCTGTTGGTTTTAAACGAGCATAAAGATCGCGTCAATTCCGCCGAATTCAGTCCTTATGGTAAGTTGATGATTACATCCAGTGACGACAGTACCGCGCGTATTTGGAACGTTGCAACGGGAAAAAGACTTCATGTATTAAACGAGCCTAATGGAGGGGTCAAGTCTGCCGTCTTTAGCCCTGATGGAAAGTCGGTGCTCACAGCAAGTTACAACACCCTGCGCATTTGGAATGTCGCCACAGGAAAAGAGGTCAAGGTATTAAACGGATTTACAGATGAGTTCTTTTATTCTGCCGTCTACAGTAAAGACGGTAAAATGGTGATTACAGAAGGCAATTTAGAATCGAAATCTTGGGTTTCGCTAGCATCTATGGCCGGTGTTGTGAGGATTTGGGATTTGACAACCGGCAAATGTGTAAAGAAATTGGGTGGAGATTTTACCAATTTATTTACGTTGAGTCCGGATAGGCAACATATTTTAACTACAGATTTTAGTAACAAAACATGTTTGTGGGAGCTAGCCTCCGGTAAACTACTTTACACACGTTTACAACTCCAGGGTAATGATTGGCTGGTGTATGACCATAATTTCCGTTTCGATGGTACGAAAAAAGCTATAGATTACCTTTATTTAATGTGTGGTTTGGATATTATTGACTCGCCCCAAACGAAAAATTTGCTCTGGGTTCCCGGCTTAGTTGAGAAAATAATGAAAGGAGGTATTATAACAATCAATAACCAGCCAGTTCCAAAAATAAGAGATTTGAAGATTTGTACAAACCCACCCAAATCGAAATCAAATGAATAAAATGTTTAGTAAACTTGCGTTTATAAAAACCAATTGGTGAGGTTTTAATATAGAAAAAACAAATCATTTAATTTATTTTAAAAACGAAACAGAAGTTTTTGGTTCGCGTGAATTGAATATGATAACGTCTTATGGTTTAAGGTACTACCTCAAGCAACAAAAAGATACAGATAAGATAATTTACATATTTAGGAAATCTTAAATCCACTAACATCCGATTTGAAAAAGTGGGGCTTCATTGCTGATTTTGAATATTCTGACAACTTTTGAATAAGCAATAGTTCGTCAGTGCTCGGGACTTGTACGGTAAAAAATACATGTTTAAATAAAAAAGCCCTGAGCAAACCTTCAGGGCTTTCGTAGCGAGTTTGCCCCGACCGAACGAAGTAAGCGTCGGGGACCGAGAGTTGAATGCTGACGTAGAAGTCAGCATTCTGACGAACTTTTGAATGATCAAAAGTTCGTCAGAGCTCGGG
>CAIJTF010000094.1 GCA_903823565.1 uncultured Flavobacteriales bacterium
ACATCTAATTGAAGAATTTACATATTTAAATGAATAAAGACGGTCAACTATTCTTAAAGTCTTATTTCGCTGATTTATCGTCAGAAGTTCTTAAAGAGGAAGATGAGTTGAAATTAATAGAGGTCGCCATAGAGACCATTAAAGCAGATGATAAAGTTGAATATAGCGAAATAAAATTTTTTAAACTGATTAGAAGTAAACTTAAGATTCCGAATAAATCAATTTTAAATGTTCATCCCGATTTTGAAGAATACCTTGAACAAGATATCCTAAGCGATTCTTATTTAAGAAAATTACAAAATGATTTTTTTGACTCAGAAAATTTAAATAAGTTCGAATTTCTAAATCCTTCCTCGCTCGATTTAATGAGCATAATCAATTCTTCATCAAAATGAATATACAGAATAGTATAAAGTTGATTTTAATCTTTTTATTTCTACTGTGTTTGGCCGATATGCCGTATGGATATTATGAGCTGGTGAGGTATTTGGGTATGATTGGCTTTGCAATGTTCGCAATCAAAGCCAGTGATCAAGGCATGAAGACTGAAATGTTTATCTACATAGCACTGGCTTTATTGTTTCAACCTATTTTCAAAATCGCACTTGGTAGAGTTCTATGGAATATTGTGGACGTTTTGGTTTCAATAGGTTTGTTTTTATCAATTTTTATAAAGCCGAGCTCAGAAAAATCTTAACCCTGGTTTTACCACAATTAAATTTCACAAATTATGAGAAATCACCTTCACTACGTGATATTTAACCCGAATTTCATGGCTCATTTGAGCTACCTCATTTTCTTCCTAGTATCCCTGTTTCTCCTTTCTTCGTGTGACACGAAACCAAAGAAAAAGGCGCCGATGGAGTACAAAATGGACAGCACTAGCCTAATGTTAAAACATTACGACACTTTCCAAACAGAAAAAGGTACAACCGTTAAGTTTAACCGAGATTCCCTTTTAAAAACCCTTCGACTCAAAGGGATTTCCGAAAGTAAATTGGAAAAAATGCCCCTGAGTGACTTGGCGAAAGTTTATTTAGATCCTAATTATCAAAAGAAACTAGTGGAAAGCTTGAAATTGATCGATGACCTAAGGAATCAAAACAACCAACTTCCGGAAGTAAAACCCTCAAGTCCTTTTGTGACCAATCCCTTTGATAAGCCCCTGCCTAAAAGGTCTTTTCAAACGCCGATGCCGATGAGCGATACTTCAGGATTTGGAAATAAATAGGAGATTTCAGCATAAAATACATACTTGAAGCATTAATTATGCATTCCGCGAATTATTGGAATGCTCGTTCCAACGTACTTTTAGCGCTTAAATTTATGTTATGAAACTAATCCTATGCTCCATGGCTTTTGCCGTGCTTTTTTTAACCTCATGTGCTAAAGTATTTTATAGTCCAGACGCATTTGAAGTATCACAAAACCATAAAACGATTGCAGTAATCCCCCCAACCGTATCCATAGCGGCAAGTAAGAAAATTGATGGTGAATCATTGAAAGAGCAACAACGAACGGAATCGCTCAACTTTCAAAAAGAAATATATGCTTGGATGTTGCAACGGAAAATGCAAGGTAAAATGGTTCAGGAGATTTTAGATGTCGAAACCACCAATGCTAAATTATTGACAGCCGGGTATCCTGAAAAACCGTTGTCTCCAAGTGAAATCTGCAGTGTCCTAGGGGTGGATGGAATTATAGGTTCCAATTTTGGATTATCAAAACCCATGTCCGACGGTGCCGCGATTGCCGTAGCTTTGCTAGGAGGTGCAACCTCTACCAATGAAATACGCGTTTCATTAAACATCAATGATTGCCTAGGTAAAAAACTAATTTGGAATTATGATCATAAATATTCTGGAGGTATTGGAAGTAGTCCGTCGCGAATGGTAAATGATATTATGCGCTCTGCAAGCATGAAGATGCCTTACTTAATTAAATAAGTAAGTCTTTGATTTCATTGTCCTTTGAATCGCCTTCCCTGGGTAAAAACCCTGTTTCAACTGCTCATATTTCTTTTGATACTAACCTTAATTTCCAAGTGTTTTAGCTATGCCCCGTTGGTGAAAAGCGAATCAAATCAAGACCATTGGATTTATGATCCCAACCCGCAGAGCGGTGAAATTAACTTTAATAATAAAAAATGAAAAACATTGCTATTACCCTTTTGCTCCTTACAGCGTCAAGTGCTTTAAGTTGGGGTCAGGATCTTAAAAACTATGTGGTTAATACGAATCAGTTAAATGTTCGAAAAGGTCCTGGAAAAGATTTTGAAATAATAGAGAGCCTTGGTAAGGGCGATCCAGTAACCTTATTGCACAAAGAGCCTAATGGTTGGTGGGAGGTACAAACCTCTACGGGAACTGGGTATGTTTATGCCTCTATGCTGACTAAGGATCCTTGGGAGGGATGGGAGCCTCACCCACAAATTACAGGGGGGACCTCTGAATGTGAAAATATTGTTCCCCAATTTGATTATAACATGGATAACTATTTGAAGGTAATCGTTCAAGGAACTTCTGACGCTGTTGTCAAATTAATCAAAACCAATGGTAATGTTGAACAATGCATTAGAATTGTTTATGTTAAGGCGGGCGAAACCTATGAGATTAAACATATACCCGAAGGGCTTTATTATGTGAAGATTGCCTATGGTAACGATTACAGAAAAAAAATAGTTGACAATCAATGTGTTGTAAAATTCCTTTCTAATGCTATTTACAAAAAGGACAGCAAATTACTCGATTATAGGTTGATAGAACAACCTTCGGAATATCGTGATGGAAGAGTTGTGCGAAGTTGGAGTATCCCATCTTTCGACCTAATACTCACCGTGCGTACGGTTTCGGGAAAAACAACTAATATCGGAAATGAGAGCATTTCAGAAAAGGAGTTCAACGAATAATTAATTATCCTCCCATTTTTCCCTACCTTTAATCCATGCCTTGGATTGTTTGCTGTTTTGCCCTTAGCTTTTTCGCTCCCTTGTATTCCCAATCGTGGTCATTGTTAGCGCCCTTTCCCAGCGTAGAACGCGACGATGCGGTGGGGTTCATGCTCGGTACTGACGTATACGTCGGATCAGGATTAAGTCCGTGGTGGGCTTCTCAAGGAGACTTCTACCGTATGAACGGTTCCAATGGTCAATGGGAATCCGTCTCCCCCATGCCCCCTGGAATGGAACGGCAATACGCTTCGGCTTTTGTCATTCAAAACCAAGCCTTTGTGTTCGGAGGGTATAATGCAGGTGTCTTCCTGAACGATTTATGGCGTTATGATCCAGGTCTTAATTTATGGACCGCTTGCAATAACCTTCCCTCCGCAGGGCGATCCGGAGCCGCCTCCTTTGTCCTCGAAGGTAAAGCGTACCTGATTGGGGGAAAACAAGCAAATACCGCTGCTACCGATGAGGTGTGGCAATACGATCCGCAAAACGATACTTGGACCCCTCAAACCCCTTTTCCCGGGGGAAAGGTATGGCGATCCTC
>CAIJTF010000095.1 GCA_903823565.1 uncultured Flavobacteriales bacterium
AAACCCAATTATTGTTTTGCAATTGACCAAAAACAACAGGTGATTGTAGTGTGAAAATTAGGATAAGAAAAAGGGAATATCTTTTTAAAACGAGCATATAAATCACCGTACTAAATGCAAAAAGCCATGACCAATTGTACCTGTTTCCGTTGTGAATTTATAAGTATAAACTCCATCGTTAAGCTCTTGACCATTTTGACTATTCCCATCCCAATTGTTTTGGTAATTTTCGGACGAAAAAACAACATTTCCCCAACGGTTTAAAATCACAACTTCTGTATTTTGAGGTAAATTATCAATTTCAAACAAATCGTTTATGCCATCTGCATTTGGCGTTATTACATTGGGGAAAGTAAATTCTACTGTGTTACTATCCGTTGGTTCTTCATTTGCACAAGGTAAAACTACAATCTGATCACTCCCCAAACCGCATGTACTCGTAACTGTAGCACTGAAAATCCCAGGACTGGTTACGGTATAAAATTGACTCGTATTGGTAGATGCATCTCCACCCCACGCCCACGAAGTTCCTTCACCAGCATTCAAGAGTAGCGTATCTCCCGGACAAAGGTAAACGGTGTCGGGTCCAAACTGAATTTGTGCTTCGTAACTGTTGTAAAAAATCCAGGATGGAAAATTGGGGAGAGAGAAAAAACCTATCGAAAGATTGGGGTCATTCGGAAAGGATAAAACGCCAGAGCTGAGCGTTGGTGCTGAAGTATTTGGGCAATTAATCGTTCCCAAAAGCGTTGTGAAACTGAAACTTTGTTCGGTGAAGTAGATTTTTCCATCCGAAGCCAACTGCATATACAATCCATTGAAGATTGGCTCAATAACTTGTGCGGTTGATTCCACGGTTTGTCCCGTTTGAGAAGGGGCAAATACGTTGTATTGGACCAATTGAGACGCGGCGGTATTTGGATCGAAAATGCTTGCATATAAATAAAATCCATTCGGAGAAAACTCAAAATATGTAGGTGATGATGCGCCCAAATCACTTTCTAAGGTGAGTACACCTGTCGATAAATTGAAGTCATAAAGTCCCGCGGATGTCATCACTTTATTGCAACATGGCGCCCCTATTCCGACTGGACTTGGGCTGGATTTGATAATGCTATATCCACTATAGAATGCTGGATAAGGATAAACACCGGCGAGTTGAACTCCACTTTGAGTAACGCTGTACACCCCAATACCGGAGGTGTCCTGGTTAATTAAAATCCAGTAGTCCGTTCCATTTGCATGGCGAATTGCACATATCCCTTCATACGAGTAATCATATACTTGAACATCTGCTTCAACGACATCTCCAAGTCCACCGTTTAACGACATATCAATTTTAAAATAGCGCAAGCCTCTGCCATTGGGTTCTGAAGGAACAACACCGTCAATATAAAACTCGAGCTCCTCCATCGTAAAAAGATAATATACGTTGGGTTCTCCAGGAGCAGGTAGAATAACAGATGATTGTGCAGCACTCCAACCCCCACCTTCAGTTCCTTGCATGTCATACATAACCTGGTTGTTCTTGTTCCAGATTTTACCTCCGTCTTGACCACTTGATGGTAGTCTTCCTCCTCCATTTGAATAGAAAAGCAAGTTGCCGTTTTCATCGCAATAGGAGGTACAACCTTCGAACGTATACATTTGACTACCTAAAGTTTGTACAGGAGAGCCACTATTGAAATCTAAACTGTGGCCAATCCCAAAATGCCACACATTGGCTTCTTTTTGAGAAAAGCATAGCCCTACTACAAGTAAAAGAATGAACGTAAAACGAAAATTCATCGAATCAGATTTACATGACCAGAAATCACCTTGGGTTGATCCTGGTTTTTAAGTTGGTAATTTAAGCAATACGTGTAGGTGCCAATTGGAGCCATTTCACCGTTGGTACCGATACTTCCATCCCAGCCCCTTGTTGGATCCTTTGACACAAAGATCAATTCACCCCAACGGTTGTAAATGCTTAATTGAAAATTACGTGTTTCAATACCATACCCATAAACTGAAAACAGGTTGTTAAACTCATTCCCATCCGGAGAAAATGAATTGGGTATGAAAAGGGTATAATTTTCGAAAACAGTGATGATTCCTGTTATTGAATCCGCACAACCATAGGCATTGCTAACCACCAGTTGAACCTCATAATCTCCACCAATGGTATTCGGAAATAAGAATTCAGGATTTTGAACAGTACTTGTTTCTATGGACGGTGGGACATTGAAGGTCCAATTCCACGAACTTATCTCACCCGAAGATTGATCGATAAAAGATACCAGCGGATTGTCCACTTGAACAACGGTAGGAGTTGTCGAAAATCCAGCTTGTGGACTTGGAAGAGCAAGTAAGGCATTCGAAATGAGTGTATCATATACGCAGCCAAGTGAATTGGTTAATTGAAGTTCAATGGAATAAGTCCCTGGCTGAATTGGCGTAAAAACGACGGTTTCTTGAGTTGAGTAAAGAACATTATTTACAAACCAAGATTGCGTGGTAAATGTATTCTGATTTGTTTCATTAATCAGTGTAAAAGATTCCGGCCAACAAAGCACCGTATCGAGCAAGGAAAGTTGCGGATTGACCATGGGAGCGACGGTAATATCTAGGCATTCAGAAAGGGTATCACCATTCGCATCGGTAACCATTAAGCAAGCGGTTCCACTCGTTTGAGGTTGAAACGTAAATTGAGGATTATTGCTAACTATATTGCCATTGAATGACCATTGGTACGTGAAGGGAGCTATGCCACCGGTGTTTGTAAGTAATGCGGGAGCTACATTATCACCGAAACAAACAGAAGTATCATTTGAAATTGAAATCTGCCAATCGGGAATGGTTACAAAAGGATTGGTGCAACAGGTTCCTCCATCGGATAAATCGTAGATTTCAGTTAGCCAACAATTGTATTGTGTGTGATGAAAACGCAAATTACCATTGAACGCATTTAAGAAATAAGCAACCACCTCATCGGGTGTGTTTCCTCCGCCTGCATAATAAATGGTATCGCATTGGCCGCTAACTCCAACCATTAAACTGCTGGTAAAGGCTTGTCCATTTTGATGAGTGGGCGAGTATTCTAATGGCGGTGCAGTGAGGATTTGAACCAATCCCGGATTTACGCCTGTTATACTTGTTGTGATGTTACCAAGCCCGCAGTGGTTGTTGTTTTGATTGGAATTAAATCCTGCGTATAAGACTTCTGTGATGTTCCCTACAAACGGACCGTTGATATTTACAATTACGGGTTCATACGTACAAATTCCGATTTTTAGGTTGGGGATGTTTTGATCACAGTTGATATTAAGTGTTCCGCCGTCATAATTGGAATAAATAACCACATTTCCATCCTGATTACAAATAGGAGAAGTGTTCACCGTAGGTTGATTATTGTTGTAAAGAAGAAACCATTGATGTGTCATCCCCGACGGAGGCACACCTGCTGCACCATTGGCCGATGGAAATAAGCAGGTTGAATTGGTAGTTGTCCCAAATTGCTGGGGTACCCATGTTCCTCCATTATTTACTTGAATATTTTGAAATTCCGTGGGTGCATTCCCTGTTCCAATTCGTATTCCCACTTCCATAGGAGTTTGAGTGTTATTTACCGAATTAAAATCGCCGTAAACAAAATCAATTGCCGGCAAAATCCAAGAAGTAAATTTCAGTTCAGCCTGAAACGAAAACGACTCACCTTGCATGCCAATGCGTCTAACGTTCTTC
>CAIJTF010000096.1 GCA_903823565.1 uncultured Flavobacteriales bacterium
CAAAAAACATAGCCTTGGTATTACTTCCACCTTGAATCATAATGTTGGACTTTTCTATCAATACAACTTCAATAACAAGTGCTTTATCGGCGCATCCATCGGAAATAATTACTCCTTGCTTTCCTCGAATATCTTTAAGAACAGCTACTATTCAGGCATGTTTCGTTTGGGCTATTCCATACCTGCATCAAAACGCAGCTGTATAGGGAACCCTTCATTTTAATATACCTAGTCGCACAGTAAACGGAAGCGGGGGATTAAATAACCTGGTGTTGCTTAGTGATATTTCTCATGGATTCAATGAAATTAACCCCCGCCAAATTACGCATAAAAACATGCAAATTGAAAGTGTTATTTTCAATTTGCACAAAAAGACAAGGTTTCGTATCTTTATGCTTCATATTCAAACTGTAAAGACATGTATATTCCACGAAGAATAGAAGATGAAATTCAAAAATACCTACAAATCTTTCCGATTGTAGCTATTTTGGGACCCCGTCAATGCGGAAAATCAACCGTCGTGAAGCGCTTGATTTCAAAGTCTCAACACGGAATTTACCTCGACCTTCAGAATCAGGAAGACCTAAATAAGCTTATGGATCCTCGTTTATTTTTCAAAGCCCATGAAGAAAAAGTAATTTGTTTGGATGAAATACAATTGGTTCCTGAGTTATTTGGTAGCTTTAGAAGTATCGTTGATGAAAATAGACAAAATGGTAGATTTATTTTACTGGGCTCCGCTTCTCGTGATTTAATTCAGAAAAGTTCAGAGTCCTTGGCAGGAAGAATAGGATTTCTTAATTTGACCCCTTTTTTAATGAATGAGGTTCCAGAAACCCCCTTACCTATTTTTTGGAACCGAGGGGGCTTTCCCAACAGTCTTTTAGCCGAAAATGATGAATTTAGCACTATTTGGAGGGAAAATTACATCAAAACGTATGTAGAACGAGATATTCCTCAGCTTGGAATTGATATTCCTGGGTTGAAACTACGTCGCTTCCTAACAATATGCGCTCACAATCATGGACAAACGTTAAACTTGAGTAAACTCGCCAGCTCCATGGATTTGACACATCCTACGATTCGTAAATACATTGATATTTTTGAACAAACTTTTGTATTGCGATCCATTCCTCCGTACGAATTGAATATAAAAAAACGTCTGGTAAAAGCGCCAAAAATTTATGTGCGAGATAGTGGTATTTTACATCAATTGTTACGCATAGAACATATGGAAGCCCTTTTTGGTCATCCCATTTTTGGCGCTTCGTGGGAAGGCTTGGTGATAGAGCAATTGTTGGCAAACTTCAATTGTCCGGCTTATTTTTTCCGAACGGCAACAGGAGATGAAATCGACTTAGTTTTGGAATTAAACAACAAGGTAATTGCCATTGAGTGCAAGGCCTCAAGCTCTCCTCAATTGACAAAAGGTTCGTATCGTGCGCTCGAACTAATTAATCCGGATTTTACGTTTATCGTTTCCCCCATCAATTCAGCGATGTATCAACTTCAAGAAACCCTATTCGTGGGAAATATACCTTCTACCTTACAAAAATTGGCAAGCTTGTCTTAGGCTGTCAGGAACTCCTTCATGTTAAAACACCCAGGCGTACAGTAAACGGAAGCGGGGGATAAGGTAATTAATGCGTTTTCGTCATATTCTCCGGAACACAAATTATAAAATCAGCCCTCCCTATGTGTTCTTTATCTAAGGTATTGATGTCGGATTGGCTTACCGTAGAAATCGTGGTGATGCGCAAATCCGGTTTTGCCTGCAATAGATACCACATGATGCCTTGATAAAAATCACTGTGATACGCCCCATTGTAATGCATGAAAAAGGTAGTTGCCTGCATATTCGCTAGAATGAACTTAGCCATCGTCGCATCTTTAAAGGCTTGACTTTCTACCATGTAGCTTCCGTTAGCACCCGAAGGCATATGGGAAGCCATTTCCTTCAATGCCTTATACTGCGAAAGATTCGTGTCTAGTTCAAAGAAGGGGTCGGCCATTTGATTACGTACGACGGGGGAAAGGGTGTCAAAGGCAGTGCGTCCTTTCTTAAACATGATGCTGGCATATTTGCGTTGAATATTATCCGCGATGCATGGAAGCTTATTGGTTTTAGCGAATTCAATGAGTGGCGCATAATCGGTTTCATAGTTAGGCCACAGGCGCAAGGAATCTTTCAAGCTCTTTTCGGGAAATGCCCCCTGCACGTAGCGGTTTAATACAGCTTGTTGATCTTGCTCAAACATTTCAAAACCCAACATCACATTCACCCCGTGTTGATCGAATGCATCCTGCGTTAATTCCAACTGCAACCAATGCACGATCGGATTGTCGTGATATTCACCAAAAAGCACCAAATTTCCAGCTAAACTTTTTGATTTAAGGTTTTTGTACGTTACCGCCTTTCCTTTGGCATTATAAATCACAAAGGCTTTATCGTGTTGACTAAAACTCAGGGAACTCCACACGAGGCCACAACACATCAATAAAATTTTCATTGTGTAGATTTCTTACGAAGGTAAGTAATCTGAACTTAATCTAACAAGGCATGCAAGGCCTCTTGAATGTGGCTAGACTTTACGGCACCTGCGATTTCAGCCATAAATCCCTTGATCAACATATCGGTGGCTTTGGCTTCACTTATTCCTCGAGCCCTCAAGAAAAATAAGGCGTGTTGATCCAGTTGTCCGGTGGTAGAGCCGTGAGAACATTTAACATCATCCGCATAAATTTCTAATTCCGGTTTCGCATTGATGGTGGCCTGGTCCGACAACAGAATGTTTTTATTGGATTGGTATGCATTGATTTTCTGTGCGTCTTGATACACCTTCACTTTGCCATTGAATACGCCTGTCGCCTTATCCGAGAGTACGCCCTTATAATTCTCATCTGAGGTACAATTAGGGGCCATATGATGCACATAGGTGTGGTTGTCAATGTGGTTATTTTCTCGGCCAATGAATGCGCCGTATAGTTGGGTGTGGGTGCCTTCTTCTTGTGAAAATACCTCGATTTCATTCCGTGTAAAATGGGTATTCGCTGTCAGGGTTTGTAAGGCGACGGTACTGTCTTTTTGTTGGTAGATCCGTTGCGTGTGAAACCCGTAATGGGTACCCTTGATTTGTTGTAACATGTCTGTATGCAGATTAGCCCCTGCGCCAATGAAGAAATCAAAAAGCACATTTGCGTAGGAATTTTCGCTTGTTCCCTCAAAGATTACTTCCAGTTGAGCGCTGGCTTGATCCCCCAAAACAAGTTGATGATGCAAAATTACCGCGGTATTCTCCCCTTGAAGACGGTGGATAATTCGAATGGGTTTGGTGAGTATTGTGTTTGCATCCACATGAATAGCAACACCGCCTTGTGCTGTTAAGGCATTGATGTGTTGCACATGGCCATGTAGCGTACACGCGTTCCAAGCGTCGGCATCAAGGTCACCGGAGAACTTAAGGTGTAATCCATCCAGGGGTTCGTTACATTGCCAGGTTTCTTTTTCGAAAACTATATCAATCGTGTCCGAAGTGGGAAGGCGCTCTGGGCTCTGATTGATTTTAACGGGAGTTAATATCAGTGCCGCCACTCGACCGAGTCGGGTGTATTTCCATGCCTCGTCGCGGGTGCTTGGAAAATGCTGTTGAAATTCAACGCCGTCTTTTGCGGATTGCAATAAAGGTTCGGGGAGCTTTAATGACGTTGGCTCCAGTTGTTTACAAAAATCAATTAAAGAACCAGTCATTACTCCGCAGATTTAATCCAATCGTATCCTTTTTCTTCGAGTTCCAAGGCTAATTCTTTTCCGCCCGTTTTGACAATTTTACCGTCGTAAAGTACGTGCACGAAATCAGGGACAATATAATCCAACAAACGCTGATAATGGGTAATAACAAGGGTGGCATTTTCCTTGGATTTCAAGGCATTTACCCCTCCGGCAACAATGCGAAGGGCATCAATATCCAATCCTGAGTCGGTTTCATCGAGCACCGCTAATTTAGGCTCAAGCATCGCCATTTGAAAAATCTCATTGCGCTTTTTCTCACCGCCGGAAAATCCCTCGTTCACGGCACGAGAAGCCAAGGAAGCATCCAGGTCTACAAGCGCTGATTTTTGTTTTACCAAACTCAAAAAATCTTTCGCTGAAAGGGGGGCAAGGCCTTTGTGTTCACGAATCTCATTGATGGCCGTTTTCAAGAAATTCACATTCGAAACCCCCGGTATTTCCACGGGATATTGAAATGCCAGAAACACGCCTTCCCGAGCTCGATCTTCAATAGATAATTCCAACAGGTCTTTACCGTCAAAACTAATGTTGCCGGAACTTATTTCATAATCCTCCTTACCGGCAATGATGCTGGCTAGGGTGCTTTTTCCCGCACCGTTTGGTCCCATAATGGCATGAACCTCTCCTGCGTTAATTTCAAGGCTAAGCCCTTTTAGTATTTCTGATCCATTGATGGACGCATGTAAATTTTCTATTTTCAACATATCAAATCGATTCTATCCTACACTTCCCTCTAAACTAATACTCAATAATTTCTGTGCCTCCACAGCAAATTCCATAGGTAATTGATTGAGCACTTCTTTACAATACCCATTTACGATTAGGCTGATGGCTTTTTCTTCGGAGATACCCCGTTGTTGGCAATAGAACAATTGGTCCTCACCAATTTTAGAAGTGGTTGCTTCATGTTCAATTTGGGCACTCGGGTTTTTACATTCTATATAGGGAAAGGTATGAGCCCCACAAACACTTCCCATGAGCAGTGAATCGCACTGCGAAAAATTTCGTGCATGTTCGGCTTGTTTTTGAATTTGAACCAATCCTCTATATGAATTTTGAGAATACCCGGCAGAAATACCCTTAGAAATAATTGTGCTTTTCGTATGCCTTCCTAAATGAACCATTTTTGTCCCGGTATCAGCTTGCTGCCTATTATTGGTAACGGCTACGGAGAAAAATTCACCTACGGAGTGATCTCCTTTTAAGATACACGATGGGTATTTCCAAGTTACGGCAGAACCCGTTTCCACTTGCGTCCATGAGATTTTACTCTTGGTTTCACAAAGGCCTCGTTTGGTTACAAAGTTAAACACACCCCCTTTTCCATCCTTATCGCCAGGATACCAATTTTGTACCGTAGAATATTTAATCTCTGCTTGATCCAACGCCAATAACTCAACCACCGCAGCATGCAGTTGGTTTTCGTCGCGTTGAGGAGCTGTACAACCCTCTAAATAGGAAACATACGAACTTTCATCGGCAATAACTAAGGTGCGCTCAAATTGCCCGGTTCCTCCGGCGTTGATTCGAAAATAGGTAGACAATTCCATGGGACAGCGAACGCCTTTTGGTATATAACAAAAAGATCCATCTGAAAATACTGCAGCGTTCAATGCAGCATAAAAGTTATCGGTCATAGGAACTACCGTTCCCAGGTACTTTCTTACTAATTCAGGATGTTCTTGTACGGCCTCTGAAAAAGAACAAAAGATGATACCCAATTCCGCCAGTTTGGCTTTGAAGGAGGTTCCTACGGATACAGAATCAATGACAAAATCTACCGCAACCCCGGTCAGCCGTTGCTGTTCTTCCAAAGAAATACCCAGTTTAGCCATGGTGGCCTTTAACTCTGGATCTACCTCATCCCAGGATTCGTATTTTTTTGCTTTTTTGGGCGCCGCGTAATAGGATATGGATTGAAAATCAGGTTTATCATAGGTTACATGAGCCCATTCTGGTTCTTCCATAGAACACCATACTTCAAAGGCTTTTAATCGAAAATTCAATAGCCATTCCGGTTCATTCTTTTTGCTGGAAATGAGGCGAATGACGGATTCGTTTAATCCAGCTGGCACGACATCCGAATCGATGTCTGAAACAAAACCATATTGATATTCACTGTTTTCAAGGTCTTTGGCTAATTGTTCTTCGGTATATCCTGCCATGACTATACAGAAAAAGATTCACCGCAACCACAAGTCCTGTCGGCATTCGGATTATTGAAAACAAAACCCTTACCATTCAATCCTCCTGAAAAGTCCAAGGTGGTTCCTACAAGGTATAAGTAACTTTTTCGATCAACCACGACCTTCATCCCATTATCTTCAAAGGAAGAATCTTCCGCCCCTTCTACGTTGTCAAAGGTTAGCTGATACATTAAACCAGAACAACCTCCTCCAGAAACGCCTACGCGGATGAAAAAACCTTCTTTTGCTTCATCTTCCATCAAACGAAGGGCTTGTTTCCGCGCTTGATCCGTTATCGTAATCATCTTATTTAGAATAAATTTAAATAATGCTTACAAAGGTACCACAAAAGTCAGATACCTTACAAGGATAAAAACAAAAAATCCCTAAAACAGTTTAGGGATTCTCGAAATAAGAAGAAATACAGGACTTCTTCGTTTGCTTTATTTGTTAACCACTATAGCCTTTCGATAGAGTTCCTCTGACGAAGTTTTGAAAATCAATGTATACGTGCCATTCATTAAATCATTCATATGCAGAGACTTTGCGTCTGAAACGGGAATGGTTGGCATAAACTGACCGTTAGAAGCGACTATTTCGATAAATTCAATTCGGGTATCTGACCAAACTATACTCGCGTTTCCGGTGGCCGAATTGCAATGAATTTGAACCTTATCGTCATCGTCCGATGGCGGGGTGATTGAAAACGCAGTGCTAGTGGAAGCTACGATCAACGCTAGGGCTAAAAGAATTGTTTTCATGGTCTTGTGTTTTATATTTTTACTCAAAATTGCATGACTTTACAATAAGAAAGCAAACAACGGGTCTCTTTACGAGGCAAAATACAATTAGTTACATACGGAGGGCTAAGTATAAATACGTAGCGTGGTCGATATTCAACAAAAAAAGCCATTTGGTCAAGTTTATGAACCTTTTGGTCATTTTACCCAGGGAAGGAAATGAATTTCGCTACTTTTCGAAAAGAAATAAGGAGAGATACAGGTGGCTTCTTAAATTGGGTTACTGCTTGGAGAGGCAGAAAAGTTTCTAGTCAAAAGTTTTTTCGCACTCAATTTAGTTAAAGAAGCCCCTGTTTTTTTCTACCTGTCATAAACCACTCAGGCATTATGCCTACTACGATAGAAAGGAAGTTTAAGCTTCCTTTCTTTTTTTATACAACAACGGCCTACTTGGCGCGGCGTCGTTGGTAAAATTCGACAATTGTAGTTCCAAAAGGTAGAGCCCATCACTTGCATCGTTCGGCACATAGATCAACTCTGTTATGGTTTTATTGGTATGCGGCTTGTCTGGAACGTTCCAAAAGGCATGATGAAAAGCGAGTGCTCCTCCGTCCTGTTCCTTATCTACCGAGGGTAAATCAATCAACAAATGGAGTATGCCTTGTTTTGTTAATAACTCCAGAATGTCTGTAGAAAGGTACGCTGGATTGGTATTGGAATAGCAGGCCGATTGTTTTGATGCTTCGTTGGGTAAGGTGCGAATCACCAAAGCTTGGTAATCTCCTTTCGGTAAGGCCATTTGCATCGATTCCTTTGTAATGATCCAATCCCCATTTTTTAGCTCGGGGGTCAAGGTAATCAATGCCGCATGAAAAAAATATCCTGTAAAACATTTGGAAACAGGAAGAATGGCCTCGGTTATATGACCATGAGATTCCGTGTGGGTTCCATGTCCATGAGGATTAAAATTTATGTTCCTGAAATTAACCACTCCACCTAGTGCCACACTTCCTATGAACCCATTGTCCATTACCGGAAGCATTTGGGGATGCTCCAAATACCAAGCTCTAGGTCCCTTTTGGTCATCGGTAATCGCTATGGAAAGGTCTATCGGTTCATCCGTTTCAATATAGGTATGACGGTCAAGGTATAATTTCATAATCAAAACTAATTATTTCCCTTTACTTGACAATCCCTTGTAAATAAAAGTCAAGCGCCACCATGTCCATCGCCAAATTTGACCGTATCTTTGTTGCTATGGAACAAAAGGATTTATTGAAAGATATTATTTCTCATTGTAAAGAGTACGGGTTTATTTTTCCTTCTTCAGAAATTTACGATGGCTTAGCGGCAACCTATGATTACGGCCAGCTGGGTGTTGAATTGAAAAACAACATTAAAACCTATTGGTGGAAGGCCATGACGCAATTAAATCCAAACATTGTTGGTATCGATGCTGCGATTTTTATGCACCCCACTACTTGGAAAGCCTCGGGACATGTTGATGCGTTTAATGATCCATTAATCGACAACAAGGATTCAAAAAAAAGATACCGTGCGGATGTACTGATTGAAGAGTATGTGGAAAAGCAGCGGCAGAAAATCGATAAAGAGGTTGAAAAAGGGAAGAAGCGTTTTGGTGAACATTTCAACGCAGAGCAATTTAAAACCACCAACCCGAATGTTCTAAGAATTCAAGAAAAAATTAGCTCCATTGAAGAGCGAATGAAAAAGGCCTTGAATGATAATGCTTTAGACGATTTACAACAACTTATTCTAGATTTGGAAATTGTGTGCCCCATTTCGGGATCAAAAAATTGGACCGATGTCCGGCAATTTAATTTAATGTTTTCAACCTCCCTAGGTTCAGTATCAGGTGAATCTTCTACCATATACCTTCGGCCCGAAACGGCCCAAGGAATTTTCGTCAATTTTTTAAATGTCCAAAAATCTGGTCGGATGAAAATCCCCTTTGGTATTGCGCAAATAGGAAAGGCCTTTCGAAATGAGATTGTTGCTCGACAATTTATTTTTCGAATGCGAGAATTTGAGCAAATGGAAATGCAGTTTTTTGTCAAGCCCGGAGAAGAGTTAATGTGGTATGAACACTGGAAAATAGAACGAAAAAAATGGCATTTAAGCCTAGGATTGGGCGAGGACTATTATCGCTTTCATGATCACATTAAACTGGCCCATTATGCCAATGCAGCCTGCGACATTGAATTTAATTTTCCAATGGGATTCAAGGAATTGGAAGGAATTCATTCCCGAACAGACTTCGACTTAAAGCAACACGAAGCGCATTCTGGTAAAAAATTACAATACTTCGATACAACAACGAATGAAAGTTATGTGCCTTATGTCGTTGAAACGTCTGTTGGTCTTGATAGGCTATTTCTTTCAATTTTAAGCGCAGCCTTCAAGCGAGAGGAATTAGAAGATGGTAGCGAACGCGTGGTGCTTTCCATACCTGCCCCCCTCGCCCCCTACAAGGTAGCCGTACTTCCTTTGCTGAAAAAAGATGGACTTCCAGAAAAAGCCATGGAAATTGTGCACCAGCTTCGGCAGCATTTTTCGGTACAATACGATGAAAAGGACTCCATTGGAAAGCGATACCGCAGACAAGATGCCATTGGAACGCCCTTCGCCATAACCATAGATCATGAAACGTTAGAAAACCATACGGTAACGCTAAGAAGCCGAGACGATATGAGCCAGCAACGTGTAGCCATTTCGGAGGTGGAAAAACAAATGACCGACCATTGCGGATGGCCAGCGCTTTTCAACCGATTAAATTAAGTTTTCGACCCTTATCCTTTCCTGCTTGAAAGCCAAAAGGCTAAGGCAAAAATGGATAATAGACCGAAAAAAATCAAGAAAAACGACCAAAAACCGGTGGTAGAACTTACTAGGAACATAGCGTGTTGTTTATAACCTTAAGTTACTGATTATTAACCGTATTAGTCCGTTTACACGAACAATTTACCCTACAAGTTTATCAAAAGAGCCTGCCTTCTGAACATTTCAATAAAAAGCGAGGGGAATTCGCTCCCTAGTTAGTTTGTTTGTAATTTTACCGAAAAAAAATGTTTAGAACGCATACTTGTGGCGAATTACGAGCCAGCCATATAGGACAACGTATTACCCTGAGCGGTTGGGTTCAAAAATCTAGGGATTTAGGCGGAATGACCTTTGTAGACATAAGGGACCGTTACGGAATTACCCAACTTGCCTTTAATATGGATAAGAATGCGTCACTCTGTTTAGAAGCCCGTAAACTCGGTAGAGAATTTGTGGTTCAAGCCAAAGGAACGGTTATTGAACGCTCGAGTAAAAACACGAATATCCCCACGGGTGAAATTGAACTCGATGTTACTGACATTAAGGTGCTTAATGCATCAAAAACTCCTCCCTTCACAATAGAAGACCAAACCGACGGAGGCGATGAACTGCGCATGCAATACCGTTACTTGGACCTACGCAGGAATCCGGTGCAACAAAAATTGCTACTGAGAAATAAGGTGGCGCTCGAAACCCGGAAATACCTAGATGAATTGGGTTTCATGGACGTTGAAACGCCCGTATTAATTAAATCCACCCCTGAAGGAGCACGCGACTTTGTAGTTCCTAGCCGCATGAATCCGGGTGAGTTTTACGCCCTTCCCCAATCCCCTCAAACGTTTAAGCAGCTTTTAATGGTTTCAGGCATCGACCGCTATTATCAAATTGTGAAATGCTTCCGAGATGAAGATTTAAGGGCCGATCGCCAACCTGAATTCACGCAAATCGACTGTGAGATGTCCTTTGTGGAGCAGGAAGATGTTTTGAACGTTTTCGAAGGCCTGATCAAGCATTTATTTGCTGAAATAAAGGGAATTCATTTTGACAAAGCTTTTCCACGCATGACCTATGACGAAGCCATTCACATGTACGGATCAGACAAACCAGACTTACGTTTCGGTATGAAGTTCAACTATTTGAATGCACTCCAAGGAAAAGGCTTTGCCATCTTTGATCAGGCAGAAACCGTTCTTGGTATTGTAGTGGAAGGCGCTTCAGAATACACCCGAAAACAGTTAGACGAACTTACCGAATGGGTGAAACGACCACAAATCGGGGCAAAGGGATTGGTTTATGTTAAATACAATACGGACGGAACGGTAAAATCTTCGGTCGATAAATTTTACACGGAAGAAGATTTTAAGGAACTGGCAAAAGCACACAACATTCAACCGGGCGATTTGTTATTGATATTGAGTGGTGATTTAGCGAAAACCCAAAAACAAATGAATGAACTTCGATTGCACGTTGCCCAGGAACAAGGAATCCGAAATACAGGCGAATTTTGCCCAGTTTGGGTACTGGATTTTCCTTTACTTGAACAGGACGAGGCTTCTGGAAGGTATTTTGCCATGCACCACCCTTTTACGTCGCCCAAAGTGGAAGACCTTCCCCTAATGGCTTCTAATCCAGGTGCAGTTCGTGCCAATGCCTATGATTTAGCCATGAACGGCGTAGAATTAGGTGGCGGTTCCATTCGAATTCACGATCGAGGTCTGCAAGAAAAGATGTTCTCTTTGCTCGGTTTCACGCCGGAGCAAGCGCAAGAACAATTTGGCTTTTTAATGGGTGCCTTTGAATACGGCGCACCACCACACGGTGGCCTAGCCTTTGGACTAGACCGCTTAGTTGCCACGATGTCCGGCGAGGAGTCCATCCGAGACTTCATCGCCTTTCCGAAAAACAACAGCGGTAGAGATACGATGATTGATGCTCCCTCGGCATTGGAAACGGCTCAATTGAACGAACTTGGAATTAAGATTAATTAACGTAAAACATGGACCTCCATCAACTCAAAAGCCGTATAGAACCCCTCCGAAAGGAACTCCTTGCACATCCTGTTTATTCTGAAATTGCTTCCTTAGAAGACCTTTGCGCCTTTACCGAGGAACACGTTTTTGCGGTGTGGGATTTTATGAGTTTACTGAAAACCTTGCAACAACATTTAACCTGTGTTCAAGTTCCTTGGTATCCTACGAAAAATGCCGAAACCCGTCGCTTCATCAACGAAATCGTGGTGGGAGAAGAAAGCGATGTGGATGCGGCGGGTGACACCATGAGTCATTTTGAAATGTATATAAATGCCATGGCTTCTTTGGGGGCGAACCGCACAGAAATGCAGGAATTTACCCAGCGCATTCGAGCGAATGTTTCCGTCAACGAAGCCTTGAATCAATGCCAAATTGCAGAGGAAACCAAGAACTTCGTTCGATATACCTTTGAGGTAATTCACCGTGGAAAAATCCACGAAATTGCGTCGTTGTTTACCTTCGGTAGAGAGGATTTAATTCCGGACATGTTCCTAGAAATCGTCAATGAATTAAAAGCCGAAGTGCCAGAGCGGATGAACGGATTTCTCTATTACTTAGAACGACACATTGAAATAGATGGCGGCGACCACGGCCCCCTTTCATTGCGCCTCATGGACGAAGTGTGTGAGAACGACCCGATTAAATGGGAAGAAGCTACCCTAGTAGCAGAACAGGCCCTCAAGATGCGCATGCACTTGTGGAATGGGGTTCGAAACAAGATTCTCCTAAGGTCAGAGGTGAGGGTTTAATTTCTTTCACGGTTGCGGGTTTAAACCCGCACCCGGGGAAATACTCTTTCTTGAAAATAATTGTTTTTTCATCTACCCATTATTTTAAGGAGTATAAAACCCACATTGTCACCTCCTCTGACGGAGTCTGATACTCGTCAGAGTCATCAGACCTTAATCCCTCCTCAAGGAGGGAAACTAACAATCTACCCATCCCCCTTTCGAAGGGGGACTAAGGGGGATGACTCTAACTAACCTCAGACTACATCAAAAGTAATTACATAATCGTATTGTCACCTCCTCTTACGGAGTCTGAAACTCGTCAGAGTCATCAGACCTTTATCCATCCTCTTCGCCGCGGCGAAGAGGGAAACAAATGATCTCACTTCCCTCTGCGCTTAGCCAACCAAGGCGGGAGCTGTTTTTGATGTGCAGTTTCTACTAATTTATTGCTTAAATCCGCTCGTCCTGCGCGCTTCAAGCGACTCGAAATCCACTCTTGATGCTCGCGTTTATACCAGAAAAAATAGCGGTTTTGATTTTTCTTTTCCTCCGGAGATTTTGCCGTGAAGACCGGTTTTAAGGTATAGGGATGCAAGCCGGTATAATAAATTACTTCCGCAACGGTCATAGGCGTTGGTGTGAAATCTTGTACTTGCTCCAACTTAAAACCCATCTCCTTCGTTTCCGCAGCCAATTCGGCCATATCCGTTTCTTCACACCCCGGATGCGAGGAGATAAAATAGGGAATTAAAGGCTGATTGAGTTTATGTTTAGCCGATATGGCCTCGTATTTTTCTTTGAATTTGTGAAAGTACTTGAACGAGGGTTTACGCATCATGCGCAAGGTATTGTCCGCCGTATGCTCGGGTGCCACCTTCAATCGTCCACTAATGTGCCGGGTTACCACCTGCTCTAAGTACTCATCATGGTTTCCGTCTTCATTGTTTTTGTTGAAGTCGTCGACCAATAAATCGTAGCGAATTCCTGAACCCACAAAGGCTTTTTTGATTTTCGGATGCGCATCTATTTTTCGATAGAGTTCCGTCATAGGTTTGTGCGAGGTATCCAAGTTATTACAGATTACAGGATGAATGCAACTCGGAGCTACGCAACGGGCACAAATGCTTTCGTCCTTCCCTTTCATCTTATACATGTTGGCCGAAGGTCCTCCAACATCGGATAAATACCCTTTAAATTCGGGATGTGCAGCAATTTCCTCCAGTTCTTTCATGATGGACCCTTCACTGCGAGAAGCAATAAATTTTCCTTGATGGGCTGATATTGTACAAAAACTACAACCTCCAAAACAACCGCGATGAATGTTCAACGAAAACTTGATCATTTCGTAAGCAGGTATATTTCCACGCTTTTTATACCTTGGATGCGGCAATCGGGTGTAAGGAAGTTCAAACGAAGCATCGATTTCGTTTTCCGTCATCGTCGGATATGGAGGATTTACGACCAATCGCTCCTCTCCTACGTCTTGAAGAATTCGGTTGGCGCTTAATTTATTGCTTTCCACCTCCACGATTTTGAAATTAGCCGCATAGGCCACTTTATCGGCTAAACAAACTTCATGACTAGCCAAGGAAACGGTTTCCCAATGTTTGTTTTTCAAAACCTCATCCGCTTTAGGTTGTAAATAGGCTATTTGAGGTAAGGTTCGGATTTGATTAAACGGAACCCCTTTTTTCAAGAGCTTTAAAAAAGCTCGAAGTGGCTGTTCCCCCATTCCATAAACCAAGGCATCGGCTTTACTGTCCACCAAAATCGGAGGAAAAAGTTTATCTGCCCAATAGTCGTAATGGGAAACTCTCCGTAAGGAAGCCTCAATGCCCCCAAGTAAAACGGGTACTTCTGGGAAAAGTTCCTTCAAGATTTTAGAATAAACGGTTGCTGCATAATCCGGCCGAAATCCCGCTACACCCCCAGCGGTGTAGGCATCGGTGGAACGCAAGCGTTTCCCTGCCGTGTAATGATTCACCATGGAATCCATGCACCCGGAAGTAACACCAAAAAAATACTTCGGTGTTCCCAATTTCTTAAAATCTCGTAGGTCGTCGCGCCAATTGGGTTGAGCGATGATTCCTATTCGAAAGCCCTCGTCTTCAATGATTCTCCCAATAACGGCCGTACCAAAGGAAGGATGATCCACATAGGCATCCCCGGATACAAGGATAACATCAAAGGCATCCCAGCCCCGTTTTTCCGCTTCTTTAAGCGATAAAGGCAACCAATCGGAAAGCGGGCGTTCTTGCATGCCGTAAAGGTACGAAAAGCAAGGCGCTAACGGAAACGATTATTGAACCGTAATTTTTTTGTTTTGAATTCCTTTTTGGTCAGTATAGGAAATAAAATAGGTGCCGGCATACAGCGTGCTTACGTCGAAATAAGCTAAAGTAGAACCGGGCAAAATCAACTGAGTTGCTATGATTTTTCCTTGCATATCCGTCAAGGTTAATTCAACCTTTGCGGTAACCAGCCCTATGGCCTGAACAATGAACAAATCGTTGCTAGGGTTAGGGAAAATCCGAATTTCGGAGAGCGAATTCGTTGCTAAACCACTCGACGGATTGTATATGGTAGTCGCTTCCGAGATAGAATTAACCTTGGCTCCGGTAACAACACCGTAATAGGTGGGTCCAATCAGGTATGGATAGGCTGAATTCCAATTCGCATCGACTGTGGCGAAATAACAATACATCCCATTTGGGTATTCCGGTGTTACGCAAAACCTTCCGTTATGCACGTCCAAATAATCCTCTTGTCCTGCATGCGCTACAAATTCATAATCCTCGCGAAAGTATCCCAAGGGATACGTTGCAGAAACGACAGGTCCATCGGGAACGTCGGTGCCGTCGGCCCAAACCGTCCTGGTACTTATATTACGCAACTGATAACCGGACTTAATTCGAACGACACCCCCTGAACCGTCCGCATTTTGGTAGCCATAAGCCCCGTAAACAGGATAACCGTCATACGCGTAACCAATTAGAGGAGAATGCACGTTAGAATCTATGGCGTACAGGCCTTCAGCATCGTAAATCGTACAAACGTTGGAGATGACCGATAGGTCTAAATCGAATGCACTTGGATTTTGGTGATGGTGGTAATTTCCCATCGCAGGATGGCCCTTTGAACAATCGAAACCGGCTTTTTCGGCCACAACTGCGTCGCGGTTCCAAGACATGCTTGCAGCAGGGCCACCGGGACATGGCGGATTACCTGGCCCACCACAAAGGGAATTGGTTGAAGTATTCCATGCCACACCATCACGGTAATCAAACATAGCGGTACCATTGATAAAAATACCGATGTTTCCACCAGAAGTTGCGTTGAATGCACCTGCATTTGGTGTTGGATTTAAAGAAATTTTAAAAATGGCGTTTTGATTGGTGGTAAACGATGGATTGCCATCCATAAAGGGCCCTGTAATGTACGAAGGTACACCCGTTGCAGAAACGTATACCCAATTGTTAGAATACTGAACTTGTTGACAATTGGCTAAGTCTGCATCAACGATTGGAGTAGGATTCCCTTGCACATAGTGTCGACCAGTACTACCATCCATATTAATCAACCAAGATGTAATTGCGGGGTTTACTTGCGCTTGCCAAGAAAAATAAACAAACAAGTAGAAAAGAGAAATAATAGCTTTCATAGGCTTTGAGATTCAAACAAAAATAACCTTTTCGTGTGAACCAGGAAGTATGTAAAAAAGAAAGAGGGGATAAATCCCCTCAATCCAACCTAACCTATTACTTGAAGTAACTAGTTGGCATCTGATTTAGCCAACGTGTAAATAACCAATCCGAAACCGATTTTGTTCACGGCATCCGCAATGTTATAAACTATATCCATAGCTACAGCAGCATCCTTGGGATTATCAACCAAAGTCATTCCAAACAATCCACCTGGAGTTCCTAAAATGTATCCTAATGGATAAATGGCCCAGCCTACCAATACAAACCATGCTAAAATACGAGTGGCTTTGGCTACAGATGGTCCTGCAGTTTGGGCCAAACTTGCTACTTCACCAAACCAGATAAGGTATGCGATATAGAAATAAGCGGCTCCAGAAATAACACCCCAAAGTACACTGTGGTCACGGTCCATTGTTTCACCGAAATACCCCGTGATTAACATAACCACTGACGCAAAGATTAATTGCCATAGTAAACTTACTTTCGCACCCGCTTTTTTCGTGATTAAGTAAAACTCAACACACATTAACGGAACGGTTAGAATCCAGTCCACATATCGGAAGAATGTAGGGGATTCGCCCGTCTCAAGGTTGTAACTTCTCATGTAGTAGTAGTGTACTGCTGCAATAAAAGTTATCAATCCTGATACTAAAACGGATGTTCTCCATTTCTGAGGGACGTTGTTTAACTCAAAAAAGAAGAATACTGATGCGGCCATCATGGCCATGGTACCGATAAAAAACGTAAACGCTACGTAGTTGTCTTGCGCTATCGGCGTGATAGTAGATAAAAACATAAATAAAAAGTTTAAAACGCCCTACTCTGTTATGGGATTTTCGGAATCCTCCCGTGGTTAATCCATTGTAAAACAACACGAAAGGTTTTTTGTTTACTTTTTGAGTAAATTTTATTAAACAAAAATCATTTAAGGGAAAAATATCCAAAGGTAGAATTCAGTAAAAACGCTTTATCGGTAAGGGTTTTAAGAAAGGAAAGCAAGGCTTTTTCCTCATCGGAATTTAAAGAAATATTTTTTTTCTTCAGTTCGGAACTTACCGGCAATTTCCACATCGAGGCCGTAGCATAGTGATGGATCACCTCCTTTAATTTGCCGTACCGTCCATCGTGCATGTATGGGAAGCTATGTTCGACGTTACGAAGGGTTGGTACACGAAAGGTAAGGGCATCTTTTTCTTTACCCGTAATCGCTGAACGGCCTTCATCTTTCAATGTGGGGTGGGGACCAATTCCGTTGGACTTAAATTTAAAATTGGTAAAGAGCGGTTCGGTATGGCACTGGTTGCAATGCCGTAAAAATAACGTGTACCCGCGTTGTTCCTGATCGCTAAACGCAAGCTCTTTTCTTTTCATTTGATCGTATTTACTATTGGCTGAAACCAAGGAAACGGTGAACTGTGCCAGGGCTTTTAATATGTGTTGGGTTTTGATTTCATCGGTTTTAAATACGTTCTGAAAAGCCTTGCGGTAGGTTGGGTTCCGGTTTAGCTTTTTTAGCACATCCTCTAATGTCGACCCCATCTCATCGGGATGTGTAATGGGGTTAATGGCTTGGCCGTTCAAACCGAGGACACCTCCGTCCCAATGAAAATAGGGATACCACGCTAAATTCATTAGCCCAGGGGCGTTGCGTTTTCCAACCCGAGAATCAACCCCATGACTCGTTGGGTGATCCACGTGCGCAAAGGCGGTGTACTGCAAATGACAAGAAGCACAGGAAACGGTAGAATCTTTGGACAATAGAGGGTCATAAAAAAGCGCTTTGCCAAGCAAAAAACCCTCATGGCTTATCGGGTTCGTTTCAAAATTGTAGCTTGGCTTTGGCCATCCATCGGGTTGATAGAATAAACCATCCTCTGGGCTTACTTCCCAACTTACAAGAAGTGCCGATAAAAGGAGCCACAATGGAATTAGATACTTCACGGAAAAGAGGAAACAAAATGTTGATAAAGCGTCCAAGCACGAGGACCTGGCATCATGATTTTAGGTTGATCCTGGATGGGTAAGGCACTTAGAAACCCTTCCAAGGAAAGGTGTACGGTACGATTATGCAGGCTTACCATTTTCTGGTAATGGGTGATGTAGGGGTGGCGATATCCCCCCAAATGATATTCAAAAGGAA
Source organism: uncultured Flavobacteriales bacterium (assembly GCA_903823565.1). Lineage (GTDB taxonomy): Bacteria > Bacteroidota > Bacteroidia > Flavobacteriales_D > Crocinitomicaceae > UBA952. The sequence goes on from CAIJTF010000096.1 coordinate 18,163, forward strand.
AAGACTGAATAGAAGTCCACAACACGCCAGAAATTTTAATTTGAATGTATCCAGTATTCCATGCCCAATACATACCGAGCAAAGGATCAAAGGGACCATCCAACCGACCTTGAGTATTCGCGAGGCTATCCATCCCAAAATACAATAGGGTAGAATCTTCAGGCTGATGAAGAATAAGGGTATGGGTAAGGGAATCCTCCAAATCAAAAAAATGGACCTTTTCGTCTTTCGTTCCGATGTAGAATTTCAATTGATCCAGTTGAATGGAATCGTTGGAATTAAAAGGAAGCCTTTTTCCTAAGGTGATAGGAGCCAATCGGTATAAAACCCTTAGGTTCAATTGCGCCCATATTTCCCATGGAGCGATCAAAACCAACCCAAAAAGAAAATGCGTTACCCTTTTCATCGCCTCAAAGGTATTTAATTCCCACGGCAGAGCCGACATGGACATTTCCTATTTGGGGTAAGGCACCATTAGAATTGTTAAATAAATACCGAGATAAAACAAAACGAAGGGCTTATTTGTACCTTTGTATCACACATTAAAACTAAAATTATGGCTTTTGAATTACCAAAACTACCGTATGCTTACGATGCATTGGAACCGTATATTGATGCGCGCACCATGGAAATCCATCATTCAAAACACCATCAAGCGTACACCACAAACCTCAACCAAGCGATTGCTGGAACGGCTTTGGAAAACGCATCCATCGAAGAAATTTTGACCTCGTGCAAAGATTTACCTGCAGTCAGAAACAATGGCGGAGGGTATTGGAATCACAATTTATTTTGGGAAGTTATGGCTCCCGATGCGGGCGGACATCCGACGGGAAGGCTTGCGGAGGCGATTGACGCAGCCTTTGGCTCTTTCGATGGATTCAAGGATGCCTTTGCTAAAGCGGCTACAACGCGTTTTGGCTCTGGCTGGGCTTGGTTGTGCGTTTCCAAGGGGGAACTTGAAATTTGTTCTACGGCGAACCAGGACAATCCCTTAATGGGAGAAGGATGCCAAGGCACGCCCATTTTAGGCTTAGATGTATGGGAACATGCCTATTACTTAACGTATCAAAACCGTCGACCGGATTATATCAACGCTTTTTTTAGTGTTATCCATTGGGGTAAGGTATCTGAAAAATTTGAAGCGGCCCTTAAATAATCAGGTGTTTAAGGCATAAAAAAAGGGACAAAAGTCCCTTTTTTAGGTTAAAAATTTACTTGAGCCTGCAATCGCAGTAAATTCCCTCGTTGATAATTGTTTTGGTTTTCAAAGTCTTCATATCTTCTGGAAGACATCGTGTACATGGCTACCAGTTCAAAATTTGACGTCATCTGCCATTCTATCCCAAGTTCCAATTCCTTCAGCCGGTAACTTCTTGCATCTAACTCATGCTTTTTTCCTCCTTGGTATGTTTGATAACGAACGAAAGGAATTACAATATTGTTTTTAAAATCCATTTTATAGGATGCTGTTATAAATCCCCCTTTTAACCGCTGTGTTGTTATCGAATCGGACCACTTATTGAATTCCGGCCCCTTACCAATATTATACTCAGCCAAGATGCCAAATGGTTTTGGATATAGCACGAATGTTCCAGCTACTCGCTCGTCGTCGTACAACTTATCGGTAGCGTAACCAACACCGGAGGAAGTAGATG
>CAIJTF010000097.1 GCA_903823565.1 uncultured Flavobacteriales bacterium
CTGGTATGCTTGACATTAAATTCCTCTGCCAAAATAAGATTCCCATTGTTATTTATGTATGCCATCTTTACCGTTGAAACAAGTGTAGAAATTCTGTCGCTTTGTGCGGATTCAAATATAAGATAAACAAAATTCCAAAAATAGCACCACTCAAGTGGCTATCGTTTGCGATGTTTGATTGAACCCTACGCATGGCATAATATTCCAACAATAAGTAAAGCGGTCCAAAGATATAAGCCGGTATCGGAAATGGAATAAACATGAGGTATAGCCTCATATCGGGACGCCACATTATCGCACCGAAAACCACGGCAGACACAGCACCAGAAGCACCTAGGGATGCATAATTCGGATTGCCTTGATGGCGTGAATAAGGCCAGATGGTAGAGGCCAAGGCCCCAAGAAAATAAAGCCAAAGAAATGAAACCGGCCCAATACCATTTTCGCTTGCCATGAACTCTCCCATGGCAAAAAGGGAAATCATATTAAAAAGTAAATGCGTCCAATCCGCATGGATGAAGATATGGGTTATTACTCCATACATCCTTCTTCCCTTGCTGATTTCATAGGGGATAAAAAGCCAACGATCCCGCCATGACGGGTGTGCGAATCCATAATAACTAATGATTCCCGTGGAAAACAAAATAAGCCATACAACAGAAATCTCCATGGTTGAAACTCGTTTTAATCCCTTAAAATTAAGTATATTCGCGCTAGTCCATTATTGATTAATTGTTTTTTAACCTTCAATTTATCCTTTATGATTATTTCACCCTCACTACTCGCATGTGACTTTGGCAACATTCAAAAGGAGGTTGAGATGCTCAATCAATCCGAAGCAGACTGGATTCACATTGATGTAATGGACGGTGTTTTTGTCCCTAACATCTCTTTCGGATTCCCAGTATTGGAAGCCGTAAGGAAACATACGTCTAAGGTCTTAGATGTTCACCTCATGGTACAAGACTGCAGCCCTTACATTGAAGCGTTCAAAAAAGCGGGTGCTGATTGGCTCACCGTACATTATGAGGCCTGCACTCATCTGCACCGTACCTTAACCCAAATTCGAGATTGCGGAATGAAGGCCGGTATTGCCCTTAATCCTCATACCCCCATTTCGGTAATACTCCCCCTGGTTTCGGAAGTAGATTTAGTGCTAATCATGTCCGTAAATCCGGGCTTTGGTGGACAAAAATTCATTCCTAACGCCATCAATCGGGTGCAAGAATTGGCACAACTCAGAGAAAAAACCAATGCAAGCTTTCTTATCGAAGTTGATGGCGGCGTTACGATGGATAATGCTCAAGCCCTAAAATCAGCAGGAGCAGATGCCCTTGTCGCGGGGAGCTTTGTGTTCCATTCACCCCAACCTTCAACGACCATTACGGCATTAAAAAACTGTTAGTAACTTTAGTTCAATACCTTCGTTCAGTGACCATGCGCATTTTAATCGGTTTGTTAATTTGGCTTCCAACCTCCATCCTTGGTCAAACCCTGGTAGAGGAAGTGGATAGCCTAAAAGGTACCTTGACAAAACTACGGGCGGCGAAAACGGATCGAAGCATGAACGAACTTAATCTTAAATTTAAAAGGCAAATGGAAGCCTTTCTAAATAAGGAAGGAGCCTTCGATACTCCTTTAACTCCTCTGACTACCGTGGTTGATTTAAAAAGCAGCGACAATCGCGTGAGAATTATCCACTGGAATCTTGAATACACCGATTTTTCCTATGCTTACAGCGGGTTTATTTTTTATAAGGATGATGAAGATCAAATTCGAATCATAGAACTAAACGATGTTACGAACCCCTACACCCCCATTCCCGAAAACGTCGTTGATGCAAAGAATTGGTATGGCGCCCTGTACTACAACATAATAAACACTGAATATCAAAACGAAGTGAAATATGTTCTCCTCGGGTGGGATGGTGCGACAAGCTCAAATAATTTTAAAATGATCGATGTATTGAGCTTGAGTGGCGGGAATGCAAAATTTGGCTGCCCCTTATTCCTTAACAAGAAAAAAATGCTGAAACGTGTCGTTTTCGAATATGCGGACAAATCCCCGATGTCTTTAAAAATGGATTACAAACGCAAACGAATCGTTTTTGATCACCTTTCGCCAGAATCTGCCGGCCTTGAGGGCATGACCTCCTATTACGTTCCTGACTTTTCATACGATGCGTACGTTTGGGATGATGATAAATTTGTACTTCATGAGGATGTTATTGCCGTAAGCGACAAAGCGAGCGTGAGCCAAAGTACCATTTATACCCTTGACCCTAAGACGGGTAAAGCCCGAAAAAAAACCTACAAAATAAAATGGATTAGTCCTTCGGACGGCAATGAAAAAGATGGGTTTGCACATGTGGCAAGGACACCAGAAACAACTGCACAAAATACGCCTATTCAAGAGGAATTGCCACCAGAACCCAAAAAAAAATGGTGGGATCGCAGGGACCCCAATAACCTTAGCGTTACTACCGGAAAATATTACGGAAAAAATCGACGTAAACCCCCGACGCCATGATACCTTTGGGAAAACAAATCTCCTTATCGATTCAACGATTCACCAAACAAGGGGCTTACCTTACGAATTCAGAAGGCGACGAAGTGCTTTTGCCTCAAAAATACCTAAATCCTTCTTGGGCTGAAGGGCACGAAGTAGATGTTTTCCTTGTAAAAGATTCAGAAGACCGCCGCGTAGCCCTTACGGAAGCCCCAAAACTTTCATTGAACGAATTTGCCATTTTAAAAATAGTAGAAATCAACCCAATGGGTGCCTTTGCTGACTGGGGCATCGATCGGGATTTGTTCATCCCCTTCGCCGAACAACGAAGTGAGGTTGAGCTCGATAGATCCTACCCGATTTGTTTAAAATATGACGCCCTCACCGATCGGCTCTACGGATCCATGAAAACCAACAAACATTTAATGACGGCATCTGATGACCTTATCGGGTCACACCTTTCTTTCATGGTTACTGAAAAACACAACCTCGGATGGAAAGGGATTGTCGAACATCAGTATTCAGGAATGATCTATGCGAACGAATGCTCCTTAAAGCTCTCCCTTGGTGACGTCATAAAAGCCTATGTTTCTGCAGTACGGCCCGACGGAAAAATCGATTTGAAGCTTAGTCCTGAAGGATTTAAAAAATACGACGATGCCACTGCGCAGCTTTGGGAACTACTCCAAGAGCATAAATTTCTTTATTTGCATGACAAATCACCTGCTGAAGAAATCTTCAAAGCCCTCAACATGAGTAAAAAAACCTTCAAGCAAGCCGTTGGAAAACTGTATAAGGAACAGAAAATAGCCTTGTTTAAAGATAAAATTGCACGAATCGATGCGTGATAAGGAGCTTGGCACCTACGTTCATGAAATAGAAGCCCCTCCCTCCTCACCCCTACCTTTAAAATTTGACTTTCCCCACCAGTATGAACCTAACGAATGGGCGGTAAAGGCGGCACTTTCATTACAAAAAAAAATACCTGGTACATTCCAGCATGATTTCAACCGTTCGGGAAAAATGTTTGGTGTTCTCGTCGTAGAAACAACAGGAGGACCTCGATATCTTGCCGGGTTTTCAGGGAAAATTGATGAATCAACTACTATCGAAGAATTTGTTCCTCCCATTTTTAATACCCTTGAAGAAGAAGGCCTATTCAAAAAAGGAGAAGCGGAATTAAGTGCTTTAACCCAACGTATAAGTGACAAAGAACAAGACCCAAGGTTTTTGTCAATGCTCGCCGAAAAAATGGAATTAAGCACTCAAAAATCTCGGGAATTAAACGGACTGAAGACGAAAATACTTACCAATAAAGTGCGACGCAATGCACTTCGTAAAGGTGGGACCTTAACCTTAAATGAGCAAGAACGATTAGCCAAGGAAAGCATGGAGGAACAGCGTAACCTCAAAGCCGTAAAAAAAAAATACCAGTCGGCCTTAATCCAAATAGAAAAGAGCATTCAACAAAAAATAGCGGAAATCGAAGGACTTAAATCGTTGCGTTCTC
>CAIJTF010000098.1 GCA_903823565.1 uncultured Flavobacteriales bacterium
ATCCTTATCTAATCCAGTCTTGGCTTTTTTATCTTGTTTTTGTCCTTTGGGCAACACCGAAATTTCGGATTCTCCACGGGTGGAGTATTTAGCATATTCATAGGTAGTCATCAAGTTCCCTGTTGATGGCAAAACTGCTAGAAGGGTTCCCAATACTAAGGCTCCAGCTGTAATGAGTAGATCCTTTGTCTTTTTCTCCCATACCAGTCGTATCCCTTCTCCGAGGGCAATTACGCCCAACATTAGAAACAGATAGTAGGTAATTTGAAGGTGGTTAGCACTAATGTTTAAGGCGAGAAAAAGTGAAAAGACTACAGACCCTAACCATGCTTTTCCACGAGTGGCTAGCAGCAATCCACCAAGGGTTGGAGCCATATAGGATACCGAAATGACCTTTGTGATGTGGCCAGCGCCGATGTATAAAAAATTAAATGATGCAAAACCAGAAGCTAAGGCCCCCACAAGGGCTATGTAGGGGTTGACGCGCAGGCACAATCCGAGGATATAAAAACCGAGAAAGGAAACGAATAAAATTCCTACGGGAGCAGGTAATCCGAGGCGCAACAAGGAACCGACTTTCGCAATCCAATTTCCGCTGTGTTCCGTACTAATTTGATACGAAGGCATTCCCCCAAACATGCTGTTGGTCCAAAGGGGTTCCTCACCATTCAATGAACGGTAATCGGTAATTTCTTTTGCCGCTCCTTGATACTTTTCGACATCATCCTGCTTGAGTTGCATACCGTTCCAAACTGGCGCGAAGTAAAGACTTGCAGCAAGAATAAATACCCCTATGGCTATTAGGTGAGGTAAGGCCTTTTTAATCAATGCATTCATATAAACTTATTTTGGATTAGCGTACTGGCGTACGTCGTTTTCGTTAATGGTTTGATCACACAAAATTACCATCCGTTCCAATACGTTTCTGAGTTCACGGATATTTCCCGTCCAATCCATCGCTTGTAATTCAGACAGTGCTTTTTTATCAATGGTTTTAATAGGACGTCCTTGTTCCTTACAGATGATATCCAAAAAATGATCCACCAAATATGGAATGTCTTCGGTACGTTCATTAAGGCTAGGCACTTGAATAGGAATTACGGACAAGCGGTGATATAAATCTTCCCTAAACCGATTTTCATTAATTTCCACGCGCAAATCTTTGTTGGTAGCTGCAACCACCCGGCAATCCACTTTGATATCTTTCTCGCCCCCTACGCGCTGAAGGACATTTTCTTGAAGAACCCGTAAAACCTTGGCTTGTGCACTTGGCGTCATGTCCCCTATTTCATCCAAGAACAAAGTCCCACCGGAAGCCAACTCAAATTTGCCTTTTTTATCTTTAATGGCGCTGGTAAAGGCCCCTTTTTCATGACCAAACAACTCGCTTTCAATCAATTCGGAAGGAATCGCGGCACAATTCACTTCGATAAAGGGCCCTTTCGCTCTTGCCGATTGCTCATGAATGCTACGGGCCACCAATTCTTTTCCCGATCCGTTTGGTCCGGTAATAAGCACTCTGGCATCGGTTGGAGCCACCTTGCTAATCATTTCTTGAATATCCAGTATTCGTTGGGACTGCCCAATGATTCCGTTTCCTTTAATTTTCTTTATGCTAGAGCGCAATGCGGCATTCGATTGAAGCAACATTCCTTTTTCTTTGACATGGGCCACCGAAACCAGAATACGGTTCAAGTTTAAAGGCTTTTCAATAAAATCGTAAGCGCCTAACCGAAGGGCTTTAACCGCCGTTTCAATGCTGCCATGGCCTGACATCACGATAATATCCGTGCTCAAGTTTTCTGCTCGTAATTTTTCGATCAGTGCCAATCCGTCCATTTTAGGCATTTTGAGGTCACAGAGCAAAAGATCGTAAGAAACATCCTCAAGTTTTTTAAAGGCTTCCAATCCATCTTCCGCCTCGTCGACTGAATGACCTTCCATCTCCAGTACATCTCGTATTGCTCTTCGAATCGCCCGATCATCGTCCGTGACTAAAATCCTCATGGTTATTTTTCTTTATAATCAACCCTACGTTCCAACATCGGAACAAATTTAAAGGTACCAAATTCCTCCATATCAAAGGTTTCATCTGACGTTTTTCTCACCTTAATCATGCGTTGGCTTTCTCCCTCACCCACCGGAATGATCATAATACCACCAATGGCTAATTGGTCTTTTAAATCGGAAGGAATTCCTGGCGCACCACAGGTAACGAGTATACGGTCAAAAGGCGCATAACTCGGCCATCCTTTATATCCATCCCCATATTTTAACCGTGCATTGAATCCAAAAAACTTTACCATACGATCGGCCTTTAAATGCAACTCTTGGTGGCGCTCTATGGAGTAAACCTTTGCGCCAAGTTCGCACAAAATGCACGTTTGAAAGCCAGAACCGGTACCAATTTCTAGTATTTTTTGGTTGGGAGTAAAATCGAGCAGTTCCGTTTGAAAAGCCACGGTGAAGGGATGGGAAATGGTTTGACCGGAGCCAATCTGAAAGGCTGCATTGGTGTAGGCAAGGTTATCCAAGGCCAAATCCATAAAATAGTGTCGTGGAATGGCTTGAAATGCATCGAGTATTTTTCTTGATTTAATCCCTAATTTTTCGAGCTCCGCAATTAACAATTTGCGTTTTCCTTGATGCCGATACGTGTCTTTTAGGTAATCCATGGGGTAACGTGGAGACAAAAATAAGGTAAACTCTCAAGTTGGCTTGTAAATCCCTACCTTTGTTTTTAACATATTCGCGTTGAATGAAAATACTGGTAACAGGCGGAGCAGGTTTTATTGGATCCAATGTGTGCGAGGCGTTAATCAAGAGAGGAGATCACGTTCATTGCTTGGATAATTTTATAACGGGAAAAAGCGAAAACCTAAACGCGGTTCACGACCACCCCAATTTCACCTTTTTTGAGGGAGACATACGGTCTTTGGAGACATGCCAAAACGCTATAAAGGGATGCGAAGCGGTAATTCACTTGGCGGCACTGGGTTCCGTTCCTAGGTCTATCGATGATCCCTTAACGGCCAATAGCATCAACATCAATGGCTTTCTCAATGTCATTGAATCGGCACGTACCCAGAACATTCAGCGATTTATCTTTGCTGCAAGCAGCTCTACATACGGAGATTCCCCTTCGCTTCCAAAGATTGAGGACAAAATCGGCAAACCGTTATCCCCCTATGCGGTTGGTAAATACGTTAACGAATTGTACGCCCATGTTTATCACCTAAATTACGGTCTTTCCTACGTAGGGCTTCGGTATTTTAACGTTTTTGGTAAGAACCAGGATCCAAATGGCGCCTATGCAGCCGTTATTCCCAAGTTTATCGATGCCTATTTTCATGGACAGACTCCCACCATTAATGGTGATGGTACTACGACTCGGGATTTCACCCACGTCAACAACGTCGTTAGCGCAACGCTTCTAGCTTTGGACAACAAAAACCAAGAAAAAGATAATGAAATCTACAATGTTGCTTTTGGACAACGAACCTCGCTGGTTGAACTAACAACATTAATTCGAAACGAACTTCAATCGCGCTTTGTTGACCGAGTGTTCGATGCCCCTATTTATGGCCCTTCACGACAGGGCGACATTCAACACTCATACGCTTCCATTGAAAAAATAAAAAAGGCTTTCGGCTATGAGCCTAAGGTAGATCTTAAAGAAGGCATTCGCTTAACGGTTGACTGGTTTTTGTCCTCAAAGACCTAGGGTAACCTTGACAGGACAATGATCTGAGCCCATCACGTCGTTTAATATTTCCGCGCTTGAAATGGCAGGCATCAAGGCTTTCGAGGCCAAGAAATAGTCAATTCTCCATCCGATATTGTTTTGCCGAGCACCCGCACGATAACTCCACCACGAGTATTTTACTCCTTCAGGATGGAGTACCCTGAACGTATCCAACAATCCTGCTTGTTCGAAGGCATCCATACCATCAATTTCTTCCTGCATGTAGCCCGCTGCTTTGTTGTAGTTTTCTTTGGGTCGCGCTAAATCGATTGCTCGATGCGCCACATTAAAGTCTCCGCAAACCAAAACCGGTTTTTGGGACTCCAAGCCTTTCAGGTATTGTAAAAAATCACGATCCCATTGTTGGCGATAACCGAGTCGCGCTAATTCACTTCCGGAGTTTGGTACATAAACCGTAACCAGAAAAAAGGAAGCATATTCTGCACAGATAATACGTCCTTCATGATCGTGCTCCGACACTCCCATGTCATACCGAACAGAAAGGGGCTTGCTTTTCGTAAGAATAGCGGTGCCAGAGTAACCTTTTCGCTCAGCTTCATTGGCAAAAATATGATAATCGGTTATGGAGGCTAAAGTTTCCTTCACTTGTTCGACCGTTGCCTTTGTTTCTTGCAAGCAAATCACATCGGGGTTTAAGGCTTGCATATCGGACAAGAACGATTTGGCCGTTATCGCTCGAATTCCGTTTACGTTGAAAGAAATAATGTTCATATGTATTTTATTGGGGTATTAAATTGCCGGAACCGTATCGCGAGAAATAAATGTTGCTCGGGGTTCCAAAATAGTAAACGTTTCCTACGCCCTTTATTTGTGCATACAAAGGAATGTTAGGGGCTGAAAGATATTGGTCTAGGGAGGATGCTGAAATCATGTTAAAACGGGTTGAAACGGATAGTTCCCTTCCGTCGAAGGAACCATCGCCCATTAAATTTACGCTGCAAAAATCAGTTTTACCCCGAAGCAAAGCCTTTCCCCAGCCATGGGTATTGTCCAGTTTAACGTCGATGGCATCAATGCATAAATCCACAGAACCCGCACCATCTTTCAGAGTAAGCACCAAATAATTGGTTTTCAAGGTATCTCTATTGGTAAGGGTTTCCGTTCCTTCGTAAAGGATATTAATCAGCGTGCTGTAATGAATTTCCACTTCTGGGTACTCATAATTTCGCAAGAAATGGCAGCGGTTTTTATTGGAAAGGGTCAACAAGCTACCGTCCTGGGTGGCTTCTATAAATCCAATCAAATTGCTTCCTCCTTTGACAATAACTTTGGAAACCGTATCGGGAACCAAGACATAGCGAAGGTGCTCTTTGAGGTGTAAGCGATTGAATTCGTTTAAGGAAATGGTGAAGGAGGTGTAGTTTCCACTTTTTTTCAGACAGGCGCGATCCGCAGGTTTTTTACAGGCGACTAACCACAACAAAATAAACAACATAAAGGTTCCTTTCATTTTTTGCGATAATTAAAGGTATATCCAACACCATATTCCAAATAATCCGCCCGGGCCCAGTGGGTTTTGAGGGTAAAATTCAAATTTATCCCACTTTTAAAATAATAACGGGCCCCAATCCTATGGTAGAGCGGGTCTTCTGGACTGTATTTATCGCGAAGATAGGCCCCCATTCCAAAAACAAAGTGAAAACGATCTAAAGGAACCAAATACGCAGCATAGGCGCCGACCTGTAAGAGGTCTATTTGTCTTTTTTCAATATACGGCAGGTAGGCTTTAATGGCTTGTTTGGAGATGACATCTAGGGAGAGTTCTAAGCCCGTTTTGAGGTTAAAAAAACGCCTCGCTGATACATTCAATGCATATACTGGATAGCGCTTTCCACCGATGGGCATTAATTGTTTTCCACTGGCGATGGCTGTTGCGCTGTACAACCAACGGTCTTGGGGCAAGGTGGACGGAAGCGGTACATCCCCTTCGAAGGAACTTAAAATTGGGGTGGAAACGAGGGTGCGCGCATACCCTATTGAAACGTAGGGCATGTTGATTCCAAAATTAGGTACTTTCCAAGCTGCGTTGCTAAAATGGGTAATGTCTAAGCCGAGGTTTACCGCATTTTTTTTCCAAGCATAGGTGCTTTTTACACCGAGGCAAATAAGTCCATTGATTGAAGAACCAAGTGCTACATTTCCCGGATTTTGAATCGGATCGTAGGGTTTCGCACAATAACCCAAGCCTAATCCCAATTTGAAGTCTAGGCGATAACGCGAAGCAACAGCCATGGGTAATTCGGTAAATCCATAGGCTCCACCAAGGGTTCCCAACAACGCATTGTTACCAACCGTTCCTAAAAAAACGGTAGCCCCAAACGTAGGGTAACGATAGGCCTTGTGGTAGGCTTTGCTGCCTGCAGAACGTCGAACCCACGAAAGTTCACCAGCAATGGCGAGGTCCCGTGGCATATGGGCCATTACGCCGCGATGCGCTGCGAGAAAACCAACTTTTTGCCGAAATTCGATAGCCTCGCCAAAGCGCGTTTGTCCCCAAAAAAAACAGGGAACTAAAAACAAAAAGGTCACCGTCCATCGAATCATAGAAACAAAGTTAACAATCCTTGGAAACGGAAAAGGGAAAGCCCTTACATTTGTGCATGGATAAACGCTTAGAAGCCTTTAAAAGG
>CAIJTF010000099.1 GCA_903823565.1 uncultured Flavobacteriales bacterium
CTGAATGAAACGTCAAACAATTACCTTTCTCGGGCAGGCCGATTTTCAAAAAATTGGCAAAATTTTTATCCAAACAATAACAACGTGTGTTGTAGCAACGACATCAATTCACCCTATTGGGGCCCCGATGTTTCCTATGAAGCCAATGCCTTTGGATTAAGCAGCAATGCAGAGTACAATCCCAATCAAACCACTGACTACATGCGTAATGGCATGCGCAACTGGTTGATTTGGTATAAAAAGCAAATGGGATGGGATGGGGTAAGAATAGATGCGGTGAAACATTTTCCTGGATATGCAACCGAGGATTTTCTCTGGAATTTACAAAACAATGCGGTATGGGCAAGCGGTGGAAACGATATGTTTGCGGTCGGGGAATATGTGGGTAATATGGCTGAACTTGACAATTGGTGTAATGCGGTTCAAAACCGTGCAGGTACCTTTGATTTCTCCCTTCGTTTTGCCCTTCAAGACATTATCACGCAAAACGGGGCTTATAATTTGGGGAATATTCCCGCAACACAGCAGCAAAATCGTCAACGAACAGTTCCATTTGTTAATAATCACGATACCTACCGACCGGTCTTGGCGACCAACGGAAACATTACCGGTTGGAATTCAGGATCCCAAATTGGACAACAAATTGAAGTGACTGACCCGCGGTCATCGATAGCCTATGCCATTGCTATGGCCTTGGATGGTGCTCCTGAAGTTTTTTTCGAAGACCTTTTTAATATTGGGTATTTGGGCAATCGTTTTAATCACGATCCAAAGGATACCTCTGAATTGACCCTGCATTCGGACATCGAAAACATCCTTTGGTGTCATCAAAATTTACATTTTAAGGACGCTGCCTATTTTGTTCGTTGGCAAGCACCGGATGCTTTGGTAATTGAACGCGGTAATAAAGCCCTGATCGCAGTGAATGATCATTTCTCAAACTGGCAGCAGCTAACCGGCGTCCAAAGTTCCTTTAGCGATGGAACGGTACTAAAGGATTATTCTGGCGCTAACGGTAATGCCACAAGGACCGTGTATGGAGGTGGCTTGGTTGATGTTTCCATTCCTCCTTGCGATGGTACTGCCATGGCTGGACGTAAAGGGTATTCGGTTTGGGCCCCAGTAGGCATTTCTACGAATTATGTGAGGCCAGGGACTTCCATTACACAGGAGTGGGAAATGGCCGATGATTTAGGCGATAGTGGCTTAGCATCTTTGCAACAAGGGGGCAAATTGCCGAACAATAGCAGAGATTGCAGGGTAGTGGGCAAGGTTTTTCCTGATTCAGCCACTACGGTTACCGTCAATGTTTACCCTGAAAACCCCTCGCTTTCCATAACCTTGGAATGGATCAATAATGCTTGTGAGGTTGTGGATACCCTAGCAGCTGTAGGTACGATGACCTTTCAGGCTTCTGCTCAATATGCGGGTTGGCATACGCTCCGCATTAGAAATACTACCCCAAACCAAGCCGGTCAGAAGTGTTGGGTGAAAGTCAATTATACAGCACCTCAAGTCGTGCAAACCAACGTGGCCAAACAAAAATGTGCCTGTGTCCAATCAGGAGCATCTATACCTGAGCAAGATGCTTTTGAACACAGGATTTATCCAAACCCGACCCGCGATGTGGTGTATATTGAATCCTTGACGGAAGAACCTATTTCCGACCTCTATCTCTACAACATTAGTGGACAATGTTTAAGGCACATTCATGATGAAAACGAACCAGTAGCATCTCTTTCACTAGCGGGATTAGACCGTGGAATGTATGTATTACAGGTAGGGACGGGAAAAGGACAAGTGCTTTATAAACTTATCAAGGACTAGGCTATTCGCAAATCCGCCCAAAATGCTTGTCGTTGTGAAAATGTTCATCTAGGGCTTCCAGTTCCTTCAACAATTCGGGCGTTGGTTTTTGGTTTTGTAGGGTTCTTAGGTCGGGTTGCCCCGCATCAACCCATGCCGTGTACCACAGGGATCCTACGGCGATGATAGAGGCTTTCAAACGCCGTTCCACCATTCCGTTTAGTTTTTTATGGTACGCTTCGCAGAATTCACGGGAATACGTGGAGATGGTTGTGTTTCCGCGCTGTTCATATCCGTATTTACGGTCTGTAGGGAAGGACTTGGTTAATTCCTTTTCCATGCGCAAAACAGAGTCCAAGGCGGCGTGTGAGGACCGAACCGCATTCCAAATGTACTGCTGTACATCTTTTACGTACCCTGCCTTTCCTACAAAATAACTGTAATCCTCGGCATTGATTTCCACTAGGCGGCTTTCCCACAAACCATGGATTCCTTTCTGACCCGTAAGTTGACCGTTATAATTTTCTGTAGTGTGAAGGGGAACGTGGGCATCACCGATGTAGTGACCAATTTCTGAGGAATATTTTAATATTAGGTCTATGTTCTTACTCTCAAAGGCTTTTTGCAGTTTATATTTCATATGAAGCACATGCCAAGGTACAATGCCATAACTGCGCAGGGTATCCTCCGAAAATTTTGCAACGGCTTCTTTCCAATATTTGGGTAAGATTTTGAAGGGATCCTCTCCTGGCTTATAATAGTGGTCTAAATCAATGTAGTGGCATTCCGCTTCTCCCTCAACCGCATAACGGCGTTTATCGGGGTCAACCGCATGATCCGTTAGGAATTCAATGTTCTCCTTGTAAAAACCGAAAATATCAGAGGGTAGCGTGAAAACAGCAATACGGTTGATGCGTTTATGTCCAAAAAAACCCCATGTAGGTTGGTATTCGTCCATGCTTGTCGATTGATACGAAAGCAACATTGGGCTGAAAACCAAGGTAAGGATCAATATGCTACGAGACCACCAGTTTGCCATTTTTAAGGATAGGAATTACGTTGGTTTGATTTGGCGTTAGACAGTACTTAATGTCTTCGTTTAGGTTGAGGTTTTTCAACCTTCTTCGGTGAGAACTTGATTTTAAGTATCCGAGGTAATTGTCTTTAGCCGATAGATACAAGTATTTTGCGGCTATGGAGGAGTCTTCTGCCGAGGTAAATTTACCCGTGCTGATTAAATAATCACAAATAGCGCCCGCGCAAATCGTATCTTCTAGGTTGAATTTATCCTGCCATCCTGAGCACAAGCAGAGGATGTTTAGGTTTTTTTTCTCCAACCAATGAAACATGGCTTCCAGGTTCAGAAAAGAGCCTACAATGACAATGTCTGCATCTTTTGCTACATCAAGGGATTTGGTGCCATTGGTGGTTGTAAGAACAATTTCTTTGCCTTTGAATTCCTCCTTCATGTAGGAAAAAGGAGAATTTCCAAAATCAAAACCTTCCACAATTTGACCTTTGCGTTCAGCGCCGGCTAAGTATCCTTGTTGTTTGTAGGCTAAGGCTTCCTCGAGGGTTGGAACGGGAATGATAGCGGCGACACCGTACTGAAATGCCGTACAAATTGCTGAAGTGGCTCTTAAAACATCAATAACTACCACAATTTCAAATTCCCCTTTAAAGTAGGTATATTCTCCGGGGGTAAAACATACTTCTACTCTTTTACGCTCGTCCTTCATTAGAACAAAGGTAGCAAAAACGTGTTAGATGGTGGATAAGGATTATTTTTGTACAAAAATCAACGATGCACAGCAGCGCTTTTCAATCGATAGTAGAATTCAGAAGGTCCAATCGTAAGTTCGATCCTGAAGTGGAGGTTCCGGAAGCGGTCATGCAAAGCAGCCTCGAGCGCGCCACCCTTTCTCCAAACAGCAGTAACATGCAATTGTGGGAATTTCATTGGATCCATGATAAAGCACGGTTAGAGGCTTTTGTCCCTCTTTGCCTTGGACAGAATGCGGCGAGTACCGCAAAAGGATTGGTCGTTTTTGTTACGCGAAGGGATTTGTATAAGCGAAGGGCAAAATGGAATAAAGACCAAATTCTCAAGCATATTGGTGACCGTGGGCCCAACAAAATAGAAAAAAACGGATTGAATTATTATGGAAAAGTGATGCCGTTGCTTTACGGAAGAGATCTGCTGGGTATCCATACCTTATTGCGTCGGTCGATTTGTTTTTTCGGTGGGCTATTTAAACCATTTATGCGGTTTAGTGGACGAACGGATCAGCGTATTATGGTGCACAAATCCTGCGCCTTGGCAGCGCAAACCTTTATGCTCTCCATGGCAGCCGAGGGATTTCATACCTGTCCAATGGAAGGATTCGATAAATGGCGTGTGCGAAGGGCCCTTGGATTGCCTTGGGGTGCCGAAATCAATATGATTGTAGCGGTAGGAAAAGGAACGGAACCCGGAATATGGGGGCCTCGTTTTCGAGTGGATAACGAAGAAGTAATCATCAAGCACTGAACATGATTGCCTTTAAAATAACCGGAGAATATATTGAACTTATCGCCTTGCTAAAAGCCACTGGAATCGTAGAAACGGGAGGTCATGCAAAAGCAGTAGTTGAAGCGGGCTTGGTGCTCAGGAATGGCGAAGTAGAAACGAGAAAAAGGGCAAAAATTAACCGCGGTGAAGAAATTCAATGTGGAGAGGAGGTAATACGGGTTGAATAAATTTCATATATTAGTATGTTTAACGCTTATAAATTTACACGATTATGAAACGTTGTTTTTCATTCCTGGTCCTGGTTTCCTTTGCTTCCGGACTTTTGCAGAGTTGTAATCAAGCGGAGCCCAAAGATGCAAATGCTAAGGCTACCCTTGAACGTGAAAAAGCACTGATTGAAAAAGAGCAAGCGCTTTTGGATCGCGAAAAGGAATTGATGCAGAAAGAGGGTGAAACTAAGTCGTCCGAATCCAAACCGCTAACGAAACCAAAGGTAAAAAACGTGGTTAAACAAGATGATTTTTATATCATCAGTGTTGGAGCAGTAAAAACGGAAGAGCAAGCCCGATCGGAGGTTCAAAAACTATCTCGTAGAGGATTTGAGGCCAATTATCTTTGGATTCCGGATTACCCCTCTTTGAGTGGAAAGCCTTATTTTTCGATTTATTTAGGTCCTTACGATAACCAAGATGCATGTGAATATGCCGTTGACGATGCCAAATCTGACTTCCCCGGTGCCTATGGGGTTTTGGTCTCTCAACGACCGACACGAGTGCAAATAAACGGAATAGGTCAGGTGTCGTTTACTAAAAATTGATGCGTGCACTTGATTTTTGGCGCTTTCTTACTGTTATTTTTTGGCTTTTCTTGCCAAAGGCCTCAACCTCAAGATAACAAGCTGACCCAATCAAAGCCTATCGAGGTCAAGAAAGGAAAACCGAAAAAACCTAATGCCGTATTGGTTCCGGTCACTACCGAACACTTGGTTTCAGATACGTATCATCGTTTCGAAGGACAGGTAGGAGGTAGGGGAGCGGTTGCCATTTTATTTATCGGAAATACCGAGGTTAAAGGACGTTATTTTTATGAGCGTATAGGCCGTCCGATTGACCTTTCTGGTCAACGAATGAAAAACGATTCGGTTTATCTCCATGAGTATTGTATCGAGAATGGAACGTACGGGACCTTGGAGGGAGTTATTCAAAACGATGGGGTTTTCTCGGGAAACTGGGTGAGCGAAGATCGGTCACGCAAAACCCCGTTTGTCTTTCACCGACGAAAGGTTCCAGGACTTACGACCCAAGATATGGTTTATGAAATGGGTTTAGATGCAACGGAGCGAAGCAAGGGGGATGACGAAGGCACTGCTAACGCAACCAGTCAATTTAGGGCATCGATTCTAACCTTGAATACCCCATCGCCGGCTATTGGGAAAAGGATTAATGCTATCATGGCTTCAAAACTTGATGCAATGATTAACGCTGAAATGATGTTGGGAGATGATTTTTCGTCTTTGTGGCAGGCCGTCAAGCAATCGAAAAAAGAGGCGGGGGGGGATCCCTATGAACTGATGATCAATTCATACGTTTGCTACATGGATGAGCACCTTATTTGTTTGGGAATTTCCTATTGGCAAAATGAAGGTCTTGCTCACCCTTGGGATTCTTCGCAAGAGTTTATTTTCGATTTAAAAACAGGAAATTTAGTTACCCTTTCGTCTGTAATGAAACCAAATTTCAAAACGTCTTTGAATGAAATTGGTCGAAAGGCAATTCAAAAGGTTATTAGTCATCCATCGCTTGAATCGAAGGATTTTATCTTAACGGAGAATTTTACGGCAAATCCCTTTGGACTTATATTTCATTACCGCCGAGGAGAAATTGGCAGTAGTTATGCCGATATTCCCTTTGACGTTTTTATACCCTATTCAGAACTTAAACCGTTGCTGAAACCCGAATCTATCCTGAGTAATTACGTAAAAATTTAAAGAATGCCTAGAAGAATCGCCGCGTATTTCAATGTTGTCAAAACGCAATGGCTCGTTGTGCTTTTTATTTTTTCAACCCATTTTGCCCTAGCTTATACCAGTTACCCCGTGGATGTTCATTGTCCCATAGACAGCACGGAATTCACGATTTTTGAGACCAGAAGTTATTATTTAAGGGGTTACCTCAAAGACTTTCAAATGGTTGGTGCTGTTGGGGGATATTACAGAAACGTGGTACATTCTTGTCCTAAATGCCATTATTCGGGTTATAAAAGTGATTTTGATACTACGTTTTCTGAACATGAGCGAAGCACACTGCTTAAGATCCTTGAACCGTATAAGCATTATGAAATGACTGAAATTCAGGAAAACGAGGTGGCCATTGCGATTAAAAATCACGGTAAAGTGAAGCATAGTGAGATTGCCAGTTTGTATTTAAATTCCAGCTATCTGATTAAGGAGTTTCCTTGGCGGGTTCGACAGCGGAAATCTTTACAACGGAATGCGATTAAATACATCCGTTTAGCCATGCAAGAAAAGGAATATACTGAGCCTAAGCAGTATGCCAATATGACCTATTTAATGGGAGAATTGTATCGACGACTGGGCCATTTTAAGGAGGCGCTGAGTTGTTTCGATCTTGCTAGAATGTATCCAAATCAAGCTCCAGGGATGACGGATTGGATCAAGAAGCAGCGAAAGCTCGCCAAACATAAAAATCGCAGCAATAAGGTTTAGCATCTTATCGACCGAATTGGAGGGTATCTTCCGCTTGAACTTTTATCGCTTACCTTGGTTTTAGCTATCTTTGTCGTATGAAGTTTGATATAGCTATAGTAGGAGGGGGAATTGTTGGCGCAGCAACTTTTTACAAGTTACAAAAGCGCAATCCTCAATTAAACTTGGTTCTGTTTGAAAAAGAAGATTTATTATCCGACCATCAAACGGGACATAATTCAGGGGTAATTCATTCAGGACTCTATTACAAACCGGGTTCCTTAAAGGCTCGAAATTGCATTCAAGGTCGAAGGGAATTAGTCGCTTTTGCAAAAGAACACGGTATTCCACACGACGTTTGTGGAAAAGTCGTCGTAGCTACCGATGAAAAGGAACTTCCGCATTTGGAAAAAATATACCAAACGGGATTACAAAACGAGATTGAAGGATTAAGGAAGATTACACCGGAGGAGGTCAAGGAAATTGAACCTCACGTGGAGTGTATTGCGGGCTTGCATGTTGCCTGCACCGGAATCATTGATTTTAGGGCCGCAACAGCCAAAATGGTAGAATTGGCCTTGGCTATAAACCCCCATTCAAAACTCATGCTGAAAACGGAAGTAGTGGGCATAGAGAAAAAGGCGGACGGAACCATCTTTCAAACCAACCAAGGGAACTTTGAGGCCATATATGCGGTGTATTGTGCGGGATTGCAGGCGGATCGATTGGCCAAAAAAGACGGTGTAAAATTGCGCGAGAAAGTAGTGGGTTTCCGAGGCGACTATTACGAACTAACCCGTGAGGCGAGGCATAAAGTAAAACACTTAATCTATCCTACACCCAATCCTGATTTTCCCTTTTTAGGGGTGCATTTTACGCGAATGACCGACGGAGAAATCGAATGCGGTCCCAATGCCGTATTCACCTTCAAACGCGAAGGGTATGGCAAAACCGATTTTTCGTTGCGCGATACCTGGGATGCCCTTACGTACAAAGGCACGTGGAAGTTGTTCTTCTCGAACATGTCCTTTGGTATCAACGAGTACCGTCGAGCGTTTTCCAAGAAACTTTTCCTAAAAACCTTGCAACGCATGATTCCTTCCTTGACCATGGACGACATCAAACCCGGAAGGTCAGGGGTGAGGGCTTTGTTGCTTGCCGAAGACGGTGACACCCGCGACGATTTCAGGATTGAATACCATGGCAATTCCATACACGTGTTGAATGCTCCTTCCCCCGCCGCAACGGCATCCTTGGCCATTGGAGACTATGTAGCCGATGAAGCAGATACGCATTTTAAGTTGAAAGCCTAAGGATTTAGGACGCAAGGATACAAGGACATAAAGACACAAAGAGAATACAGAGTCTTGGAGTGTAAAAGTGTA
>CAIJTF010000100.1 GCA_903823565.1 uncultured Flavobacteriales bacterium
AAGTGTAATATTATATGGTAGTGGCGCACAAACGTACACGTGGAATAATGGGGTTCAAAATGCGGTATCTTTCGTGCCGACTAATACCCAAACCTATACGGTAGTTGGAACGGATCAAAATGGATGTCAGGGTACTGCCCAAGTTGCGGTAACGGTAAATCCAATTCCGGCGGTTAGTGGAGGGCCAAACCAGACCATTTGTTCAGGTTCATTGGCAACACTTACTGGAACAGGAGCCTCGAGTTATTCATGGTCGGGAGGCGTTCAAAATGGGGTGGCTTTCATCCCTCAGGCTAACCAGACCTATAGCGTAACAGGAACAAGTGCAGCTGGTTGTCAGGCAACGGCGCAAGTAACCATCACTGTGGTCAATAACCCAGTGGTTTCAGGGGGAGCAAATCAAATAGTATGTCCTGGCTCCCAAGTAACATTAACCGGTTCAGGTGCCACTACCTATGTTTGGAGTAATGGGGTACAAAATGGCGTTCCATTTGTTCCGACTTCAACGCAAACGTATACGGTAACAGGAACCTTAAATGGTGGATGTTCAAGCACAGCCCAAGTAACAGTGACCGTATCCACACCACCGAATGTTAATGCAGGCAGCAACATAAGCATTTGTGCAGGGGATTCCGTAATGCTTTCAGCCACCGGGGCAAACACCTATTCATGGTCAGGTGGAATACAAAATGGCACGTACATTACGCCAAATTCAACCCAGACGTATACGGTTACGGGTGTAGATGGCTTAGGGTGTTCAAATTCCGATGCGGTTACAATTACCGTAAACCAAGCTACGAGTTCAACGCTAACTACCACAGCGTGTAATTCTTACATCCTAAATGGACAAACCTACAGTCAAAGTGGAACGTATACTCAGGTTATTCCAAATGCCTTGGGTTGTGATTCAACCATCACCTTAAACCTAACGATAAATGTTCCCCCTGCGATTCCTGTAATTACCGCGATGAATGGAGTTACTTTGGTTTCCAGCACTCAGGATAATGTTAGTTATCAATGGATTTTCTGTAATTCAGGATTACCGATTGCCAATGCTACGGACACCATGTATACGACAAGTATTAACGGTAATTTTGCGGTTGTTGTAAGCAATGGTTGTGGGTCTGTCACCTCCAATTGTATTTCAATCGACAACGTTGGAGTACATTCCGTTGACGAGGAGATGGTTTCGATATACCCCAATCCTACCTTAAATCATGTGATTATTGACGGATTGAAAGAGGAGTTAACTCCATATGTGCTTACCGATGCCCAAGGTCGAGTAATCGCAGAAGGAGTGCTTTCCCTCGAGGAGGATAAAATAGATTTAAGTCCTTGTTCGAATGGGATCTATTGGTTAACGCTCAGGGGTTACAAACCCATGGAATTGGTGAAACAGTAAGAACGAATTAATCCTCGGTAAAAGCCGGGGATTAATTTTGTATTTTAATTCGATACTCTACCGGATTAAACCATCAATTAATAAAATCTTATTAACAATTTTTGGAAAGCCTTTTATGATTCAATAATTTTATTGATAAAACTAACCTAACACTAACCTAACATCAGCTCAATACTTTTGAGCTCAAATTACTTCTCATGAAAAATTTCTACCGAATCTTGTTCTTTCTTTCCTCTTTTTTATTTGCTCAAACAACATTAGCTATTGACTATTACTGGGTCGGCGGCACTGGAAACTGGAGCGATGTAAACCGTTGGTCATTGACCGATGGCGGTGCGGGTGGGGCAGGCGTTCCCGGAGTAAACGACAATTGCTTTTTTACCAATAACTCCTTTAGTGCTGCGAGCCAAACCGTTACACTGAATATTGCTAATGCAAATTGTAACGACATGACCTGGACTGTTACGACGAACAGTCCAAATTTTGCGTCGTCGAGTTCTGCGAATAACCTGAACATCTATGGAAACTTATCGATGGTGAACACGCAAGGTACGTGGGCAACAGGTATGAACGTATACTTTATGGGTACAGGAACGAAGACGATCAATTCAGGTGGGAAGAATTTTGGACCTG